>NZ_JAMXBG010000047.1:0-2161 GCF_023913835.1 Pseudarthrobacter raffinosi | reverse complement strand
TCACCACTTCATGACGCTTGCGGATTTAGTCAACTCCGCACTCGGCTCGGAAGTCGGGCGCGGCACTAGCGCTACATCCGGTCATGGGTCTGGTCTCTGGCCCAGCTCTCATTCATTGCCATTGACTCTGGCCGTGCAAAGAGCCTACGTTGCGCTCCATGAGCTATCACGAGTAGTCAGTACTCGCTTTTAAGAGCACTCCCGCTGACTGTTCGTAAGTACAGGGATTTACCAACGGGCGAATTCTTTAGGTATGGGGTATTGGGAACACAGTAATTATTAGGTACAGGGCTGTCATTGTGCGCCTCATTGGGCGCTCCTACGCTTGTGGCCTAGGGCTTCTGCCGTCGTTTCTGTCGACGTATATGCGGAGTTCAGGCGTGACATCCAAGAACCCAGGAGATCAGCCATGAAGATAAATAGGCCCGTCAAGTGGCTAAGCCAGGCACTCGTCCTTAGCACCCTATGCGTAAGGCGGGGAGGTGGCCGCTCGGCTGGTCTTCGTCTACGCGGGTCGCGGAATCTGCGGCTCCATGCACTGCTGACAGCGCTGCTGCTTGCGCTGGGTGGTGTTCTGGTGGTGCCGGTTGCGGCGTCGGCTGCTGAGGGTGATGTTGGGGTTGAGGGTCCGTCGCATTCGGGGACGGGGACGCCGACGGGTACGAAGCGGGCGACGAGCGGGTTGTGGTTCAACGACGGGCTCTGGTGGGGGAACCTGTGGGACACTGCCAGCTCGGATTTTCATATCTTCCGGTTCAATGCCGCGTCGAGCTCGTGGGTCGATACGGGTGTGGCGACGGACACGCGGGCGAACACCCATCATGACGTGTTGTGGGACGGGACGACGTTGTATGTGGCGAGCTATCGGTTCGTCAACGACGGTGTGGCGGCTGAGCCGGGCTTCCCGACGACGATGCGACGTTACAGTTACAGCTCGAGTACGAAGACGTACTCGCTGCTGGCGCAGAGTCCTACAAACATCAACAACTACCGCGTTGAGGCCCTGACCATCGATAAGGACTCGACGGGTCGGGTGTGGGCCACGTGGCAGCAGGGGAACCGGATCTATCTGAACGCCACCGGCACGGATGGCAAGACCTGGGGCACGCCGTTCCCGCATCCTGCGTCGTTGAGCAACGTGTCTGTGGACGACACGTCGGCTCTGATCGCGTTCGGACCCGGCAAGATGGGTCTGATGTGGAGCCGGCAGGTCGGTGGCTCCACCGACGGCATGTACTGGAGCTACCGTGCCGACAGTGTCGGCGGAGCCCCGAACACCGGATGGAGCACTCCTGTGGCGGCGGTGTCGGGGCAGCGCAGCGCTGATGACCATATGAACTTGAAGTGGCTGGACTCCTCGGGTGACCGGGTTTTCGCCGCCGTCAAGACGTCCTTCACGTCCGCGCCCCAGCCGCTGATCCAGCTGTTGGCATTGAATGGCACGACCTGGTCGGCGCACCCGATCGCGCCTGTGTCGGAGTGCCCGAACCGGGTGATCGTCCTGATTGATGAGAGCACGCAGAGACTGCGTACCTTCGCCACCTATCCGAAGCCGAATGGCACGACGAACGCCGGTGTCTGCACTACCTCGGGGGGTGCGATCTACGAGAAGTCCTCGCCGCTGGACAACATCAACTTCACCACCGCGAAGACGGCTCGTATCGTGGACGCCGACCAGTATGTCCACAACGTGACGTCAACGAAGCAGAACCTCAACAGCGCGGCGCGGGGCACGGCCAACAGCGGCCTGCTGTTGCTCGCCGATGTGAACGCCACCAACCGGTACTGGCACTCCTACGACCCCAGCNCATCACGTCGAACACGTTCACATTGAAGACGGGGACAACGACGGTGCCGGCCGCCGTGACGTACAGCAGCACGGGCAACGTTGCGACGTTGAACCCGACTACTGACCTCACGGCAAACACGCCGTACACGGCGACGATCAAGAGCGGCTCCAGTGGGGTGAAGGATGTTGCCGGCAACGCGCTGGCGACGGACAAGACCTGGACCTTCACCACGGCTGCCGCGGGTGGTAGTGATACGACGGCTCCGACCGTGACGGTTACGTCTCCGGCTGATGGGGCGACTGGTGTGGCGGTGGCGGCGAACGTCACGGGGTCATTCTCGGAGGCAATGGATGCCTCGACCATCACGTCGA
>NZ_JAMXBG010000002.1:0-385096 GCF_023913835.1 Pseudarthrobacter raffinosi | reverse complement strand
CAGCGCCGCTGACCCGGCGTAACAGCGGTGCCGACCAGAACCTCTGATACCTGGCCCCACCGGCTTAGCGTGACTTTCCCGAGCATTGGTCCTCAAGCCCCTTACCCCTCTCGGTGGTTGATCTGCCACGCGACAATGCCCGTCGTCAGGTCTGTCCGTTGCGGCGCGTGACCTAATACCACAGGACGCCCCGCTGAGCGATCCCCACGTGACGCAGCGCCGCGATGGCTGATCAACCGCGTGTCGCACGTTGAATCTGCGCCAGTGATCGTCCGGCTTGCGGCTCGTTCATTGGGACGTCTGGGGGTCAGGTTGTTCCCGAAGGGACCGAGCCAACCGGTCAAGCTTTGCAACCACCAAGGTGTCACCGCCTCGGCACGCGGCCAGCGCTTCCCGAAGACCAGGCCGGGCAGGGTTGGTGCCCGTGAGGCCGTGGTCGGTGTAGATCAAGGCAGGTCTAAACACCCAGTCGTTCGCGGGCGTTTTGTTGGGCAGTGAGATCTTGTTCGTTCGTGGATACGCGTGCGTATCCAATCAGTAATTCATTCATGCACGGCAGCGTGAACCGCCGGACCGCACCGGTCAACATCGATCCCGCCGAGCGTTCGAGTCCCGAACTGCCCGCCGTCCCCTCGCGGGCACCCGAGTTCGACCCAGAAGGAGCCGATTTACGATTGGTTCCGTCTTCTCAGGGGTGGCCCGTTCGGCGTCCCTACATGACGCAGCGGTAGTGGATCTGGGGGCTCAGCAGCCCTGGTTGCGAAACATTGACGGTCAGAATCGGTGGGGGTCGACGGTCTCGGACTGGCTGTCTCCATATCCGGTGCACTGGACTTCGGTCGTCCGTGCATGGCGTGGGGATTGTGCAGGAGAGGCAAGTTGTAGTTCGTGAACTGGCTCGACAACGGGCGAGACTTCCGAAATGACCGTGGCATGAAACCCGAGATGTTTCAGATTTTTCTTGACGCCAACCTCATGGGAAGAGTCGTATGGAGTTACTGGTTAAGGAACACCGATCGGATCGGATCGCTGATGTCACCATCTTGGCCGGAGGCTAGTTGACCACTTTCGGAGCTGTTCGGAAGCGGATCAGACAACCGATTGGGAAATCATGTCAGAGCAGAACTTCACCACGAACAACGCGGGCATTCCGGTAGCCAGCGACGAACACTCGTTGACCGTTGGTCCAGACGGGCCGATTCTTCTGCAGGACCATTACCTCATCGAAAAGATGGCGCAGTTCAACCGTGAACGTGTGCCGGAACGACAGCCGCATGCAAAGGGCGGTGGCGCGTTCGGCCGATTTGAAGTGACCAATGACGTTAGTGCTTATACCAAGGCCGATCTGTTCCAACCGGGACGCAAGACTGACCTCCTGATCAGGTTCTCAACCGTAGCGGGGGAACGTGGAAGCCCCGACACATGGCGCGATCCGCGTGGTTTTGCCATCAAGTTCTACACCGAGCAGGGCAACTACGACATGGTCGGCAACAACACCCCGGTCTTCTTCATGCGGGATCCAATGAAATTCATGGACTTCATCCGCTCGCAAAAACGTCGCGCCGATACCAATCTTCGTGACAATGACATGCAGTGGGATTACTGGACACTTTCCCCCGAGTCAGCGCATCAGGTCACGTGGCTGATGGGTGACCGTGGCATCCCGCGCACCTGGCGAAACATGGATGGATTCTCCAGCCACACCTATCTGTGGGTCAATGCGGCAGGTGAGAAGTTTTGGGTTCGCTATCACTTCAAGACGGATCAGGGCATCGAGTTCTTTGCTCAGGCTGAAGCGGATGAGATGGCTGGCAAAGACGGCGACTATCACACCCGCGATCTGCACAACGCAATTGAGCGCGGTGAGTACCCGAGCTGGAGTCTGAAAATGCAGATCATGCCCTTCGATGAGGCAAAAGACTATCGTTTCAATCCGTTCGATCTGACCAAGGTCATTTCCCAGAAGGATTACCCACTTATCGACGTCGGTCGTATGACGCTCGACCGAAACCCTTCTGACTATCACACGGAAATTGAGCAGGCGGCGTTCGAGGTGAACAACATGGTGCCGGGGATCGGGGCGAGTCCAGACCGCATGTTGCAGGGCCGCATGTTTTCCTATCCGGATGCGCACCGGGCCCGGATAGGAACCAACTACAACGAGTTACCAGTAAACAAGCCGCGCAACGCTGAGATTCGGTCCTATGCCAAAGACGGCAACATGCGGCATCACAACCCTGGGGATCCGGTTTACGTGCCCAACTCCAAGAGCGGGCCGACCGCAGGCACGGAACGGTTTGGCGAATCGGCCGTGTGGTTTGCCGACGGCGATCTGGTCCGCTCAGCCGCTTCCCTCCATCCGGAAGATGACGACTGGGGACAGGCAGGGACGCTAGTGCGTGATGTGCTGGACGATTCTGCACGACAGCGTTTGGTGAGCAACATTGTCGGGCATCTTCTCAACGGGGTCAGCGAACCAGTACTTCTGCGTGCCTTCGAATATTGGCACAACGTAGACAACGATCTTGGCGATAAAGTTGAGAGCGGTGTGCGCGCGGGATCACGCTAATCGCCACTGACTCGTTGCCGGCATAGCTTCACAACGGTTGTGCGCTCAATTCCGTCCCGCTCACCGTTCCCCAAATGGGACGGCCGCGACGCCAAATAAAGGTTGCGGTCTAACCGTCACTTTCCGCTCACAGTCACCCCACAGGGAATATTGATCGGATTGAAACCAGCGGTTGATACTTGCCCCCTATTTTTGTGGAGCGGGTATCGGGACAATCAGGGCATGGGACGTACCAGAGAGATCCGCGTGTTCATGGCCGCATGCATTCTGATTTTCTCTATCACAGCCTGCGGAAGTGTTGGCAGTAACGGGGCCGGAGAAGAGTGGCAGGAGCCGCCCCTGCCATCCGCAGAGCCATCCCCGAAAGTCAGTATCAGTCTCGTCCGCGAGTGCCAGGAGACAGGAGACAGGAGACAGGACAGCTTCCCACCAATTCAACAGAATCGATTGTCCCCGCCCCCGACTCTCCGACGGCATCCAGTTGCGTGACAAGCTTTGTTCCACTGACCGAGGGCCAAATGCGCAGCGCCACTCCTATGCCGATGCCGCTTCAACCACTCCCGGAAAGTCCAAGCACACCCTAATCACAGGGGAGCTAACCGAAGGAACTGCCCGATCAGGGTTCCCCTTGCGGGACAGCAGAGCGGTTCACCGTTTTCCGGGTCAGGCCTCTCGGTCCTCGTCGGGGTTCCGGAAGGGCCGAAGCCGCGTGCCGGCGGGGTCTGCGGTGAAAGTGTAGCGGCCCAGCATGTTGATGTGTTCCGAGGCCAGCGGGGAAAGGCGTTGTACGTCTTCATCGGCAACACTGGAGCCACGGTCGCGGAGCTCGGTGAGCGCGGCGTCCACGTACCGGGTGTTCCACAGGATGATTGCGTTTAGGACCAGGCCCAGGGCTCCGAGCTGGTCTTCCTGGCCTTCCCGGTAAGGCTGCCGTATCTGTCCCCTCCTGCCGTGGAAAATGAGTCTGGCCAGGGCGTGCCGGGATTCCTGCAACGTCAACTGAGTATGGATTTGCCGGCGGTAGCCCTCGTCAACGTCGATGAAGTCCAGCAGGTGCCCGGTTTTGGCTATTCTGCCGTACTCCGCCAACGCTTTTCCGAGCAGGCTTGGTGTCCCGCCGCCCTGGGTGACCCGCAGAACTTCCGAGGCGCGCACGGTTCCGGCAGTCAGGGATCCAGCAAGGCGGAGCATGTCCGGCCAGTTCGCCGTGATGAGGTCCATGTTGATCCGGTTGCGTCCGGCGACAGCGTTCAGCTGTCCATAGTCCGCTGTGGTGTCGATGCGCCAGAACCGTTGGTCCGGCAGCCCGGCCAGGCGGGGCGAGAACCGGTACCCGAGCAGGGTGAACAGCCCAAAGACCTGGTCCGAATAGGAGGCCGTGTCGGTGGCGACCATCTCGGGGCGTTGGCCGCCGTCAAGATCGAGCAGCCCGTCCAGAATGTGTAGGGAATCGCGGACCGTCCCCGGGACGACGACGGCGCCAAGGCCGGCCACCTGGTCGTTGAGATAGTTTAGCCAGGTCAGTCCGCGGCCCTGGCCGAAGTAGCGCGGATTCGCCCCGGCATTGACGGTGGCGACCGGCACCACGAACCGCATTCCATCGACGGACGCCAGCAAGCCGGCACCCCAGCGCTGGGCGAGACCAAGACCGGACTGGGCCTGGATCAGCCGGGAGTTCGCCGCGCGAAGCGTATCGGCGCGCACATAGTTTTGATCGACGTGTGACAGACGCCCTCGGGTCAGCGCGGGGTGGCCGTCCTTGACCACCGGTGTCAGGCCGACGTTGCACGCCTCGGCCACCAGAATGGCGGCGACGGAAACACCGAGCTGGTCCATCCGTGCGGAGGCCTCCGAAACGTGGCTGAATTCCGACAGGAACCCCGTCCAGGAATGCACTTCCAACAGCACATCGGGCAGGTCCACCCGCGGCAGCATCGCCGACACGAGCCCCCGAAGCTGCGTTAATGACTCAGGTACCGTCTTGGCCTCCAGGGGCGAGAGATGAACCTTGCCGTCATCGCCAATCCGCACCGCAGGATTATCCGCCAGTTGATCGGCCGCCGCCCGGTAGTGGGCGTCCAGGCTCTCGCGGACACCGTCGAGGTGTGCCGGGGGATCTTCAGGCAGCTGGAGTGCTCTCAAGGTCTCGTTCTTGGTCGCCTGCCATGCCTGGTCGGTCAGCAGCCGTGCCCTGGGGTCTCCCCAACGGCGCCCGTCGAGAACGAAAATGTCCCTGCGTCGCAGCGCCTTATGGACGGCGTCCATTACCGCTACCGTGTAGGCCCTGCGATCGATCTCTTCCGAGGCGTTGATGAGGCGTTGCCAGACGGGTGACAGAACGGACAGATCAACCTGGCCCGGATCGGTTTTACGGCCGTCCAGAACGTCCGGCAACGCTGCCAGCGCCGCCAATGTCGGGGTCCCGCCTGCCGTGGCCCCAAAAGGTGCCGCCGATGCCAACGCCGGCAGGAAGGAACGCACCGTTGTGAACCGGCGCATCATCTCGGCCGCGGTATCGCCCTCGCTGCCGGCAGGATTCACCAATTCAGTCACCACATCGACCGCAGCGCGCAACTCGGGCAACGAAATCTGCTCGGCAAGCATGGATGCGGCATCTGCACCGGAAAATTCCGCATTGCCCAGGACCTCAACCAGTGTTTCCGCAGCCTTGGCCAGCTGCAGCGACGCCCGCGACAAGCGGGGCAGGGACTTCAACCGGGCGGTCGCGGATTCCCGGGCCGCTTTGCGGACCACCCGTTCAGTGACGATCGCATCCAGGGCGTCACACAAATCATCGGCGACCTCGGCCGTCAGGGCCCGCACGGCGCAGAGCAGGGTCGCGCCCCGGCGTTGGCCCGACAGCCCCTGAAGCGCCGATGCCTTGCCTGCCAGCCCGTAGCGGGCCAGGGCATTCATCCGGCCCGCGGGTATCGTTTCCACGTCAACGGTCCCCGCGCCCAGGGCCCGCAGGCGTGCCAGCCGGTCCAGCTGCCGCAGCAGCTCCGGCACCGACACCCTTGAGGGCCCCGTCCGCAGCCGTTCCCACGCGGTCAGCCTCGAGCCGTCCTCGACCCGAAGCAGGCCCTCCAACTCCTGGATCAGGGAGGGCCCGGCCGCGTCAAGCAGCACCGCATAGAGTCGGTCATTCGCGCCGGCACGGACCTCTGAAACCAGGCGCGTCAATGTGGAGACGCCCGGGAGAAGGACCTTCCGCTCGCGCAGCCAGACCGCCGCCCGTTCAAACAAGCGCACCGGCCCCTCCGCCGACGTCCACGCCCGGGCCGACAGGAACAGCTTCAGTTCCTCGTGCCTGGCCGGATCGGCGAAGTCCACGTACTCGTAGATGGCGGAGATCTCCGCTGCATGCTCGTAACCGGTCTGTTCCCGCTGCGCGTATAGCTTGAGAACGGAGGCATCCGCAATGCCCAGCTGTCCGGCCAGGGACTCGACCACCGGCCAGGGAACAACCAACGGATCCGTCAGGAACCGGCCCACGACCCGCACGGTAGCCAGCTGCACAGCGAATCCCAATCGGTTGTGCATCCCCCGGCGGCGGCCGGCTACCGACAGATCGGCATCGTCCAACCAGCAAAAGCGTTCGAGGTCCTCCAGCGACACCTCATCAGGGAATCGGCCGAACCCGGCGGCCTGCTCATCACTTAGGAAATCGACCGCCATGGCACCAATTCAACAGCCACCGGATCCCTTACCGTGAATTTCCGTACCGATCCTCCTCAGACCCCGCACCTGCGCCTCGGCCACGGCCTCCACGTACTGCGCCGGCACCCTGTAGTACGAGGATTCGGGCACCACCCGCACCAAATGCAGCCGGAGGCCTAGCCGGTCCGCCCTCTGCGCAGCCCAGTCCGCAGCCCCTCCGCCTGTGCTGGAGCCATCAACCCCCGCCAGGACCTCATGCGCCTTCAACTCCTGCTCCCTTCATCACACCACTTACACCACAGTGTCTCGCTGAAGCACTGAACGGCCAGTGCCTTAAGCCCCCACCGCCTCCGGGGCTTTCGTCCCTATTGCCCGAACCGACTAACAATGTCTACTGGATGGACAAGCAGATCGCGGCGTTTCCAGCAAGGGAAGATCATGACCAACATCAGCATTCTCGGCAGCGGACACATGGCCCGCGCACTCGCCACGGCGATGCTGCGAGGGAACAACCCGGTACAGATTCTTGGCCGTGACGGCTCCAAAACACGGGATCTGGTCGAAAGCCTCGGACCCGGTGCCACAGGAGGCGTGACGGGGGCCGCCATCACAGGAGCAATAATCTTCCTGGCCATCCCGCACAAGGAAGTCCATAACGCCCTCCTGGAAATCGGCGACGCTCTTGACGGCCGGGTCGTCGTAGACATCAGCAACACCGTGGACGTCACGAATTTCGATCGGCTGACCACGGAGCCCGGCACCTCCGCAGCCGAAAATACAGCCCGGCTGTTAGATGGACGCGCGGATGTGGTGAAAGCATTCAACACCACGTTTCCCACCACCCTGGAGGCTGGAAAGGTCGGCGGGCAACATCTGGACGTTTTTATCGCCGGCGACTCGGAGCAAGCCAAAGAGAAAGTCAGCGCCGTGGCAGCGGCCGCAGGACTCAGGCCCATCGACGTGGGGCCGCTTCGGCGTTCGCGCGAACTTGAAGCCTTCATGCTGGTTGTTATGGGCCTGCAGGTCAGCCCTGAGCACCAGCACTTCAACTGGGACACCGCGCTCAGGATTTTTCCATAGAAAAGGGTTGCCTGATGATCCCGCCTTCAGGCATTCAGCGCGGGTGATCGCCGCGTAGACCTCGTCCAGCGGCCGGTTCTGCCACGCGGCCATCTCCTCGACCACCCGGTCGGTGATCCGGGAGACCGTCTCCTTCGACACAGACGTACCGTAGATCTCGGCGAAATGGGCGCTGATTTCTCCCGTGGTCAAGCCCTTGGCGTAGAGCGAGAGGACCATCTCATCGACCCCCGTCAGGCGGCGCTGGCGCTTCTTGACGATGACCGGCTCGAACGTGCCTTCCCGGTCCCGCGGCACGTCCACCTGCACGGGGCCGGCGGTCTCCGTCAACACCGTTTTCGGGCGCACCCCGTTGCGGGAGTTGCCAGTCTGTTTACCGGCCGTATCGTGCTTTTTATATCCGAGGTGCTCGGTCATTTCCTCATCGAGCGCAGTCTCGATCACGGTCTTGGTCAGCTGCTTGAGCAGACCATCGGGACCGGTCAGGGACAGGCCCTGTTCCTTCGCCATTCTGACCAGCTCGCGGGCAGCGTCAGCCTCGGATATTTCTGTCTTCTTCTCAGCGGTTTTCGTACTCGGCACAGCCTCAAGTGTTGCGGCCATATCGGGCTCCTCCCCGCCAGGCTTAACGCCCGGCGTGTCGAGCCGGATACACCGTTATTTCCACAGTCCCTTCCCCGGTTCCGCGGGCAGGGGTAGGGCCATTGGTCATACCCCGCCGCGCCGGCCGGGTCATTGGACCCTTGTGGCGATACCGTCCTTCCTCAAGAATGAGTCAGTCGCAGACGTGACACCTCGGTACCGGTTGGAACGGGTACACAGAAAGGAACATGATGAACGCCTCGACAGCATCGGAGCAATGGACTGAATCATCCGACGACGGTATCCGGGTGTTCATCCTTGACGACCACGAGCTGGTACGGCGGGGCCTTCAGGACCTCCTGGAAAGCGAAGGTTTCGTCGTCGTCGGCATGTCCGGGTCTGCCGCCGAAGCGGCACGTCGGATTCCGGCGCTGCGCCCGGACGTGGCAGTACTTGATGCCCGGTTGCCGGACGGGACGGGGATCGAAGTGTGCCGCGATGTGCATTCGGTGGATGAAACGATTAATTGCCTGATCCTCACAAGCTACGACGACGAGCAGGCGCTGCGGGGCGCGGTCCTGGCCGGGGCCTCCGGGTACGTTCTCAAGGAAATAGGCGGTTCCGCCCTGATCGGTGCCCTGCGCCGCGCCGCCAAGGGGGAATCCCTGTTTGATGCCGACCTGAAGGCCCGGATTGTTCAGGGACTGGGAGAACCGGAGCGCGTGGACCCAAAAATCGCGTCCTTGACCCGGCAGGAGCGCAGGGTGCTGGAGCTCATTGGGGAGGGTCTGACAAACCGCCAGATCGGCGAACGTATGCTTCTGGCGGAAAAGACAGTCAAAAACTACGTCTCATCCCTGCTTGCGAAGTTGGGTTTTGAACGGCGGACGCAGGCCGCGGTCCATGTGGCGCAGCACCATGAACACTGACCTCAGAAAACTGGAGCCGTCCATGTCAGTGCTGTTCCCGTTTTCGGGGAGCTGGCGACCTCGAAAGTGCCGCCCAGTGAGGCGGCCCGGTGCTGCATGTTCGTCAGGCCGGTGCCAGGCGAAGGCACGCTGAATCCTGTGCCGTTGTCCTGGATCAGGATGCCGACAAGACTGTTGTCCACGGAAACCGACACGCGGATCGAATCCGCTCCGGAGTGCCGGACGGCGTTGCTCAGCCCCTCCGTGATCATTGCCAGGATATTCAGGGCGGTTTCTTCATCCCGGATCGCGTCGATGGGCCCCGTAAGAGTCAGCAGGGGGACAAACGGCAGGGACTGCGCGCCGCTACGAACCGTCTGGAGGACACGGCTGCTGAGGAGTTCCTTCGCCGTGGCGGAGTCACTCAGCGAATAGATGGTGTTGCGTAGCTCCCGGATTGTCTCGTCCAGTTCGGCGGTCACAGTCTGGATGGTCCTGGCTGCGGAGTCATCGGACATATAACGTCGGAGGCTTTGGATGCTGAGCCCTGCTGCGAACAGGCGCTGGATGACGAGGTCATGCAGGTCGCGGGCGATCCGGTCCCGGTCGGTAAACACGGCAAGTTTCTCCCGCAGCCGATGCGCACGCGCCAGCTCGAGCGCCAGTGCGACGTGCGATCCGAACACGGGACCCATCTCCAGGTCCGTCGTACTGAACGTCCCGGATTGACGCTCCCGCAGGAGGAGCAGTAGGCCGTGGTGGGTGCCGTGGGCGCTGAGGTCGATAACCAGGAGCCGGCTCGTGGCCAGGTCACTTCCGGTGCCGAGGGCAGACGATGCGTCTTCAATCACAGCGGCGTGGCCCGTGGCGAGAACGGTGTCCATTTCGCCCGAGTCAAACGACAAAAGCCGTCCGACCCACTCCGGAGCATGGTTCCCCGCACCTCCGGCGATCCGGTACAAGTCGGGAGTGTCCTCCTGGACCAGGATGAGGGCAAGGGTGGAACCGGACTCCTGGAGTGCTCTGGCGGCGATCATGTCCAGTCCCCCATTCTGGCCCTCCGGCGTCTCCTCGTCGCCCATCATTTTGTTGGTCACATCCATGGAGGCCTGAAGCCATGCGGTTCTGCGCCGGGCATCGTCATAGAGCCTGGCGTTTTCGATGGCGACGCCGGCGGCTGCAGCAAGTGCCTCGGCCAGGTCTTCGTCTTCGTCTGTGAAGTCGCCGCCGCCTCTCTTATGGGTCATGTAGAGATTGCCGAACACAACGTCCCTCACTCGGATCGGCACGCCCAGGAAAGATTTCATCTGCGGATGATTCTTGGGAAACCCGTAGGCATCCGGATGCTGGCTAAGATCATGCAGCCGCAGCGGCTTCGGATCGCGGATCAGGAGGCCAAGAACGCCATGTCCTGTGGGGAGGGGGCCAATCTGACGGGCGAGTCCCTCATCTATCCCCACAGTGATGAAATGGCTCAGGGCACGGTCGCCTCCAATCACTCCCAAGGCCCCATAATCAGCCCCGAGAAGGTGGCACGCTGAACTGACCACTCTGTGCAGCACCGCCTCCAGGCTAAGATCCTCGGCCAAGGCAACGACGGCACTTAGAAGTCCTTGCATCCGTTGCTGGTCGCTTACCATTTCCCCGGCACGGTCAACAAAGTCGGTACGAAGTTCGTCGATTCGAGGCCCGGCAACGGGTTGCCGGGCGCCCGTACTGGTGGGGTGTATGGGCTCGTTCAATGTAACCCGCCTTTCGATGGACATCCACGCGGGCCGGCCTGCCGGCTGCAGCCGGTGCACACAGACTACCCCTGCAGGGGAGGTTCATCCAGCACCGCAGGTTCGGTGAGGGGTCTTTGTGCCCTACAGCCGGTCGCACCTGCTCCGTATGATCGTGGCCATGACCCCAGATTCATCGATACCGGAGACCGCCGTGCTGCCAACTGAAGAGTGCTGGCGTTTGCTGCGGGGCGACTCCGTGGGCCGCCTTGCCGTGTGGGTGAACGACCACCCCGAGATCTTTCCCATCAATTACAAGGTTGACCATGAATCACTTGTCTTCCGAACAGGTGCCGGCACCAAGCTTGCGTCCGCATTGGGCAAGCTGGTGGCGCTTGAAGCCGATGGTGCTGACACGGATGGGGGCGTTGCCTGGAGTGTCGTCGTGAAAGGGCCGGCCACAGCCCTCACCCGTACCCCTGAACTCCTTGACTCCGTAGGACAGTTACTGTTCCCCTGGGAGACAGGCCCCAAGGACCATTTCCTCCGTATTGTCCCGGAGAGTGTCAGTGGACGGCGTTTCAAGATCGCCGCCCCGTTGACCTGGGGCGGTCCCTTGGATGAGGCCACCCGCGCCGGACTTGAATGACCAGTCATGAGGGCATGGTGGGTTGAAAAACCCGGCCCCATCGTGTCAGGTCCGTTGCGCCTGGGCGAGCGCCCTGATCCATCGCCGGGGCCGGGCGAGGTCCTGCTCTCGGTTCGTGCATGTGGTGTATGCCGCACAGATCTTCACCTTGCTGAAGGAGACCTGCGGCCCCGTGCTGCTCGACGGATCCCTGGCCATGAAGTGGTCGCCGAGGTGGTGGGGCTCGGAGCTGGCAGCTCCCGGTTCCGTCTTGGCGAGCGCGTGGGGGCAGCCTGGCTGGCCCGTACGTGCGGCTCTTGCCGCTTCTGTGCCCGCGGGTCAGAGAACCTCTGTCTCGCCCCGTCATTCAACGGCTGGGATGCGGACGGCGGCTACGCGGAGCTGATGACCGTCCACGAGGATTACGCGTACCGGATACCCGAAGCATTTACCGATGAGCACGCGGCGCCCTTGCTGTGTGCCGGGATCATCGGTTATCGGGCGCTTCGTTCCTCCGGCCTTCCGCCGGGAGGCAAACTCGGCATTTATGGCTTTGGCGGATCGGCCCACCTGACGGCGCAGATGGCTATCTACGAGGGTGCAAGCGTCTATGTCATGACACGGTCGGCGGCGGCGCAGAGGCTGGCCCTTGAACTGGGGGCAAAGTTCGCCGGGCCCGCTGAAGCAGTCCCGCCTGAGCTGCTGGACGCGGCCATCCTCTTCGCTCCTGCGGGCCGGCTGGTACCAATCGCGCTTCGAGCTCTGGACCGCGGAGGAACCCTCGCCGTCGCAGGCATCCACTTGAGCGACATCCCGGTCCTGGACTATCAAAAGGACCTTTTTCAGGAGCGCCGCCTGCGCAGCGTCACGGCCAATACCAGAGCCGACGGGCGGGAACTCCTCGCGCTGGCAGAGCAAATACCGCTCCGCCCCACCACTACCCCCTATCCGTGGACAAAGGCAGACCAGGCATTGCTGGACCTGTCCCTGGACCGGTTCACGGGGGCCGCAGTGTTGCTTCGACCAGCCTGAGGCGCCGCCGGAAACCGTGTGCCTTCAGTGACCTTCGGCCCTAGGCCACCGCCGGATCCTGGGGGAAGGTACTGCCATGAGTGATAACGATCGCATCCTTGTCGGAATCGACGGTTCCGAATACTCCCCCGCGGCGCTGCGCCTCGCCGGGCGCCTGGCGTCCGCACTGGCCGCACCGTTGCACCTCGTCACATGCCTGGGCTTCTCCGACTTCTACCTGCCCGCGCACCTGCCTCCGGGTTACATCGATACAACGGCCGAGCTTGAGGCCATCGCCAAACGCCTCATGGAACAGGCCATCGACAGGGCCTACGGCGCGGAGCGCCCAGAACATCTCACGACAGCTGTCAAAGTGGGATCGCCTGCGAAGGTCCTGGTTGACGAAAGCCGCAACGCCCAAATGCTCGTCGTTGGTCGACGCGGCCACGGCGGCCTCTTTGGCCAGCTCATGGGCTCCGTCAGCGCAGCGTGTGCAGCCCATGCGCACTGCCCTGTGCTGGTGGTCAGCCAGGAGGCCGAGGAACACGATGCCACCGGCGGCTGAACTGCCGCCAATCGTGGTGGGCGTAGACGGAAGCGCTCCTTCCACACTCGCTCTGCGCTGGGCGGGCGCATTGGCGCCGCTGCTCAACGCCCGTATCCGGGCCATGTCCTCCTAGCAGTTCCAGATCGCCTTCGGCACTTTCACCCCGGTTGTCTGGAACCCCGATGAAGAAGCCCGGAAAATCTGTGCCGAGGCAGTGGCCAAGGCCTTCTACGGTGTTCCTCCTGCGAGGCTCGAAATGGTGGTGTCCCAAGGGCCGGCGGCCAAGGTCCTAGTCGAAGAAAGCAGGTCTGCGCACATGGTTGTAGGGGGCAGCCGCGGCCACGACGGATTTGAAGGGCAGCTGCTGGGTGCGGTGAGCGCAACGGTGGCTGAACACGCAAAATGCCCAGTCCTCGTCGCGCATGGCTCAGACCTGCCGGCAGGGATTTCGATTGCTCCCGGGCAGGCCTCCGTGGAGGGCGGCGGCAAGGCCGGTCCAGCCATGCCCTCCCCTGACCGCGTGGTAGTTGGCTACGACGGATCGGCTGAGGCAGCCCTGGCTGTGCGCTGGGCTGCACGGCACGCGAAGTTTTTGGACTGTGAGTTGCAGGTGGTTCATTGCTCACTGTGGCCGCTGCTGACCAGCGACCTTGGACCCGTCAAGGGCATAGAGGGAAGCGGGCTGCAACATCAGGCGCAGGCCATCCTTGATGAGGGGAAAGCTGAGGCGCTGTCAGTGGCGCCCCGGGTCAGGATCCGGAGCAGCCTCCTGTACGGACTTCCTGCAGGCCATCTCCGGCGGATCGCGGAAGATGCGCGGATGCTGGTTCTTGGCAGCCGCGGGATCGGTGGATTTATGGGACTTCTGGTGGGTTCAGTAAGTCTGGAACTCGCGGCGACGGCGTCCTGCCCCGTTGCGGTCATCCGGTTCGATAAGAACCCGGAGGGGCGCATCGTGGTGGGAATTGACTCTTCCGGGTCGGCGGGCGTCCTGAGTATTGCCTGTGCCATGGCCAGTGCTACGGGAGCGGACCTGATGATCATCCACGTCATCCGGTCCCATGACCGCACAGCCCACGAGGCCGGAGGGGGCCAAGGAGCGGCCCGTCGCCTCCTCCTGACGGCCGCTCACGACGCCAGCGGTCTGGCTTCGGACGTGCCTATCAGCCAGCACGTTGCCCAGGATACTTCCGTCCCGCGGGCGCTCCTTAATGCTGCCCGTGGTGCCGCCCTCATCGTCGTCGGAAGCAAGGGCCGGGGGCTCCTCAGAGGAGCTATCGGGTCAAATGCCCACGCAGTCCTTCACCACGCCACGGCCCCTGTCCTGATCTCCCGGCAACTGGAGCCCGGCGGGACCGCGGGCAATGTGGCGACCTGAGCCGCCGCCGTCGGACTTCCGGGACTTTTGTCCCTTACCGGCGAGGCAATCGGGCGTCATCGTTGAGGTGGAGCAGCATTCCGCACGCCGTGGAACCCTATCAACAGCAACAGGCAGGAACGGTTATGAAAGCTATTGTTTACGGAGGCCCAGGGAAGAAGTCTTGGACGGAAGTCCCCGATCCGGCGATCCGGAATCCCACCGATGCCATTGTCAAGGTTGACACCACCACCATTTGCGGGACGGATTTGCACATCCTCAAAGGGGATGTGCCGGCCGTGACGGAAGGAAGAATCCTGGGCCACGAAGGAGTGGGAACCATTACTGAGGTCGGGTCGTCCGTGACTAGCCTGAAACCGGGCGACCGCGTGATCATCTCCTGTATCAAGTCCTGCGGCCACTGTGCCAACTGCAAGAGCGGCCTCTATTCGCACTGCATGGGCGACGAGGGTGCCTCGGGCATCGGCTGGGTCTTCGGCCACCTGATCGACGGCACGCAAGCCGAATACGTGCGGGTCCCATACGCCGAAAACTCCCTCCATCTGCTGCCCGACGGTGTAAGCGACGAGCAGGCCGTCATGCTGTCGGACATCCTCCCCACGGGCTTCGAAATCGGGGTCCAGTACGGCCGGGTCAAGCCCGGCGACACGGTAGCGGTGGTCGGGGTGGGTCCGGTCGGGCTGGCCGCAATCGCCACCGCCGGGCTCTACGGAGCGGCGACCATCATCGCCATCGACCTTGACGCGAACCGCTTGCAGAAGTCCCGCGAGTTTGGCGCCACCGAGGTCGTCCTGTCAGGCGACGCCGACTGGAAGGAACAGGTGCTGGGCCTGACCGACGGCCAGGGCGTGGATGTGGCCATCGAGGCAGTGGGCATTCCCGCGACCTTCAGCATGTGCACGGAGATCGTCCGGCCGGGCGGGAATGTCGCCAACGTGGGGGTGCACGGCAAATCAGTGGAACTCCATGTGGAGAACCTCTGGATCCAGAACATCAACATCAGCATGGGACTCGTGAACGCCAACACCACTCCGATGCTGCTGAAACTCGTGGCCCAGAAGAAGCTCCCGGCGGAAAAGTTTGCAACACACCGCTTCCGTTTTGACCAGTTCATGGACGCCTACGACACCTTCGCCCGGGCCGCGGAGACAAACGCCCTGAAAGTAGTGATCACCGCATGAAAGGCTACGTTGTTTACGACTCCGCATACGGGAACACCAAGGCGGTTGCAGAGCCATCGCACAAGGCCTCAAACCTATCCGCGCTGCAGCGGTTTCCGTGACGGACTTCAACCCCGGGAACCTGTCAGGCGGCGATCTCCTCATCGTCGGCTCCCCCATCAACGGCTGGCGGCCCACCCCCAAAATCACGGTACTGCTGGCGCAGTTGGGCAACGGCCGGCTCAGGGCATCAAGGCCGCAGCGTTCGACACCCGCGTCCGCTTCTTCATCCATGGCGACGCCGCCAAGAAGGTGACCAAACTGCTCACGGAAGGCGCGCCCACGCCATCGCCCGCCCCGCCCCGTTCTACGTCCGGGGCACCGAAGGGCCCCTGCGCGGTGGAGAACTTGAAAAGGCAGCGAGCTGGGCCCAGGACCTGGCCTCAGCACTCGAGAAGAAGGCCACACCATGAAAGCAGCCATCGTTTACGAATCCCTCTACGGCAACACACGCGCAATCGCTGATGCGATAGCGCAAGGGCTGGAGGGGGTGGCCGAACCACACGTGATGTCCGTGGAGGAGGCAGGCCAGACCCAGCCCACCGCCACGGATCTCCTGGTGGTGGGAGGGCCGACCCACATCCACGGCATGAGCAGGAAGCCGATGTGGGAACTGGCAGTCAAAGACGCCCTTGAACACCCGGAGAAGGGATTGGTCCCGGACGCCGCATCGGGAGGACCGGGCTTGCGGGCATGGTTCGACTTCCTGGACAAGGCAACCGGAAAAGCGGCCGCCTTCGACACCCGGCTGAAGGGGAACAAGCTAGTGACCGGTCACGCGTCCAAAGGCATCGCGAAACGACTCAAGCAACATGGCCTTGAGCTGATAGTCGAGCCTGCGAGCTTCCTCGTCGATGACGCCAACCAGCTTTTGCCAGGTGAACTCGACCGGGCGCGCGAATGGGGAAAGACGCTCGGCGCAGCCCTCTCGCCGGCACCCTGAGTGAGCCGCGTGGGCACGGCAGCGGCGCCATATCCGCCCGGGGCTGATGCTCCCGCAGGATCCGGTCTCTCCGCCGATGATGTGAAGGAACGAACGCTGGCAGGCCTGGCCAACGGAGTTCCCGACAATTCGAGCAGAAGCCTGTGGCAGATTGTCCGGGCGAATGTGCTGACCCTCTTTAACGGCATTGTTGGCGGCTGCTTCCTGCTCTTGCTCTTCCTGGGGCAGTGGAAGGACGCGCTCTTCGGCTTCGCCGCGCTCAGCAACGCCGTCATCGGCGTGGTCCAGGAGTACCGCGCCAAGAGGCTGCTGGACCGGCTGGCCGTCCTTGACGCCCCCCGGGCCAGGGTGCTCCGTGAAGGCCAGGTCCAGGACATCGCAGTTTCCGACGTCGTCCTGGACGACGTCGCGGTACTGCATGCCGGCGACCAGGTCGTGGCAGACGCCGTCATCATCAGCGGGGATGGCCTTGAAATTGACGAATCCTTCCTTACCGGCGAGTCTGAACCCGTAGGCAAGGGCAGGGGCTCCACCGTGTGGTCGGGTTCCACCATCACGGCGGGGCAAGGCGAGGCGCGGGTGGTCGGCGTAGGGGCCGGCTCGTACGCCAGCCGGCTCACCGCGGAGGCGAAACGTTTTTCCCTGGTTAATTCAGAGATCCGCAACGGGATCGACCGCGTCCTTCGGTGGATCAGCTGGGCTCTCTTCCCTGTCGTCGTGATCGTCACCAACGGCCAGATGCAGGCTAAGGGTGGCTGGGATCTGGCTTTCACCACCGGGGCCTGGGTGGAGGCGCTCGTTGGCGCAGTGGCGGGCGCCATCGCCATGATTCCCTTGGGCCTGGTGCTCATGACCAGTGTTGCGTTCGCGGTCGGTGGTGTCCGGCTGGCCCGCCAAAATGTGTTGGTGCAGGAACTGGCAGCTGTGGAGGGACTGGCCCGTGTGGACGTTCTGTGCATCGATAAGACCGGTACCCTGACGGAGGGCAGGGTGGTCTTCGACGGTGTGCACGCTGCGGGCATTCCATCTCCGCCGGGCTGGAGGGAGGCACTGGGATGGTTCGGCGCCGACCCCCACGCCAACGCCACCGCCCGCAGCCTGGCGGGCACCTTCGCCTTTGACGGCAACCGGGTCCCGGCCGCCGTCGTTCCTTTCTCTTCCGCCAGGAAGTGGAGCGCAGCGAGTTTCTCTTCGCCTCATGCTGCTGCGGGAACGTGGGTGCTCGGTGCACCCGAGATGGTCTTGCAGGGGAACAACGCATCCACCGGTGACGTCCTGGTCCAGTCCCGCCGCCTCGCGTGGGCGGGTTTACGCACCCTGGTACTGGCTTACTCGCAGGACGTTGCGCCCGAAAGGGATCCCGACGACGTGCAACTGCCACCAGGGCTTACAGCCGCCACACTGCTGACATTCCGGGAAAAAGTCCGCCCCGATGCAGCGCAGACCCTGTCCTATTTCCGCCAGCAGGGCGTTGCCGTGAAGATCCTCTCCGGCGATGACCACCGGACGGTCATGGCGGTGGCCCGTGAGGTGGGGCTCGACGCCGTCGTCGGCTACGATGCGCGGCACCTGCCCTCAGATCCTCACCTGATGGAGGAAACGCTGGACGGCTTGTCCGTGTTCGGTCGAGTGACGCCCGCCCAGAAGAAAGATATGGTCATGGCGCTGCAGAGAATGGGGCACACCGTCGCCATGACGGGTGACGGCGTCAACGACGCCCTGGCAGTGAAGGAAGCGGACATCGGGATCGCCATGGACACTGCGGCACCCGCCACCAAAGCCGTGGCCCAATTAGTGCTTTTGGACGGGCGCTTTGACAGGCTTCCTGCAGTCGTGGCCGAAGGCCGCCAGGTCATCGTCAACATTGAGCGGGTCTCGGTGCTGTTCCTAAGCAAAACAACCTACGCGGTAGTCCTGTCGATAGTGTTCGGAGCGCTGTTGTGGAGCTTTCCGTTCCTGCCCCGGCAGCTCTCCGCCACTGACGGTCTCACCATCGGCATCCCCGCGTTCTTTCTGGCCCTGATGAGCAATCCACGCCGCTACAAACCTGGATTCTTGAAACGGTCACTGGCCATGGCCGTCCCGGCCGGAATCATCGTCGCGACGGCGGTACTGGCTGTGCAAGTGTATTCCGTGGCGGCGGGCGGCTTCAGCGCCGGAGCCAGCCGCACCGCCTCCGTGGTAACCCTTTCCCTGGTTGCCCTGAGCGTGCTGGCGGCTGTCAGCCGCCCGGTCAGCGCCCTGCGCGTGGCCATCATTGCAGCCATGTGCCTGGGCCTGTTCCTGCTGATGACCGTCCCCATCCTGCAGGAATTCTTTATGCTCGAATGGCCACCTCCTGAACTCACAACTGCCTCGTTTGCCGCCGCCTCCGTCGCCATCCTTGCGGTCCTGGCACTAAGCCAGGTCCACGCACGGCGGTACCCTGTCGATAGGCCTGCGAAGGTGACACAGAACTCAGTGGCGCGGCCCTAGAGCCAGTCCGCCGAAAAATCCTGCGGCGGCCACCAGCGCGTGCGCGGCGAAACCGCAAACCTTCGCCCGGAGACCTCCGTAGGGACGATCTGCACCAGATGCTCTTTGAGTCCGGCCTGCCACGGTTCGCGGTCAGGACCGGCTTCCTGGAGGGCCGCCGGATCTCCGTCAAACGGCCCAGGCATTCCCTTGACCACAACGCTCCACACTTCGGTGGCGTATGCATTCAGCCCGTCTGTCTCAAAAGCCACGGCGGCGCCGCTGAGGAGGGCACGAAGTTTCGTGCCGGGCGCCGTGCGGAAGACCACCGTTTCGCCGACAGTCATGAAGTTCAAGGGAAACATCTCGGGGACCGCACCGTTGATCACGGCCAGCCGCCCGATATAGGAAGACTGGAGATACTTCCAGCAGTCAGCCGGGGCGAGGACTTCCGTGTGAGACTCTGAGGGGGAGCTGCTCATGCAACTGATCCTAGCCCTCCAATGCCGGCTCGCATTGAACCGCACCATCAGCGCAACCTTCCCGGCACTCAGGACCAAAGCCTCTGGGTCCTCCCGGCCCTTTGCCCGACCCTTAAGGAGTCGGGCACGTCATGCCCCGACGGTCATCCAAGCAAGGAGGCAGCCATGGCTGATTTGATGAAATGGTTTGACACCCGGCGCTCCCCCGTCGAGATGATTGAAAGAATTTTCGAAGGTGATACAGCGGCGTCGGGGATCCGCGTCGAAGAATCGGTTGAAGGCAACACACTTGTGGTCCGGGCCGAACTGCCAGGGATCGATCCGGACAAGGACGTCAGCGTCACCATCGTTGACGGCGCCCTTGAGATCAAGGCCGAGCGCAGGGAGCAGTCCGAGCAGAAGGAAAAGGACAGTTACCGCTCGGAGTTCCGCTATGGTTCTTTCGTGCGGAGGCTCGCTTTGCCCGACGGCGTTCAACAGGAGGACATCACTGCTTCCTACAGGGACGGGGTGCTGGAGGTCAGGACGCCGGTGCCGACGGCCGCCCAGCAGCCCCCGGCGAGGAAGATCGAGATAACGCGCGGCTAACAGCAGGATCCGGCCACGGATCAGCCGAACAGGACCGCTGCCTCACGGTAACGGTCCTCGGGAACGGTCTTGAGCCGGCCCAGCGCAGCGTCAAATCCGACGTTCACGATGCTGGTACCGTGCAGGGAGACCATGGTCCCCCAACGGCCGGTGGCGGTGGATTCGACAGCGGCCATGCCCAGCCGTGTGGCCAGCACCCTGTCAAAGGCGGTGGGGGCGCCACCCCGCTGGATGTGCCCCAAAACCGTCGCCCGGGTTTCGATTCCGGTCAGCGACTGCAGTTCGTGCTCCATGAGCACACCGATTCCGCCCAGCCGGGGCCTGCCGAAGGTGTCCAGGCCGCGGGGCGAGTACGGCGCGTCCTGGCCCTCCGGGACGAACGCCTCTGCGACAACCACCAACGGTGCCCGCCCGCGGTCGTGTGCGGACTGCACCCACCCGGCAACCTGCCCCAACGGAACCGTGTGTTCCGGAATGAGGATGGCGTGGGCGCCGGAAGCCATCCCGGCATGAAGGGCGATCCAGCCGGCATTTCGGCCCATGACTTCTGCGATCATGCAGCGGTGATGCGACTCCCCCGTGGTGCGCAGCCGGTCGATGGCCTCTGTCGCCGTCTGGACCGCGGTGTCGAAGCCGAAGGTGAAATCGGTGGCGTCGAGGTCATTATCGATGGTCTTTGGAACGCCCACCACCTTAATTCCCTGGTCTGACAGTTCCTGCGCGGCCGCCAGGGTGCCCTCTCCCCCGATGGCGACCAGGCCGTCCACTCCGAGACGGCTGAGGCTTTCGCGCACCGCCCCCACTCCGCCTTCCTTTAGCGGATTGGTCCTCGATGTACCAAGGATGGTCCCGCCAAGACGGGAAAGTCCCCGCACGGCGTGCCGCGGCAACGGGACCACGTCCCCGTCAAGCACCCCTCGCCACCCGTCCCGGAAACCGACAAAGTCATACCCGTGGGAAATGACGCCACTCAGCACTGCACCGCGGATCACCGCATTCAGCCCGGGGCAGTCTCCGCCGCTCGTGAGAATGCCCAGCCGAGTCACTTTTCGGACTTTTCGGCCGCAGCGATCACGGGAACCGTCTTGAGGTACGTGTCGGGGTTGAGCGAAATGGAATCGATGCCCTCCTTCACCAGGAATTCCGCGAAGTCCGGGTGGTTGCTCGGGCCCTGGCCGCAGATACCGATCTTGATCCCGGCTGCATGCGCCTTGCCGATAACCTCTGCGATCATCGACGTGACCGCTTCGTCCCTCTCGTCAAAAAGCCCGGCCAGCTGTTCAGAATCGCGGTCAACCCCCAGGACAAGCTGTGTCAGGTCATTCGACCCTATGGAGAATCCGTCGAAGCGCCGGGCGAATTCCGACGCGAGGATGACGTTCGAGGGAACCTCGCACATCATGTAGATCTGCAGTCCCTCCTCACCACGGACCAGGCCGTTTTCTGCCATCACCTTGGTCACCAGGTCTGCCTCGTGGAGGGTGCGGCAGAACGGCACCATGACAATGACGTTGGAGAATCCGAGTTTCTCGCGTACTCGTTTCAGCGCCCGGCATTCCAGGGCGAATCCTTCCCGGTAACGCTTGTCGTAGTAACGCGAGGCCCCGCGGAATCCCAGCATGGGATTCTCTTCGGCAACTTCGAAGGAGCCGCCTCCGATCAGGTGTGCGTATTCGTTGCTTTTGAAGTCGCTGAGCCTGACGATCACGGGGAGCGGGTGATAGGGCGCCGCGATCTTGGCGATGCCCCTGGCGAGGACGTCAACGAAGTATTCCTGCAGGTCGGTGTAGCCGCACGTGAGCTCCCTGATGCGTGCAGCCTCGCCGGCGTCTGTGACGCGTTCGGGATGGACCAGCGCCATGGGATGGATCCGGATGAGGTTGCTGATGATGAATTCCATCCGTGCCAGGCCCACGCCGGCCGCGGGCAGGCGCCACCACTGGAAGGCGGCTGACGGGCTGGCGATGTTGACCATGACGGCGGTCCGGGTCGCAGGCAGGGCCCCGAGGTCAACCTCTTCGACATCGAAAGCGAGGGTGCCCTCGTAGACCTCCCCGTCCTCACCGCCCGCGCAGGAAAGCGTGATGGGCTTTCCTTCCTCAAGGACCGAGGTGCCGTTTCCTGTCCCCACCACGGCGGGCACGCCCAGCTCCCTGCTCACAATCGCGGCATGGCTTGTCGGGCCGCCGTGGTCGGTAACGATGCCGGCGGCGCGCTGCATGATGGGAACCCAGTCAGGGTCGGTCATTTGGGTCACCAGGATGGCGCCGTCCCGGAATTTGTCGATGTCCCGGGCGTCCCGGACCACACAGGCGGAGCCGTGCGCGATCGATTCACCGATCGCCGCACCGGAGACAAGCCGAGGGCCCGATTCGCGAAGGTGGTAGACGCGGAAAACGGACCCGCTGCGCCGCGCCTGGACAGTCTCCGGCCGTGCCTGGACCATGAAGAGTTCGCCGGTGGACCCGTCTTTGGCCCACTCCATGTCCATAGGACACCCGTAGTGGTCCTCCACCGCCACAGCCCAGCGAGCTAGGGTCAAAATCTCGGACTCGGTGAGTACCAAGGAGCGCCGCTCCAGGTCTGTCGTGTCAACTGTCCTGGTTCGCGCGTGCCCGCCCCGGCTGTAAACCATCTTCCGTTCTTTCGAGCCCATTGTTTTCTCGATGATCGGTGCAAATTGTGTGGTGGACAGCAGTGGCTTGAATACCTGGTACTTATCGGGGTTGATGGTGCCCTGGACCACCGTTTCTCCCAGCCCCCACGCGGCGCTGATCAGCACGCTGCGCGGGAATCCTGATTCTGTGTCGATGGAAAACATCACCCCGGATGCCCCAAGGTCTGAACGCACCATCCTCTGCACGCCGATGGACAAGGCCACATCCAGATGGTCGAACCCCTTGATTTCCCGGTAGCTGATGGCCCGGTCGGTGTACAGCGAGGCATAACACCGCCTGCAGGCCTCCATCAGCTCCCGCTCGCCGGCAACGTTAAGGAAGGTTTCCTGCTGGCCGGCGAAACTCGCGTCCGGAAGGTCCTCTGCCGTGGCGCTGCTGCGCACGGCAACCGAGGCCCGGGCCTGTCCTGTCCGTTGGGACAAGGCTCTGTAGTGTTCCCTGATGTCGGCGGCGATGTCCGGCGGAAACTGCCCTTCAAGGATGAGTTCCCGGATGGATTCGCCGGCTTCCCGCAGCCTTGTCCGGCCCGCCCGGTATGCATCGATCGAGGCACGCATCGCCGGTTCGATGCCGTTGGCGGCGACGAACGCCCGGTAGGCGGAGGCCGTGGTGGCAAAGCCCTCCGGTACCCGGACGCCCGAACTTATCAGGGAGCGTGTCAGCTCACCCAGCGATGCGTTCTTGCCGCCCACGGAGGGCACATCGCCCATCCCTACGTCTTCCAGCCACACCACGTGAACGTCGGTCATCGTCGTCCTTGCATTCATGGCTCGATCCTCCCGGGTCAGCCGCGGCAGCAGCAGAGGCTTTGGTCCTGCGGACTCCGGCGTGAGAAGGGTGCTATCCGGCTTTTGTTCCGTGCCGTCTTAGCCTCTTGTAAGCCCAGTCGGCTGCCAGCACCGCGGGAACAGCCAAAGCCGCAACGGCGAACCCGAGGAGCGGCGGCGGGAGGTGTCCAAGTACGGCGGAAACAGGCACTGCGTAAAGGCACACGGCCAAAGCGCCGATTTCTGCCAGCACCGCCCAGAGCAGCAGGCGATTAGTGAGCCAGCCCTGCTTCCAGGGCGGCAGGGTGGCGCTGCGGCAGGCGAAAGCATTGGCCAGCTGGCCAAGCACGACGGCGGTGAAGGCGGCTCCGGACGCCGCCATCACCAGATCGGCATCCTGCGGGTCTCCGCGCGTCCACCCGCCGCCGAACAGCACCACGGAAAACGCCGTCATTTCCATGGCCGCTTCCACGGGACCCAGCACGCAGAACACCCGGAACATCAGCCGGCGGTCCATCAGATGCCGTCTTTCGGGTGGCCGCTTCAGCACACCTTTTCCTGGCGGTTCGCCGCCCAGGGCGAGGGCGGGAAGGAGGTCGGTGCCGATGTCGAGGGCGAGGATCTGCAGTACACCGAGGGCGAGCGGGAACTGGCCGCCGGACAGTGCCCAGATGACGAAGGGCGTCAGTTCGGCAACGTTGTCTGTCAGGTGGTAGGTCAGGAAGCGGTGAATGTTGGAGTACGTGGTCCGGCCCTGTTCGATGGCTGCGACGATCGTGGCGAAGTGGTCATCCAGGAGCACCAGATCGGCAGCTTCACGGGCAACGTCAGTTCCGCTGAGTCCCATGGCCACCCCGATATCGGCCTCCTGCAGCGCGGGACCGTCGTTGACGCCGTCGCCTGTCATGGCCACGACGTGGCCGCGGCTCTGCAGCGCCTTGGCCACCCGCAGCTTCTGTTCCGGCGAGACCCGGCTCACCACAATGCCATCCCGGTCCAGCAAGGCGCCAAGGATCTGTTCGTCCTCAGGAAACTGCGATCCTTCCAGAACCAGTTCCGGGGATCCCATCAGACCGATTTCCCGGGCAATCGCCGCAGCCGTGGCGGGATGGTCGCCTGTGATCATCCCGACCCTGATCCCGGCTTCGCGGGCAGTCTGGATCACCTCCCCCACGCCGGGCCGGGGCGGGTCGTGGAGGGCGATCAGCCCCAGCAGGGTGAGCTCCACTTCAGCCTCCTCGGGAAGGCGCCCCAGCCAGTCCTGCACCGGACCGGGCAGCTCACGCATCGCGACCGCCATGACCCGCAGCCCCCGGGAAGCCATCGCTTCAACTTCTTCCGCCGCAGCGCCTGCGGACTCTCCGCAGAGCGCCAGGACCGATTCGGGCGCCCCTTTAACAAAGAGGGTGGCGCCGACAATGGCCGATTCACGCCGACGGCGGGGATCAAACGCGAACCGCCGCGCAGGCATCGCATCTACGGGAGCGGACCCGGAAAGACGGCGCGCCAGAACGTCAATGGCAGCCTCCATCGGATCCCCCGCCGTCCTCCACTCAACTCCGTGGAGGACAGCCCTGCCCTGGGAGGCGGCCCGTGCCGCGAGCGCGGTACTGGTGGCCGCGGAGATCCCGGTTCCCTCTATGTCGGCCTCCGGCTGGTAACCCTCCCCCGTCACCTTCGCACGGCCGTCGGCTGTAAAGACTTCGACGGCGTTCATCCGGTTCTGCGTCAGGGTTCCTGTCTTGTCGGTACAGATGAAAGTGGTGGATCCCAGAGTTTCCACGGCCTCCAGATTGCGGACCAAGGCGTTCCGCGCCGCCATCCGTTGGGCCCCCATCGCCAGTGAGAGAGTGACGGTCGGCAGGAGCCCCTCGGGGACCAGGGCAACGGCGACGCCGATGGCGAAGAGGAAAGCGCCCTGCCAAGGGATGCCTACCAACAAGGACACGAGGAAGAAGAACCCGGCGACGGCCAGTGCTACCGTCGCGATGATGTGGACGATCCGGCGCAGCTCACGGGCCAGCGGTGTCGGCGGAGATACTGTTCCACTGGTCAGCGCGGAGATTCCGGCAAGCCGCGTGTTTCCACCTGTGTGGGACACTACCGCGTCTGCGTCTCCGTTGACGAGGAACGTCCCGCCCCAGGCGCTGTCGCCGCTGGCCTTAGCTACCGCTTCACTCTCGCCTGTCAGCATTGACTCATCCACGGCACAGCCGGAGGCAACAGTCAGGACGACGTCGGCGGGCACCCGGTCACCTGCTGTCAGGACCACGGCGTCACCCGGGACCAGTTCACTGGTGTGAACCCTCTGGATGTGTCCGTCCCGGCGGACGGAGACGTCAGCGGGCAGCAGCGCGCGCAGTTTTGCGGCCGCGTGCTGGGCACGTTCCTGCTGGATGTGGGCGAAAATCCCGTTGACGACGACCACCACGATGATAGCAACACCAAGCTCCGGGAGGCCTCCGACGAAGGCAAGTGCAGCGGCGCACCACAGCATCAGTGCAAAAAAATGCGTCAACTCGCCCAGGAGCTTCCGCCACTGCCGTACCGGCTTCGCGGTGGGAAGAACGTTTGGCCCCGACTCCCTGAGCAATGCTGCGGCGCGTTCAGAACTCAGACCGGTTGCATCCAGTCCGAATCGGGGCGGACCCCCTTGTTGCGTCACTGCTACTCCAAATTCGCCGAAGTCTGGTTCGTTGACAGGCTTCACCAGGTGGGCCGTAGCGTCTAGGGCCAAAGGTCATGGTGGGGTCCGGGACGTTGATGCGGACGCTGTGCCGGCGTCGTGACCTTGGACCCTGTTCGTCCTTAACCGCCGGGTACATGCTTTGAGGAAGCCTGTGCACGTACGGCACGCGAGGAGAAGATCATGGCCAAAGCCGCTGAGGAGAAGATCATCGTCGGCGTGGACGGTTCCGACGCATCCATCGAAGCTCTTCGCCAAGGGACTCGTCTGGCGCTGGCCCTTGGGACCCGCCTGGAAGCCTGGGGATGCTGGGAGTATCCGGCAGGTTATGAAGACTATCTTGCTATGGGGGTAGAAGGTTTTGCCCGCGAAGCTGAGGAAAATCTGGAGCGTGCACTCGCGGAAGCCTTTGGCCCCGAACGTCCGCGCCATGTCATTGTCAGGCTCGTCCACGGATCGGCACGGACGTCGTTAGTTGGCGGAAGCAGGCGCGCCTCTCTACTTGTCGTCGGAAGCCGCGGGCATGGCGGTTTTGCCGGCCTGCTGCTCGGATCGGTCAGCGCTGCCTGCGTCGCCCACGCGCACTGTCCTGTCCTCGTGGTGCACTCGCCCCGGGCGGGAAAGCCCTCTCCGTAGGTGATTCCCGCCGTCGTGTTTCTTTATTCAGCGGGTTCTTTATTCAGCGGACCTGATTCAGCGGGTTCCTTATTCAGCGGACCCTGATTCAGCGGGTTCCTTATTCAGCGGACCTGCCCCGGACAGGTACATGCCGGGAGACCTTAGCCAGCAACAAGCGGGAAGTGCCGTGTATCGCCGGCGCCCAGAAGGACGCGTTCGGAGCCGACCTGCAGCCGGATGGCGGAGGCGTCTCCGGGAGCCGCTGAAACAGTCAACGTGCCGTGTTCGAGGTTGACGGCGAGTAGATGGTCCCGGTAGCGGACACGGAAGGAAACTGACTCTAATTTCTTTTGGCATTTTTGGGGCGAAAAGAAGAGCATCACTGGTGATTCTGAGGCCAGCAAAGCTGCGCTGATAACATCGATGGTTCCGGCCATGGCGCCAAGGTGGATGCCTGTGTGAGTGGTGCCGCCTTGGGTGTCGTCGAAGGTCAGCGCTCAGCGCCTCACGGAAAGTGCTCCAGGCCCGCTCCGTGCCCATCGCGGCTAGCACTGAAGCGTGTGCCACGCGGCTGAGCGTGGAGCCGTGAGCCGTGCGGGCCAGGTAGTAATCGACTGTCTCGGCGAGTTGTGCGGCGGACACTTCATAGCCCACCCCGGCCAGAAAGAGCGTCAATTCCTTCTCGCCAAGGACGTAGAGCAGCATCAGCACGTCAGCCTGGTTGGCCAGCCTCTACCGGTTGGTGCTGTCGCCCTCGGCTTCGAGGATCAGGTCCAGGCGTTCGATGTCGCTCACTGCGGGGCCATCGCGGACGGTGGCCCTGGTGCAACAGAGCTCCACCGGGAAACCCGTTCGCTATTCGACCTACTCCAGCGGCGACAACGGACTGACCTGGGAGCACGGAACCGACCTGGATGCTCCGTCCTCCGATCAGGAGGTGGCCTTCCCCCCCGGCTGGCCACTAACGGCGAAGGGTTTGTGCTGCTGGCAACCCAAGGGCGGCCACGCCATCACACGCGCCCGTTCTTATGGTCAGCGGCGACGGCAGGGAGTTTGCGGCCCGGACAGTGGACCACACCGCACTCGAACAGGAGGATCTCCGTGTTTACGTTATCGGGATCGCAGGCGAAAAGGTGATGATCGCCGGCGCCACCGGGCCACCTGACGGGCGCGAACCCCTTGGGATAAGCGTTGATGTACCGGAGCCATGATGTACCTGAGCCCTTGATGAACCCCTGCCGTGGATGCGCCCGTGCATTGCAGCCGCCGCAAACACCGTCAACAGCCGGTCAGGTGCCGCTTGGGCCGTTCCTGCCGGTAAAGGTAGCGGCAGGCTTCCTGGAATCCTGCCTTGGCGTAGAGCTGCTGGGCCCCGGAGTTTGCTGCGGTGACCAGCAGCCAGTAGCCGGCCAGGTTCCGGACGGCGCCTTCGTACAAGAGTGCCTGCATGATCCGCAGGGCATGGCCGCGCCGCCGGGCGTCCGGGCGGGTGGCCATGCAGTACAGCCCGCCCCAACCCCCTGTTGCTTCCCCGGCGGGAGGGAGAGCGAGCCGGCCGACGGCGGCGGGAACGCCGTCGTGGGACCTCACCAGCGCATAGAGCGACGGGCAGCCTGCCAGGATGCTGCGTGCGGTCTCGCGCTCGGCCGGGCCGCCGCGGCCGTCCACGCTCCACCACAGCTCCAGCCACTCATCGCTGGGGACCGTGGAGATCTCGACGCCGGGTTGGGCCGCCGCAGGATGGGTTAGCGCAGGTTGGTCCGCCGCCTGGACGCCGTTGCTCCGGCACATCACCAGTGTTTCGGACTGCCGGGTGAAGCCTTCCCCGTCGAGGATGGCATTCAGTCCGGTGGAGCGGGGATCATCGAAGACCTGGAAAATCAACGGCAGGCGCCGGCCGCGGTACCAGAGCCGCGCCGCACGCAGAGCCTCGAGCTGCCGGCGGGTGTCGCCCTGCGGCTCCCGCGGCCAGACCGAATTGGCGCGCTGGGTCACGCCCGAGGCCGCGCGAAGCACCCAGCCGGCGGATTCCTCGCGGTCCGGGCCCGGCCAGGCGGCGTCCATCAGCGACTCAAGCCCGGGCAAGGCCGGAGCAGGTCCTGGAGCTGGAGCTGTCATGGCATACCACCCTTCCGATGCGAAAGGCCCCCCGGTTTCCCGGGGAGCCTCGCGACTGCGGTGTTCAGATTACTCGGCCTTTTTGGGCTCTTCCGTTTTCGTTTGGGGCTTGAAGTCCACGCCGGCTTCCTTGCGCTGCTGCGCCGTGATCGGCGCGGGGGCCTGGGTCAGCGGATCGTATCCGTTGCCTGTCTTCGGGAAGGCAATAACGTCGCGGATGGACTCAACGCCCGCCAGCAATGCCACCACACGGTCCCAGCCGAACGCGATGCCGCCGTGCGGAGGAGCGCCGAACTTGAAGCCTTCCAGCAGGAAGCCGAACTTGGTCTGGGCGTCTGCCTTGTCCAGCCCCATCAGTTCGAAGACGCGTTCCTGGACGTCACGCTCGTGGATACGGATGGAGCCGCCGCCGATTTCATTGCCGTTGCAGACGATATCGTAAGCGTAGGACAGGGCCGATTCCGGGTCCTTGTCGAACGTGTCCATGAACTCGGGCTTGGGCGAGGTGAAGGCGTGGTGGACGGCCGTCCACTTTCCGGCGCCAACAGCCACATCGCCGGACGCCACCGCTGCGGCGGCCGGTTCGAACATGGGGGCGTCAACCACCCAGCAGAAGGCCCAGGCGCTGGGGTCGATCAGGCCGGTGCGGTGGCCGATCTCCACGCGTGCAGCACCCAGGAGGGCACGGGCCGCTGACTTCTCACCGGCGGCGAAGAAGATGCAGTCGCCCGGCTTGGCGCCCACGGCGTCGGCGAGGCCTGCACGCTCGGTTTCGTTCAGGTTTTTGGCAACAGGGCCGGCCAGTTCGCCGTCTTCCTTGAAGAGGACGTAGGCCAGGCCTTTGTGGCCTCGCTGCTTGGCGAATTCCTGCCAGCCGTCCAGGGTGCGTCGCGGCTGGGAAGCGCCGCCGGGCATCACCACGGCGCCGACATACGGGGCCTTGAAGACGCCGAATCCGGTGTCCTTGAAGAATTCGGTGAGCTCAGTCAATTCCACGCCGAAGCGGAGATCGGGCTTGTCCGAGCCATAGCGCGCCATGGCGTCTGCGTAGGTGATGCGCTGGATGGGCGTGGGGATCTCGACGTCGATCAGCTTCCACAGCGCCTTGACGATGTTTTCGCCCAGGGCAATGATGTCGTCCTGGTCCACGAAGCTGGCTTCGATGTCCAGCTGGGTGAATTCGGGCTGGCGGTCGGCGCGGAAGTCCTCGTCGCGGTAGCAGCGCGCGATCTGGTAGTACTTCTCGAAGCCGCCCACCTGCAGGAGCTGCTTGAAAAGCTGCGGTGACTGCGGCAGTGCGTACCAGGAACCCGGCGCCAGGCGGGCGGGGACCACGAAGTCGCGGGCGCCTTCCGGCGTCGAACGCGTCAGCGTGGGGGTCTCGATCTCGACAAAACCGTCCTGGTGGAGCAGTTCACGGGCAATCCGGTTGGCTTCGGAGCGCAGCCGGAGGTTGCGGGCGGGGCCGGGGCGGCGCAGGTCGAGGTAGCGGTGCTTCAGGCGGGCTTCCTCACCGACCTCCACGTGCTCGTCGATCTGGAACGGCAGCGGATCGGAGGTGTTGAGGATAACCACCTTGTCCGCCATGACCTCGATGGCGCCAGTGGCCAGAGCGGGGTTCTCGTTGCCCTCCGGGCGCTTGGAGACGGTGCCGGTGATCTGCAGGACGTACTCGTTGCGCAGGCCATGGAAGACCTCTTCCTCACGGACCACAACCTGGGCCACGCCGGACGCATCGCGCAGATCCACGAATGCAACACCACCGTGATCACGACGGCGGCCCACCCAGCCAGCCAGGGTTACGGTTTGTCCAATGTGCTCGGAGCGAAGGGATCCGAGGTCATGTGTGCGCAGCACAGCACGCCTTTCTGAAGACGACAGCAGGAAAACAAAAGATAAAACTGCATAGGATCGTTCCGGGAACAATCCCGTCTGAGTTTACCCGCTGGAAAGGCGCGACTCCCCCATGCCCGAACACCAGCAGCTTCAACGGAGGCTCGGCGTGTTTGACGCCACGTCCATCGGCCTGGGCTCCATGCTCGGGGCCGGCGTTTTTGTGGTCTTCGCCCCCGCCGCGGGCCTGGCCGGAAATTTCCTGGTCCTTTCGGTCCTGATCGCGGGTGCCGTGGCCTACTGCAACGCGGTGGCCTCCGCGGAACTGGCTGCACGGTATCCGGCCAGCGGCGGAACGTACGTGTACGGCCGGAAGCGCCTGGGGGAATGGCCCGGTTTCCTGGCCGGCTGGGGATTTGTCAGCGGCAAGACGGCCTCCTGCGCCGCCATGGCCCTGACGTTCGGCCACTATGTGTCACCGGGCTACGCGGTGCCGGTTGCCATCGCTGCGGTGGTGGCGCTGACCGCCGTGAACCTGTTTGGCATTACCCGCACAGCACTCCTGACCAGAATCCTGCTGTGCGTTGTCCTGGCCACCCTGGTGTTTGTTGCCGCTGCCGCCATCGTGGGGCCGCATCCTGCGGACTTTTCGGCAGGCGGAACGTCCGACGGCGGAGCTACCGCCGGCTTTAGTGGCGTGCTGCCGGCCGCCGGCCTGATGTTCTTCGCCTTCGCCGGCTATGCGCGCATCGCCACCCTCGGAGAGGAAGTCAAGGATCCGGCCAGGACCATTCCGCGTGCGATCCTGGCTGCCCTCGCCGGCGCCTTCGTCATCTACCTGGCGTTGGCGCTGCTGCTCCAAAACCACTTGACCGAAGGCAAGCTGGCCGCCACCACGGCCCCGCTGCTGGACGCTGTGGTCAATTCGCAACTCGCCGCCGGTGCGCCGGTGGTTCAGGCCGGCGCGGCAGCGGCGTGCCTAGGTGCGTTGCTTGCGCTCATCACGGGAGTTGGCCGCACAACGTTGGCCATGGCGCGGGAACGCGATCTGCCGGCGCCCCTGGCACGAGTGGGCGGCAAGCACACGGTGCCGTTCGTGGCGGAACTGGCGGTGGGCGCCGTCGTGATCTTCCTGATCCTGACCACTGACGTGATGACGGTGGTGGGGTTCTCCAGCTTCGGTGTGCTCATCTACTACGCGGTGACGAACGCCGCGGCGTACACCCTGGAGGAGCACCCGGCCCACGGTCCGAGGTGGCTCAATGTGGTTGGCTTCATCAGCTGCCTGCTGCTGGCTTTCACGCTGCCGCACGTCTCGGTGCTGGGGATGGCCGCCGTGCTGGCCGTCGGCGCGGCCGGCCGGTTCGTGGTGCTTCGGCTGCGCCGCTAGCTGAACACCGGGTCGGTCAGGCCGGCTGGGCTGCTGCCGCTGGCACCTGGACTGTTGTGACCTGGACGTTAAGGTCTTCCGACGGCGGCGTCCAGGTTGCGGGATCGGCGTCGGCCTGCTCGCCGGACCGGATGTCCTTGACCTGGTGCTTGCCGTCGTCGTCGGTGAACCAGACGAACGGGATCCCGCGGCGGTCCGCGAATTTGATCTGCTTGCCGAACTTCTCGGCCTTGGCAGCGACTTCGGTGGCGATGCCCCGGCTGCGGAGCTGGGCGGCAACGTCCTGCGCGGCACCCCAGCTGTCGTCAGTGGTGAGCGCCACCAGCACGGCGGTGGGCACCGAACGGGAGGCCTTGGCCAGGTCCTGGCTCAGGATGCGCGAAACCAGCCGCGTCACACCGATGGAGAGGCCGACGCCGGGGAACTTGCGGTTGCCCTTGCTCGCCAACGCGTCGTAGCGGCCGCCGGAGCAGATGGAACCGAGCTGTTCGTGGCCCACCAGGACCGTCTCCACCACCGTGCCGGTGTAGTAATCCAGGCCGCGGGCGATGCTGAGATCGGCAACAACCTTGCCCGGCGCGCGCTGCACGGCCGCTTCGATCACCTGTTCCAGTTCATTCAGGCCCTCCTCAAGGAGGTCGTTCGTCACGCCGAGCGCACGGACCTGGGCCACAAACGAGGTGTCCTCGGTACGGATTCCTGCCAGCTTCAGCGCGGCCTGCGCCTGGTCATCAGTAGCACCCAGTTCGGTCTTGAGCAGATCTGCGACCTTGGCTGCGCCGATCTTTTCCAGCTTGTCGATGCTGCGGAGCACACCGGCGGTGTCATCCAGGCCGATGCCGCGGTAGAAGCCTTCGGCAAGCTTGCGGTTGTTGATCCGGAGGCGGAAGTCCGGAATCGGCAGTGCGCTCAAGGCTTCGGCAATGACCAGGGCAATCTCCACGTCATAGCGGAACGGCAGCTCGCCGTCGCCCACCACATCGATGTCTGCCTGGGTGAATTCGCGGGCCCGGCCTTCCTGCGGGCGCTCCCCGCGCCAGACTTTCTGGATCTGGTAGCGCCGGAACGGGAACGCCAGGTACCCGGCGTTCTCAACGACGTACCGCGCAAAAGGCACAGTGAGGTCGAAGTGGAGCGCGAGGGCGTTGGGGTCAGCTTTGCCGGCCTTGCCCGCGTCGGAGGTGTCGGCATCGTCGTCCTGAAGGCGGCTGAGGCCGTAGACCTCCTTATCAATCTCACCCTTGCGCAGCAGCTGGCCCACGGTTTCCACGGCACGGGTCTCGATGGACGCGAAGCCGTGCAGCTCAAAAACCTTGCGAAGGGTGTCCAGCACGTGCAGCTCCACCAGCCGCTCCTCAGGAAGCCACTCGGGGAATCCGGACAGGGAGGCTGTGCGTGCCATGGTGGATGTTCTCCTCTTGATGAAGGGTGCCTGGGACTTTGCCCGGCATTCCGCCCGAAACGGGCGGGGAACGGCGGCAGTCCGGCAACTCATGCATAAACTATGTGCGGCAGTCAGTTTATGCGTCATCCGCCGGCATCTCTAATACGGCGGCGGCGCCGCAAGGCTGCCGGCAGACAACCGCCTCCGGATTCAGTTCCTACCGGACGCGGCCCGATACAAGGAGGACCATTGGCGGCCAGTCCACGCAACGCCCGCGAAGCCAAACGGCGCATCCAGCAGATGGAGGCAAAGCGCGAGCTGCGGCGGGACCAGGAGAAACGCCGCAAGCGCGACAACCTCATCGCCGCCTGCGCCGGAACCGCCGCCGTCCTGCTCGCCGTCGTGCTTCAGTTCACTGCCTTTGCCGGCAATCCCACCGAAGAGGAATTCGCCGCCGCGGAGGCCGGCCTGACCAGCCCAACCGACTCCCCCACGCCTTCCGCGCCGGCCACGAACGGCGCGAACATCCCGGCCCCGGACACTGCCGCCGGGAAGGTGTTTACCGGTGAATTGGCACTGAACGGGAACGTGCTCGGCGTCGAAATCGACGGTACCAAGGCACCCCAGGCTGCCGCGGTCTTCAAAGCATTGACGGACGATGGCTTCTACAACGGCAGCGCGTGCCACCGGCTGACCACGGGCGACACCTTCGGACTCCTGCAGTGCGGTGGCGCCACCGCTGCTGCCGACCCCGAGTACACCTGGGGTCCCCTCGAAAACACCCCGGCAGACAACATCTACCCTGCGGGCACGATTGCCATCGCCCGGTCCGGCGACAACGCCTACGGTAACGGCAAGCAGTTCTTTGTGGTCTACAAAGACACGGTGATTCCCGCCGACTCTGCCGGGGGCTATACGGTGGTGGGCAAGGTGACCTCTGGAATGGAAGCAGTCAACGCCATTGCCGCCGCGGGAATCAAGCCCGGCTCCAGCGCATCAGACGGCGCACCTGTGCAACCAGTCACGATAGACTCGGTTTCTCTGAAGTAGGAAGCCAGGCCGTTACGGCCGCGGTGCAGTACGTGAGTATTTCCCTCCAAGCGAAAGACTTTTAGCGGTGACAGACAGTCAGAAATCCGACGAAACAGCAGCAGACCTGACCGAGGTAGCGGCCCCCGTGGCTGACCAGGCAGACGCTGTCCAGGCAACCGCCGAACAGGCCACGGTTGACGAAACCGCAACTGAAGCGGACGTGGATCCAGAGAGCGTGGGCCTCCAGGCCGAACGTGCCGAGGTCCCGGCCGCCCCGGTTGAAGAGAGCGCGGCTGAAGGCGAGAGCGCGGCTGAAGAAGCCCCGGCTCCGGTGCCTGCTCCGGCACCTCGACCCGCCCCGTCACCGGCAGCCTTCGCTGCCCGGCCCAAGCCGGCAGCAGCCGCACCTGTGGCAGCACCGGCACCCGTCGCCTCCGCGACTTCGCTGGCGGAAGCTGCAAAGTGGGGCCGTGTCGAGGGTGACGGCCACGTATTCCTGACGATCGACGGCGATGAGCACCCGGTGGGCCAGTACCCCGGCGTCAGCAATGACGAAGCCCTTGCCTACTTCGCGCGGAAGCATGACGACATAGTTGCGCAGGTCCTGCTCCTGGAACAGCGCATCAGCTCCAAGGCGCCCAGCACCGATATGCAGAAGACCGTCACGCACCTGCGCGAGCAGCTGGCGGAGCGGAACATGGTGGGAGATCTTCGTTCCACCGAAGCGCGGCTCGACGCTGTTTCCGTGCAGATCGCAGAACTCGAAAAGGCAGAGAAGGCAGAACACGACGCCGTTCGCTCCGCCGAGCTCGCGGCCCGCGAGGCCATCGTGGCCGAAGCCGAAGAGATCTCGGGGCAGGATCCAGCACAGATCCAATGGAAGACCTCCAGCGCCCGGATGAACGATCTTTTTGAAAGCTGGAAGACAGCCCAGAAGGGCGGCATCCGGCTTGGCCGCAGCAACGAGGACGCCTTGTGGAAGCGGTTCCGTGCCGCCCGCACAGTTTTCGACCGTCACCGCCGCGCGTACTTCTCCCAGCTGGACAGCACCAACTCGGCCGCAAAATCGGCCAAGGAGAAGCTCATCGCCGAAGCCGAGGCTCTGTCCTCGTCCACCGACTGGGGCTTTGCGGCCGGCGAATACCGCCGGCTCATGGATGAATGGAAGGCCTCACCGCGCGCCAGCCGCAAGGACGACGACGCCCTCTGGGCCCGTTTCCGTGCCGCGCAGGATGTGTTCTTCACGCACCGGCAGGCAGCCAACGAGGAGATCGACCAGGAATACGCCGCCAACCTCACGGTGAAGGAAGCGCTCCTTGTCGAAGCGAACAGCATTCTGCCGGTCAAGGACCTGGCCGCGGCGAAGAAGGCGCTCCAGTCTGTCCGGGACCGCTGGGAAGAAGCCGGCAAGGTGCCCCGCGCCGACATGGGCCGCATCGAAGCCGGCCTCCGCAAGGTGGAGGACGCAGTCCGCAACGCCGAAGAGGAAAACTGGCAGCGCTCCAACCCTGAGACGAAGGCCCGCACCAACAGCGCCCTGTCGCAGCTGGAAGCAGCCATTTCCGGCCTGCAGGACGATCTCGCCAAGGCCGAGAAAGCCGGCGACCAGCGCAAGATCAAGGGGGCCCGCGAAGCCCTCGAGGCGAGGCAGGCCTGGTTGGACCAGATCCAGCGCTCGGCCAGCGAGCTTTCCTAGCAAGTAGTTTGAGGACGCCTTCATCAGGCGTCTGTCGGAGGACGCACAGGCCCGGTCCCGGTTATCCACATAACCGGGACCGGGCCTGTGCGCGTTAAGGGAAGACGCGGCAGGATGGAGGGATGGCCACCTCCCCACCACCCCAATACCCGGACCTGTATTCGCCCGGCAAGCCTTTCGCGTGGCCCGAACTCCAGTCGCTGGCAGCGGACGGTGTCCTGGCGCAGTTCCACCAGCACGGCTTCACGTTGCCGGATGCTCCCGCGTCACCCCAGGTGCGGGCCAGAACGGTGGCCAACGCGGTTCCGGCGGCCGTCAGGCAGCGCGTGGTGGCCGGGCGGATGACGGCGGCCTGGATCTACGGCTGTGCGGCTGAACCGGACCGGCTGGCCTTGCTTGTGGATGCGAAGCGGCGGATTTCGAGCCTCCGCAACACAAGGGGCTGCACGCTCCATGAAGTCCGGCTTGGTCCGTTCGACGTTGTCAGCATGGGCGGGCTGATGGTGTCGAGTCCACTCCGCACCGCCGTCGACATCGCCCTGCATGTCGACGCCCACCGGGCCTTGCCAGCACTGGCGGGGTTGCTGGCCCGTCCGGAGCGGGACGTGCGGCTGCGCCTGCTGATTCTGGCCATTGAGGCCAGCCCGCGGGTCCCCCACAAACGGGCCGCACTGGCAAAGCTGGCCTTGCTAGCTCCGGCGCTTGTTACCGGTGGTCCGGTAGACGTCGAACACGCCGTCGATGCGCCGCACGGCACTGAGAACGTGGCTGAGGTACTTGGGGTCGCCCATCTCGAAGGCGAACCTGGAGATGGCCACCCTGTCGGTGGAGGTGTTCACGCTTGCCGCCAGAATGTTGACGTGGTTCTCGGACAGCACACGCGTGACGTCGGAGAGCAGGGACTTCCGGTCCAGCGCCTCAACCTGGATCTCCACCAGGAAAACACTTGACTGGGTGGGTGCCCAGTCCACCTCGACAATCCTGTCGGGCTGGTCCCGGAGATCCGAAATGTTGGTGCAGTCCGTGCGGTGCACCGAAACACCGGAGCCGCGGGTGACAAAGCCGAGAATCGGGTCCGGCGGAACGGGCGTGCAACAGCGCGCGAGCTTCACCCAGACATCGCCAACGCCGCGCACCACCACGCCGGAATCGGAGAACTTGGTTTTGGCCACCTGCGTGGGGATGCTGACTTCAGTGATGTCGTCGTCAGTGCTCTCGTTGCCGCCCAGGCTTTGAACGAGTTTCTCCATGACCGACTGCGCTGACGTATGACCGTCGCCCACGCCGGCGTAGAGGCCCGAGATGTCAAGGTACTTGAACTCTGCGGCTACCGCCGCGAGGGCCTCGTGCGTCATCAGGCGCTGCAGGGGCAGGTTTTGCTTGCGCATGGCGCGGGTCAACAGTTCCTTGCCGCGGTCGATTGCTTCTTCGCGCCGTTCCTTGCTGAACCACTGGCGGATCTTGTTCCGGGCGCGGGCACTCTTGACGAAGTGTTGCCAGTCCTGGCTGGGCCCGGCACCTTCGGCCTTGGAGGTAAAGATCTCAACCCAGTCACCGTGGTTTAGCTCGCTGTTCAAGGGCACAAGCTTGCCGTTGACCCGCGCGCCGATGGTGCGGTGTCCCACTTCGGTGTGGACGGCGTAGGCAAAATCCACCGGAGTCGATCCGGCGGGCAGTGCCATGACCTCACCCTTGGGGGTAAAGACAAAGACTTCGCGGGCATTGATCTCAAACCGCAGCGAGTCCAGGAACTCCCCGGGATCGGACGTTTCCTGCTGCCAGTCCACCAGGGACCTCAGCCAGCCCATGTCACCGTCGCGGGGGCTGCCCGGCCCGACAGCCGTACGGCTGGGCTGATCCTTGTACTTCCAGTGGGCGGCCACACCGTACTCAGCACGGCGGTGCATTTCGTGGGTCCTGATCTGGATCTCCACGGGCTTGCCGCCGGGTCCGATCACCGTGGTGTGCAGCGACTGGTACATATTGAACTTGGGCATGGCGATGTAGTCTTTGAACCGCCCCGGCAGCGGGTTCCAGCGCGAATGCATAGTGCCCAGGGCGGCGTAACAGTCCCGGACCGAATCGACGAGTACACGGACGCCCATGAGGTCGTTGATGTCGTCGAAATCCTTGTCCCGGACGACCATCTTCTGGTAGATCGAGTAATAGTGCTTCGGCCTGCCGGTGATGGTGGCCTTGATCCGGGCAGTACGGAGATCCTCAGTGATCTGGTCCCGGATGACGCCGAGGCTTTTCTCCCGTTCCGGGGTGCGGTCGCCCACCATCCGGACGATTTCCTCATAGACCTTTGGATAGAGGGCCGCGAAGGACAGGTCCTCCAACTCCCATTTGATGGTGTTCATGCCCAGCCGGTGGGCCAGGGGCGCGAATATTTCCAGGGTTTCGCGGGCTTTTCGTGCCGATGACTCCGCGGAGACAAACCGCCAGGTCCTGGCGTTGTGGAGCCTGTCCGCGAGCTTGATCATCAGGACCCGGATGTCCTTGGCCATGGCCACAACCATCTTGCGGACGGTCTCGGACTGCGCGGCTTCACCAAAGCTGACTTTGTCCAGCTTGGTGACGCCGTCCACCAGCATGGCAACCTCGGGACCGAAGTCCCTTTTGAGGTCCGCCAGTGTGTAAGGGGTGTCCTCGACCGTGTCGTGCAGCAGTGCCGCGGCGAGTGTGGTTCCGCTGAGGCCCAGCTCAGCGAGGATGGTGGCTACGGCCACGGGGTGGGTGATGTAGGGATCACCGCTCTTGCGCTTCTGCCCACGGTGGCTCTGCTCAGCCACCTCGAAGGCGCGCTGGATGAGATCAAAATCTTCTTTTGGGTTGTTCGCACGGACGGTACGCAGCAGCGGCTCAAGAATGGGCGAATAGGTTGCCGTGCCGCGGCCGGTCAGCCGGGCCAGACGGGAGCGGGTACGTTCGCGGCGTCCGGGAAATGTAGGGCGGGCGCCCGATTTGTCCACGGGAACAACTGGCGCCGGGCGTGCGGAAGCGGTCAGTCCGGTCTGAACTCCGTGTCCCGGACTGTTATCCCCGCCTGCCGCTGGCACCGACGCCGAACGTTCTTCCAATGAAGCACCCCTCACGACTGTTTAATTACCCCAGTCTATTCCCCCGCCAGTTCACTTATGTAACCGGCGCCTGAATGCGAAACGGACCGGGCGACGTCGGTATTCCGACGCCGCCCGGCCCGCTTTGATGCAAAAGGTCAGGCCTCTGCGGGCTCAGCCGATTCTTCGGTCCGGGCGTTGTTGGCGGACCTGCGGTGTTCGACGCGTTTCGCCTGCTTCACCAGGTCAGGTTCGTTCTGGCGCAGCCAGGCATACATCGGGGCAGCGATGAATATCGTGGCCGCCGTACCGATCAGAATTCCGACGAACAGTGCCAGCGACAGGTCGCGCAGCGTGCCGGCCCCCAGCAGGCCGGCCCCGATGAACAGGATGGCACCGACCGGGAGAATGGCCACCATCATGGTGTTGATGGAACGCACCAGGGTCTGGTTGACGGCGAGGTTGACTTCCTCACCGAAAGTACGGCGCGTGGACGCATCGAGATCCGCGGTGTTCTCACGAATCTTGTCGAAGACCACCACCGTGTCATAGAGGGAGTAGCTGAGCACCGTCAGGAACCCAATGATGGCTGAGGGCGTCACCTCGAAGTCACTGAGGGCATACACGCCGGCGGTGATCATCATCGTCACCAGCATTCCAGCCATTGCAGACAGTGACATCTTCCAGGTCCGGAAGTACAGCGCCATCAGCACCGCGGCCAGGGCCACGAAGACGATCAGGCCAATCAGGGCCTGCTTGGTGACATCCGCACCCCAGGTGGGTCCGATAAAGGTTGATGTCACCTCGTTGTTAGTGACGCCGTAGGCCGAGGTGAGGCCTTCCTTGATCCGGAGAGTCTCGTCATCCGTGAGCTTGTCCGTCTGGATCCGCATGGTGGTACCGGCGACATTGGCGACACGCGGAACGCTGCCGGCCACAACGTCTTCGACAACTTTTTCACCAAGGGCCGAGTCGGTGCTTTGCACGTTGGAGACGGTGAACTCCGAACCGCCGCGGAATTCGATGCCAAGGTTGAAGCCACCCTTGGCAACCGGAATGAGGATGGACAGCGCCACCGCCACCGCCGCGATGATGAACCACAGTTTCTTGGCACCGACGAAGTTGTAGGAGCGCTTCCCGGTGTAGAGCTCGTTGCCGAAATTGGCGAAGCTGCTGGACATTACTTGTTCTCCTTGGCTGCGCTCTTGGAGGAGCCGGTGAGCTGCTCCTGCTTTTCCGCGAGGCGGCGTTCTGCGATGGTCATGCGTCGTTCAGCCTCGGCCGCCGCGCCGGTGTTCTTGGCGCGGACCACGGACGGCTTGGCCTCCGGCGTGCGCAGGCGCCCGGCGCCGCGGTAGAGCGGCACAACACCCAGCCGCTTGGGATCCAGGCCGGAGAGCCGGTGGCCCTCCCCGAAGAACTTGGTGCGCGCCAGGAGCTGCAGCGTCGGGTGCGTGAACATAAAGACCACGATGAGGTCGGCAATGGCCGTCAGACCCAGCGTGAAAGCGAACCCGCGGACGTTGCCGACGGCCACAAAGTAAAGCACCAGCGCGGCCAGCAGGTTCACGGCCTTGGAGGCCAGGACAGTGCGCTTGGCCCGCTTCCAGCCGTTCTCCACCGCGGAGACCAATCCACGGCCTTCGCGGAGTTCATCGCGGATGCGTTCAAAGTAGACGATGAACGAGTCAGCGGTCTGGCCGATGGCGACGATGAGGCCAGCCACGCCGGCCAGGGAAAGCCGGTAGTTTTCGGTCCAGCCCAGGAGGGCGATGGCCAGATAGGTCAGGGCGCCGGCCACCACCAGCGATGCAATGGTCACCAGGCCCAAGGCCCGGTACTGGAAGAGTGAGTAGACCACCACCAGGAGCAAACCGATGATGCCTGCAAGGAGGCCCATACGGAGCTGTTCGCCACCCAAGGTGGCGGAGATCTGCTGGTCGCTCTGGATCTCGAAGCTGATGGGCAGTGCACCAAAGCGAAGCTGGTCGGAAAGGACCTTGGCGGTCTGTTCGGTGAATCCGCCGGTGATCTGCGGACGTCCGTCGGTGATGACGGCCAAGGAGCGCGGCGCGGAAATGACCTGGTCGTCGAGAACGATGGCGAACTGAGCCTTGGGGTCGTTGCCGGTTTCGCCGCCGGCTGCCACATAGAACTGGTTCAGGCGTTCGGTGACCGACTTGAACTTGGCGGTGCCTTCGTCGTCGAACTGGATGTTGACGGCCCAGTCGTTGGTCACAGCGCCCTGCGCACCCTGCTGCAGCTGGAAGGAGGACGTGACAATGTTGCCGCCCTTGACCTCCACTGGACCCAGGATGTACTTGATGGCCGGCGTGGTCTCTGTTGCCGGTTCGCAGGTAACCAGGGGTTTAGTGGGATCGGAGGCTTCCGGGCTCTCCGGCGCAGGATTGTTGCAGTCCATGGTTTCGAACTGCCGGTAGATGTCCGCGGTGATCCAGTTGATATCGCTGCCGTTGGCGGGCTCCGCCGTGGGCTTCGGAAGCTGGTCTTCGGGGGTGAGGGATTCCGTTGGGACGGGCGCGCCGTCGCCGTTCAGCAATACGGGACGGAAGTTCATGTCCGCGGAGGCCTGGATCAGGTCGCGGGTTTCCTTCGTGGGTGTACCCGGAAGGCTGACCACTACGTTGCGGCCTGACTGCGTGCTGATTTCCGCTTCGGCAACACCTGAACCATCCACACGTTGGCGGATGATGGCCACGGCCTGGTTGAGCTGCTCTTCATTGATGTCCGAACCGCCCTCAACCTTGGGCGCCAGGATCATCTGGGTGCCACCCTCGAGGTCCAGTGCCAGTTTGGGTGCCCAGCTTGCCTGTCCGGCAAGGGTGCCGCCGGCCAGGACGGCGGTCAGCACGGCGAGGACTACGCCGAGCCACACCAGTACCCTCAGGCCTGAGTTGTTAGGGCCAGTTCGTGCCATTGTGAATCTTTCTCTTATTTACGGAGGAACCACCGGCGGGAGCTATCAGTCCCACCGGCGGTTGTCCCCAGCCGTAGAGGTGTTGTAACGCGGGCTGCCGTGCGGCGAGGACTAGCTGTCCTTCTTGCCCTCGTCGTTGTGTCGCTTCAGGGTCTCGTCCGGGGTTTCGGCGGATGCCGTCGGGGTGCCCGCTTCTTCAGTGGTCAGGGCTGAGGCGTCATCCGGGACGACCGGAGTCTCGGCTTCGACAGGCTCCACGATCTTGGTCACTGACTGGCGGTGGACGGTGGCCAGGTTCCCGGGCGAGAGTTCCAGGACAACCTTGTTCTCGGCGTCGTCCATGGAGACAATCCGGCCGAAGAGTCCGAAGCTTGTCATGACCTCAACACCGGGCTCGAACTGGGACTGCAGCGTTGCCTGCTGCTCCTTGGTCTTCTTGTTGCGGCGGAACATCATGAAGATAAAGATTCCGAGCATTGCGAACAAGACGATGTTCATTGGATCCACAGGGAAGATTCCGTTCTGTACTGGCGTATCGGGTGTTTGGCAGCGTCCGCGTCGTTCCCCATTGCAGAGAATCCTGCCTGGCAGGCAGCGGCTCCTCGGAGCCGTCGCGGGAACACAGACCCGAACGTGCCGGGAGTCATACCAGTCTAAAGGGAAAAGCTGGGAGGACAGTGCTATTGGCCGTTCGGTGCCCATTCGGCCGCGGACTCGGCGCTTTCCGGGTCCGGTTCGAACAGATCAAGCGGTTCCTGCCCGAAAACTCCTGCCGGTACGGCGAAACCCAAGTGGGTCCAGGCCGGAGCCATGGCGATGCGTCCCCTGGGCGTCCGGCCCAGCAGGCCTTCGCGCACCAGGAACGGTTCCGCCACCGTTTCCACGGTCTCGGTCTCCTCCCCCACCGCAATGGCCAGGGTGGAAAGTCCCACGGGTCCCCCGCCGAACTTCGTAATGAGTGCCTCCAGGACTGCCCGGTCCAGCCGGTCCAGGCCTCGCTTATCCACTTCATACATGTCCAGGGCAGCGGAAGCGGCGCGGGCATCAATCTGCTCAATCCCATGCACGAGTGCCCAGTCCCGGACCCGGCGGAGCAGGCGGTTGGCGATACGTGGCGTACCGCGGGACCGGCCGGCAATTTCGCTGAAGCCCGCAGAGTTGACCTTGAGGTCCAGCAGGCCGGCGGAGCGCCTGAGCACCAGTTCGAGCTCGGCAACGCTGTAGAACTCCAAATGCCCGGTGAACCCGAACCTGTCCCGAAGCGGGCCGGGCAGCAGACCGGCGCGCGTGGTGGCACCCACCAGGGTGAAGGGCGGCAGGTCCAACGGAATGGCGGTGGCCCCGGCGCCCTTGCCCACCACAATGTCCACACGGAAATCTTCCATGGCCATGTAGAGCATTTCCTCTGCCGGCCTGGACATCCGGTGGATCTCGTCCAGGAAGAGGACCTCCCCTTCGGAAAGGGAGGAAAGGATGGCGGCGAGGTCGCCGGCGTGCTGGATGGCCGGACCGCTGCTGATCCGCAGTGGCGCGTTCATTTCAGCGGCCACGATCATGGCCAGGGTTGTTTTGCCGAGGCCCGGAGGGCCGGAAAACAGCACGTGGTCCGCGCTGCGCCCCCGCATCCGGGAGGCCTGCAGGACCAGCGAGAGTTGCCTGCGGACCCGGTGCTGGCCGACGAAGTCATCGAGGTTCTTCGGCCGGAGGGCGGCTTCAATCGCCCGTTCCTCGGGTTCCTCCCCAGCCGCCACCACAGAAGGCTCAGCCACGGCTGCCTACGCGGTTACCGGCCCGCGCGCCGTCCTGGCCCAGCCAGCGCAGCGTGGTCCGCAGGATCTCGGCCACATTGCCACGGAATTCCACCTCGGGATCGTCTGCAAGGGCCTTCTCGATGCTGGCACCGGCATCCTTTTCCGACCACCCGAGGCTGGTCATGGCCGCCACCACCTGGGGCTTCCAGGCCGCTTCGGCCGGAGTGGACACGCCGGCGGCACCTGCCGTTCCGTGGGGCACCAGCTTGCCGGCCAGTTCCAGCACAATCCGGCCGGCCACTTTGGGGCCGATGCCGGGCACCGTGGTGAACGTCTTGCTGTCACTCGTGTGCGCGGCAACCCTGATCGCTTCAGGCTCGTGCACGGCGAGCACCGCCAGCGCGAGCCGCGGACCTACGCCGCTGACGCTGAGCAGGACATCGAAGACCTCGCGTTCGTCGTCGGTGGCAAAACCGAACAGGGTGAGGGAATCCTCGCGCACGATCAGCGACGTGAAGAGCTTGCCTTCCTCGCCGGTGCGGAGGCGGCTGAGGGTCTGCGGTGTAGCGTTGACGCTCATGCCCGCCCCGTTGAGGTCGATCACGGCAGCGGAAAGGCCAACGTGCGCTACGGTTCCGCGAAGGAAACTGATCAAAGCCGGGCTCCTGGTGTACTGCCGGGCTCTTGGGGGTAGGACCGGCTATCCGAACATATCTACGAATACCCTAGCAAGCGCCCCGGACATTCAGCGTGCGCGGCGCGCTTTCACCTCGGCATCGGCCCACGCGCGCTGGGCAGGCGTCAGCGACAGGCTGCCGGGGCCGGTGGTGGCCATCGCGGCTCCGCTGCCCGCGCGCCAGGCGTGGGTGATGGCAAGGGCCAGGGCATCTGCAGCGTCCGCCGGCCGCGGCGGCGCGTCCAGCCTGAGGATTTTTGTGACGAGTTTGGTCACGGCTTCCTTGTTGGAGGTACCGCTGCCGGTCACCGCTGCTTTCACTTCCGACGGCGTATGCAGAGCCACCGGGATGCCGCGCCGGGCCGCGGCGGCAATCACCACACCGGAGGCCTGTGCCACGCCCATTACCGTGCTGACGTTGAGCTGGGAAAAAACGCGTTCGACGGCGAGCACCTGGGGTTCGTAGCGGTCCAGCCACTCGTCGATGGCCAAGGCAATAACCAGCAGGCGCTGGTCCAGGGTCTCCTCGGGAGAGGTACCCACCACTCCGACTGCCACCATTGTGGCGCGCCTGTTCCGCTCGACGTCCACCACGCCGATGCCGCACCGGGTGAGGCCCGGGTCAACGCCTAATACGCGCAGGGTCACCCTGGGACATCCGCCTTAGGCCACAAAGCCGAAGGTCACTCGGCTTCCAGGGCGGCCTGGACTTCGTCGCTGAGGTCGGCGTTGCTGTACACGTTCTGGACGTCGTCGAGCTCTTCCAGGGCGTCCACGAGCTTCATGAACTTCTTGGCGGCATCGAGGTCCAGCGGCACCTGCATGGACGGCACAAACTCGGCCTCGTCGGTCTCGTATTCGATTCCGGCTTCCTTGAGGGCATCGCGGATGGCCTGGAGGTCGGTCGGCTCGGAGTGGATCTCGAAGCTTTCCCCGTTGTCCTTGACTTCCTCGGCTCCGGCGTCGAGGACGGCCATCAGGACGTCGTCCTCGCTCAGGCCGTTCTTCGGCAGCGAGACAACGCCCTTGCGGCTGAACAGGTAGCTCACCGAACCGGGATCGGCGATGGTGCCGCCGTTGCGGGAGATGGCCAGGCGGACCTCGGAGGCGGCTCGGTTCTTGTTGTCCGTGAGGCACTCGATCAGCAGCGCCGAACCCTGCGGGCCGCGGCATTCGTACATGATCTCGGTGTAGTCAACCACTTCGCCGGTGAGGCCGGCGCCACGCTTGATGGCACGGTCGATATTGTCGGCCGGAACGGAGGTCTTCTTGGCCTTGGTGACGGCGAGTTCCAGGCCCGGGTTGCCGGCGAGGTCCGGTCCGCCCATACGCGCGGCGACTTCGATGTTCTTGATCAGTTTGGCGAACGATTTTGCACGGCGGCTATCGAGGATGGCCTTCTTGTGCTTGGTAGTCGCCCATTTGGAGTGTCCTGACATGCTTTACGCGTCTCCTCTGATCATGCGGATAAAAAGTTCATGTACGCGTTTCTCCCCAGTCACTTCCGGGTGGAAGGAGGTGGCCAGCAGGTGGCCGGAACGCACTGCAACAATTCTAGCTGTCCCCGGCAGAGTCGCCGCGTGGGACGCGAGCTCAGGGTCTGCGGGCTCCACCTGTGCCAGTATCTCCACGCCGTCGCCGACGCGTTCCACCCAGGGTCCGCGGATGAACACCGCGTGCACCGGAGCGACACCGGATTCCGTGGCGCTGAAGTCCAGGCCCTTGAAATCCAGGTCCGTTTCGAATGACTCGCGCTGGCGGCCGAAGGCGTTGCGCCGCACTGTGATGTCCAGGCCGCCGAAGGTCTGCTGCGGGTTGCCGGCCAGGTCTGTGGCCGGATCGGCGATCTCGTCGGCGAGGAGGATCATGCCGGCGCAGGAACCGTAGACCGGCAGTCCGTCGCGGATCCGGTCCTTCAACGGTCCGGCCAGCTCAAAGGCGCGGGCCAGCTTGTCGATGGCCGTGGATTCTCCGCCGGGAATGATGAGGCCGTCCAGGCCGTCCAGTTCGGAGGGGCGGCGGATTCCGACGCCGGCGGCACCCGCAGCTTCCACGGCCCGGAGGTGTTCGCGGAAGTCGCCCTGAAGTGCCAGGACGCCGATCCGGAGGCCCGAGCCCACGCGTGCAGAAGCAGCCGAAAGGGGGTTTGTCATCCAATCAGCATAATGTGCGCTGGTCCCGGGGCGGCGCCGGATGCGCTTCCGGGAAGGGTTCTATGCCGTTGCTGGGATATATTACAGAGCATGCTTTACATCAGTGTTCCGCTCGGCAAGCTGGTCCGCCGGGTGTCCCGGCTCAGGGGCGGAGGGTCCGCGCTGCCCGGGCTGGTGGTCGAAAAAATCGATCCCGGCTTTATGCAGCGGACACTCTCCACGATCCCCCACGGCGTCGCCGTGGTGAGCGGAACCAACGGCAAAACCACTACCACCAAGATGGTGGTGGAACTCCTGGAAAGCCAGGGCCTGAAGGTCTTCACCAACCGCACCGGCAGCAATTTCACCCGCGGCGTGGCGGCGGCCCTGCTGGGCGAAGTGGACTGGCGCGGCAGGCTCCGGGCCGACGTCGCCGTGCTGGAGCTCGACGAAGCCCACGCCACGCATTTTGTGAACCGTGTTCCGCCGCGGTACAGCCTGCTGCTCAACGTCCTGCGTGACCAATTGGACCGGTTCGGCGAGATCGACAAAACGGCCCAGCTGCTGCAGCACATCGCCGACAAAACCACCGGAACCGTGGTCCTCAACCGGGAGGATCCGCGGGTGGCCCGCATCGCGGAAACCCTCACCGGCCAGGACGTCCAGTACTTCGGCCTGGACGATTCGCTCCTTAGCACGTTCCCCAACGACGACGACATGCGGGCAGCGCCCGGCAGCCCCGCCCCCGCAGCGCTCCCCCACAAGCCAGCCGCCGACGTCGTACTCCGCAAAGTGGGGCCGGACACCGCCGATTTTGAGTACGACGGCGCCACGGTCACCACCGCGATGAAGCTCCGCGGCGTCTACAACATCTTTAACGCGGCTGCGGCGCTGACCCTGGCCCGCAGCATCTGTGGCGGCGGTGCCGCCACAGCCGACCACGCCACCCTGCTCACCGCGCTGTCCCAGGTGGAGCCGGCGTTCGGCCGCGGCGAAAGCCTCACGGTGGACGGCCAGCCCCTGGACCTCGTCCTGGTGAAGAACCCCAGCGGTTTCCGGCTGGGACTGAAGTCCTTCCCCGCGGGCGGTTACGCCACCATGATCGCCATCAACGACAACTACGCCGACGGCCGGGACATGTCCTGGCTCTGGGACGTGGAATTCGATTCGCTCCGCGACGGCGGCGTGGACCAGCTGACAGGTTCCCGCGCCTACGACATGGCGCTGCGGCTGCAGTATGACGACGTCCGGATTTGCGGGGTCCAGCCGGAGATCGCGCCCGCACTCGCCGCGTTCATCCGGGACGCCAAGGGCAAACCGAAGCGGATCTTCTGCACCTACACAGCCATGCTGGCCATCCGCCGCGAGCTGTCCAAAATCACCACAGTGGAGGTGGTCTCATGACCGCTGAATCAACCGGCATCGGGCCGGACGGCGTCGAACAGAATTCCAAGGGGACCATCCGGGTCCTGCAGCTCTACCCGCGGGACATGAACATCTACGGCGACTGGGGCAACGCCCTGGTGCTCAAGCAGCGGATCAGCTGGCACGGCTTCACCCCGGATCTGTTGGAGTACAACGTCGGCGACGAGTTTCCGGCCGACGTTGACCTGATTGTCGGGGGCGGCGGCCAGGACAGCGGACAGCTGGTCATCAAGGACGACCTGCAGTCGCAGGCCGGCGTCCTCACGAAGCTGGCCGAGGACGGCGCACCCATGCTGGTGATCTGCGGGCTGTACCAGCTGTTCGGGCGCTTCTTCAAGACCCGCTTAGGCTCGGTCATACCGGGCATCGGTGTCCTGGACGTGGAGACACACGGCACGGACGAGCGCCTGATCGGCAACGTCCGGGTGGCCACCGAAGAGTTCGGCGAGGTGCTGGGATACGAGAACCACAGCGGGCAGACCACGCTGGGTGCGGGCGTCCGGCCGTTGGGGACCACCGCGAAAGGTACCGGCAACAACAGCAGCGACGGCCACGAGGGCGCGCGCTACAAGAATGTGGTGGCCAGCTACCTGCACGGTTCGCTGCTGCCCAAGAACCCTGCCATCGCCGACTTCCTCATAAGGACCGCCGCCGAGCGTAAATACGGCACCTTCACGGCCGGCGCCCCGGACGACCGCTACGCGGTGCTGGCCCGGGAGCACGCAACGCGCCGTCCGCGCTGAGTAGCGCTGCGCGGACGATTTCCCCGTCGAACCGTCTCAGGGATCCTTGGTGATCAGCAGTTCGTGCGCGCCGGCAGCAGCCGCGCCCATCGAGTCCACCACCGTGGCGGTCCTCACCCTGGTGGCGGCGTCGGCCTCGGGAGTTGCACAGACGCCTTGCGGTGCATCGGTTGCCACCGAGCACCAGCGGTACGGGTCGCGGACAATCACCGAGGGGGCCCAGGTCAGGTCCGACGCCGTCCACTTCCCGGCTGCGTCCTGGCTGAACTGTGCCCGCACGAGCAGGCCCTCGTTGTTCACTACGTACCAGGGCGACAGTTCGGCGACTCCGTTGCCCAGGCCGTAGACGATCCAGGTTCCCTTGTAGTTTTCGATGGGCAGCACCGAGTGGGTGTGGTGGCCGTAGATCATGGTGAACTGGCCGCTGTCCACCAGGGCGTGGGCCACCTCCTGCTGCTGAGCGTTGGCTTCACTGGCATACTCGTCGCCGGCGTGCATGGCACCGAGCACGATGTCCGCGCCGAGAGCCCGCGCCTTCACGGCCTTGGCGATCATGGTGGGCGCGTCCAGCATGTCCACCTGCCAGTCGTATTCAGGGTATTGGCCGTTGAGCCCGTAGGTTCCCTGGATGATGGCAATCTTGGCGGCGTTGGTCTGCAGGATCAGGATTCCCTGCGACTCGGTCTGGGTGCGGTAGGAACCGGTGTGCTTCAGCCCCTCCGCATCCAGGGCGTCCAGGGTACGCAGTACTCCGTCCGTGCTCCGGTCGATCGTGTGGTTGCTCGCGGTGGTGCAGGCCTGGTACCCCACCGCCTTAACGGCTGTGATGATCTGCGGCGGGACGTTGAATGACGGGTACGCGGAGAACGGGCCATCGGGCCCGGCCACGGGCGTTTCCTGGTGGCAGATAGCGAGGTCGCTGGCGTGGATGTACTTTCGTTGGCCTTCGAGGAGCGGGGTGAAGTCCAGCCCTGGTTTGTCTGCTGCGGCGGCATCGTCGCGGGCCTGTTGCCAGAGTTGGGTGTGGACCAGCATGTCGCCGGTCACGACGACGGACGTGCACCGCAGCGTGGGGCAGGCCGGCCCCGCGCCGGGGGTGGGAGTGGGCGTCGGGGTGGGGGTCGCCGTCGGGCTTGGCTGCCTTGTCCCGGCGCCGGTACTCGCAGCTGCACCGGAGGAAGGAGCGGTCTGTTCGGCGACCAGGCCGCATCCTGCCAGCAGGGCAGCGGCCAGGGCGCCGGCGGACACCGCAGCAGCGGAACGAACAGCAACAGCGCGCACCGAAGCAGCGCCCAACCTTTTCCCCATAAGCGTCATTGTAGGTCTGGCCGCCGCGCAAATTCGGCAAAGCCGCGCGTTGAGAAGCATGCGCCAGTGTGAAAGGTTAGCGTGATGACGAATCCCCTCCTCAGCGCCAGCGCGCTGCCCTATGGGCTGCCGCCTTTTGCCCGGATCAAACCAACCGATTACGCCGAAGCCATCGACGCTGGCCTGACGGAACATCTGGTGGAAATCCTGGCGATCGTGGACAACCCGGCGCCGGCGGACTTCGAGAACACGGCCCTGGCCATGGAGAAGTCCGGCCAACTGCTCCAGCGGGCGGCCGACTCCTTCTTCACCCTTGCCTCAGCCGACGCAACAGACGAAATCCGTGACCTGGAAACCGAACTCTCACCCCGCATTTCGGCGCATCAGGACGAAATCTACCTCAACCGGGCACTGTTCGACAGGTTCGCGGCGATTGACACCTCCGGGCAGGACGGTGAGTCCGTCCGGCTCGTGGAGGAGTACGTGAAGGAATTCCGCCAGTCCGGGATCCAGCTCGAAAAGCCGGACCAGGAACGGCTGAAGGAAATCAACGCGGAGCTGTCCAAACTGGGCACGGAGTTTGGCCAGCGGGTCAAGGAGGCCATGAAATCTTCTGCCTTGCTGCTGGACACGGCAGCCGAATTGGCCGGCTTGCCGGCGGACGATGTCGCCAGCGCTGCTGAGGCGGCCCGCGCCGTTGGCCACGACGGAAAATTCCTGCTGACGCTGATCCAGCCCAGCAACCAGCCTGCCCTGGCTGCCCTCGAAAACCGGGACATCCGCCGTCGGCTGTTTGAAGCTTCCATCGGCCGGGGCAGTGATGGCGGCAGCCTGGACGTCCTGGAACTGGCCAGGTCGACGGCACGCCTGCGCGCTGAAAAGGCAGCCCTTCTGGGTTTCGCCAACTATGCCGAACTCGTGGTGGACCGCCAGACGGCCCGCGACTTTGACGCGGTCCAGTCCATGCTGACCAGGCTGGCCCCGGCGGCTGTGCGCAATGCCGACGCCGAGGCTGCGGCCCTGACCGAGGCGGCAGGGCATCCGCTGGAGGCCTGGGACTGGGCGTTTTACTCAGCCAAGGTGCGGCGGGAAAAATACGCCGTGGACGAGCAGGCACTCCGCCCCTATTTCGAGCTGGAACGCGTGCTCCGGGACGGCGTCTTCTTCGCCGCCACATCCCTCTACGGCATCACGTTCCACGAACGCAAGGACCTCGCAGGCTACCACCCGGATGTCCGCGTCTGGGAAGTCCGGGACCAGGACGGCAGCGGACTGGGAGTGTTCCTGGGCGACTACTACACCCGCGAATCCAAGCGGGGCGGCGCCTGGATGAACTCGCTGGTGGACCAGTCGGGCCTGCTGGGCACCCGGCCCGTGGTGATCAACAACCTCAACATCTCCAAGCCGCCGGCAGGCGAGCCCACACTCCTGACGCTGGACGAGCTACGCACCACTTTCCACGAGTTCGGACACGCACTCCACGGCTTGTTGTCGAACGTGACGTATCCGCGGTTCGCCGGGACTGCTGTCCCCCGTGACTTTGTGGAATACCCGTCGCAGGTCAACGAGATGTGGATCCTGTGGCCGGAGGTGCTTGCCCATTATGCCCGGCACCACGCCACCGGCGAACCGCTTCCGCAGCAGGTGGTGGACAAGCTGAACGACTCACGGCTCTGGGGCGAAGGCTTCGGGACCACGGAATACCTCGGTGCCGCGCTGCTGGACCTGGCCTGGCATGTGCTGGACGAAACCGAAATCCCCGACGACGTCCTGGCGTTTGAGGCGAAGTCCCTCGCGGCCGTGGGCGTGGCTCATGCCCTGATCCCGCCGCGTTATCGCACCGGCTATTTCCAGCACATCTTCGCCGGGGCTGGCTATGCGGCCGGCTATTACTCGTACATCTGGAGTGAGGCGCTGGATGCCGAAACCGTGGACTGGTTCACCGAGAACGGCGGCATAACGCGCACCAACGGTGAACGCTTCCGCCAGGAGCTGCTCTCCCGCGGCAACAGCAGGGACCCGCTGGAATCCTTCCGCGCGCTTCGCGGCCGGGACGCCCGGCTGGAGCCCCTGCTGAAACGCCGCGGCCTCGACTAACCCCCTCATCGGTTGCTCCGTAACAGCCGTTTTGAGGGCCCATAACGGCGGTTACGGAGCAATCGATGGGGTTTCGACAGGCTCAACCACCGACGACGGCGGCGGCCCACCTTCGAAAAGTGACCCGCCGCCGTCGTACTGCTTTGGAGCTGTTACCAGCCGCGCTCGGAGAGGCGGTGCGGCTGCGGGATCTCGTCGACGTTGATGCCCACCATGGCCTCGCCGAGGCCGCGGGAGGCCTTGGCAATGACGTCGGGGTCATCGAAGAACGTGGTGGCCTTGACCACGGCAGCGGCACGCTGGGCCGGGTTGCCGGACTTGAAGATGCCCGAACCGACGAACACGCCGTCAGCGCCGAGCTGCATCATCATCGCAGCGTCGGCTGGGGTGGCGATGCCGCCCGCGGTGAACAGCACCACCGGGAGCTTACCGGCCGCGGCAACTTCCTTGACCAGTTCGTACGGGGCCTGCAGTTCCTTGGCCGCGACGTAGAGCTCGTCCTCGGGCAGAGCGGCAAGCTTGGCGATCTCGGCGCGGATCTGGCGCATGTGCCCGGTGGCGTTGGAGACGTCGCCGGTGCCGGCCTCACCCTTGGAACGGATCATGGCCGCGCCCTCGTTGATGCGGCGCAGCGCCTCACCAAGGTTCGTGGCGCCACAGACGAAGGGAACCTTGAAGTTCCACTTGTCGATGTGGTGGACGTAGTCGGCCGGGGTCAGGACCTCGGACTCGTCAATGTAGTCCACGCCCAACGACTGCAGGACCTGGGCCTCCACGAAGTGGCCGATCCGGGCCTTGGCCATGACCGGGACGGACACGGCTGCGATGATCGCCTCGATCATGTCCGGGTCCGACATCCGGGACACGCCGCCCTGGGCACGGATATCGGCCGGAACGCGTTCGAGCGCCATCACTGCAACGGCACCGGCGTCTTCGGCGATGCGGGCCTGTTCAACGTTGACGACGTCCATGATGACGCCGCCCTTGAGCATCTCGGCCATGCCCCGCTTGACGCGGTTGCTGCCCGTGACGCTGTTCGCGGACGAACCGGCTTCGCTGCTTACATCAGGTGTAGACACAAAAACCCCTATGGGTAGATAGATGATCTTCGCCGGGCGTGAGGGCGGCAAGAAACCGAAAGTACACGCACCGGGTTGCCGGATCCATTGACCGGGCAGTCACAATACTAGTCCCACGGCAGGCGGCGGGCTTAATCAGGCTTAATCCGAAGCTGCGGACTCCGCAAAGGCCTGGCGGTGGACGGTGGCTACGCGCTGGATGATCGTGATGAGGCTGGCCAAGGCCAGGAGTCCAAGCGTCACCAGAAGAACCACCGGGGGCAATCCCAGGCCGGTAAATCCGGTGACCACGAGCACCGAAACCAGTCTCTCGGCGCGCTCGGCGATGCCCACATTCGCCGTGAAGCCAAGGGATTCGGCCTTGGACCGCGCATACGAGACCACCATGCCCAAAACGAGGCACAGCATGGCGGCGACGGCGATGGCGTAATCGTCGCCCCCGGTGAAGAACCAGATGGCCACACCCGCGAACAGCGCGCCGTCGGCGATCCTGTCCAGGGTGGAGTCCAGGAAGTTTCCCCAGCGGCCGCCAGTGTCCCGCAGCCGGGCCATAATGCCGTCAAGCACGTCCGAGAAAATGAACGCGGTAATGAACAGGGTCCCCCACCAGAGCTGGCCGAGGGGGTAGAAGACCAACGCACCCACCACCACGCCGGCGGTTCCGATGACCGTCACAGCATCAGGGGAAACACCGATTTTCAGGAGCCAGCGCGCAAGCGGAGTGAAAAGCGCGGTGAAAAACCCGCGCGCATGCCTATTCAGCATCCGTCTCCCCGGGCCAGGCCTCTGCAACCTGCTGGCGGACTTCATCCAGGGTCTGGGTGATGGCCTTGGTCTGGGCAATGATGGGGAAGAAGTTGCCGTCCCCGCCCCAGCGCGGCACGATGTGCTGGTGCAGGTGCGCGGCGATTCCTGCCCCGCCAACTACGCCCTGGTTCATGCCGAGGTTGAACCCGCCCGGGTTCGCCACCTTGCGCAGGACCCGCATGGCCGTCTGGGTGATCTCCGCAAATTCCGCGGTCTCTTCCACCGTGAGGTCCGTGTAGTCCGGGACATGCCGGTACGGGCAGACCAGGAGGTGCCCCGGATTGTAGGGAAACAGGTTGAGGACCACGTAACTGGTCTTCCCCCGGTAGACGATCAGGGCTTCCTCGTCAGTCCGGCCCGGACCCACGCAGAAGGGACAGTCGAACTCGCCCTTGAACTGGTGCTGGCCGCCCTTGATGTAGGCCATCCGGTGCGGAGTCCACAGGCGCTGGAAAGCATCCGGCACGCCCGCGAGCTCAAAGTCATCTGTCACGCCGGCATCCCCTGGATAGCCTGCGCCTGTGTTCTCCTGCACCGTGTTCTTATCCGTTTCCGCTAGCTGGTCCGGTTACGGACGGCTTCCGTGATCCGCTTGACGGCCTCGGCCACCGGCACGCCGTTGTCCTGGCTCCCGTCACGGAAACGGAAGGACACCGCGCCCGCCTCGGCGTCGTCGCCGCCGGCGATCAGGACAAACGGGATCTTGTCCTTGCTGGCGGTGCGGATCTTCTTGGGGAACCTGTCCGAGGACGTATCCACCTCTGCGCGGATGCCCGCCGCCTTGAGCTGGTCAACGACGTCGAACATGTATTCGTTGAACGTTTCGGCCACCGGGATGCCCACCACCTGCACGGGGGAAAGCCACGCGGGGAACGCGCCGGCGTAGTGCTCGGTGAGGACACCCATGAACCGCTCGATGGAACCGAAGAGCGCACGGTGGATCATCACAGGACGCTGGCGCGTGCCGTCAGCTGCCTGGAATTCCAGCTCGAAGCGTTCCGGGAGGTTGAAGTCCAGCTGGATGGTGGACATCTGCCAGGTTCGCCCGAGTGCATCCTTGGTCTGGACGGAGATCTTCGGGCCGTAGAAGGCCGCGCCGCCCGGATCCGCGACGAGTTCCAGGCCGGATTCCTCGGCCACTTCGGCGAGTGTCCGGGTAGCTTCTTCCCAGGCTGCGTCTTCGCCGACGTACTTCTCCGGGTCCTTGGTGGACAGCTCCAGGTAGAAGTCGTTCAGGCCGTAGTCCTTCAGCAGGTCGAGCACGAACTTCAGGGTCTTGGTGAGTTCGTCCTTCATCTGCTCGCGGGTGCAGTAGATGTGGGCGTCGTCCTGTGTCATGCCACGGACCCGGGTCAGGCCGTGTACCACGCCGGACTTTTCGTACCGGTAGACCGAACCGAACTCGAAGAGACGCAGGGGCAGTTCGCGGTAGGACCGTCCACGCGAGCGGAAGATCAGATTGTGCATGGGGCAGTTCATCGGCTTCAGGTAGTAGTCCTGGCCGGGCTTGCGCACGGTGCCGTCCTCGTTGAGTTCCGCGTCCACATGCATGGCCGGGAACATGCCCTCCTTGTACCAGTCCAGGTGGCCCGAGACTTCGTACAGGTGACCCTTGGTGATGTGGGGCGTGTAGACGAACTCGTAGCCGGCGTCGACGTGGCGCTGGCGGGAGTAGTCCTCCATCTCCTTGCGGATAATGCCGCCCTTGGGGTGGAACACGGGCAGGCCGGAGCCCAGCTCGTCAGGGAAGGAGAACAGGTCAAGTTCGACGCCGAGCTTGCGGTGGTCGCGCCGCTCAGCCTCGGCGATGCGCTCCTGGTAGGCCTTGAGCGCTTCCTTGGTGGGCCAGGCGGTGCCGTAGATGCGCTGCAGCTGCTGGTTCTTCTGGTTGCCCAGCCAGTACGCGGAGGAGGATCGGGTCAGGGCGAAGGCGTTGGAGATGAGCTTGGTGTTGGGCAGGTGCGGGCCGCGGCAGAGGTCGCACCAGACCGTGGTGCCCTCTTTGCGCTCGACATTGTTGTAGATGGTGATGTCGCCGGCGCCGACCTCGACGTTGACGCCCTCGCCGGCTTCGGCGGCGTTGTTCTTCTTCCCCAGGAGTTCGAGCTTGTAGGGCTCGTTCTTCATGGCCTCGCGGGCCTCGTCCTCGCTGACCACGCGGCGGACGAACTTCTGGTTCTGGTTGACGATCTTGAGCATCATCTTCTCGAGGGTCTTGAGGTCCTCGGGGGTGAACGGTTCTGCGACGTCGAAGTCGAAGTAGAAGCCGTCGGTGATGTACGGGCCGATGCCCAGCTTGGCGTCCGGGCGCAGCTGCTGCACGGCCTGGGCCATGACGTGGGCGGTGGAGTGGCGGAGTACGTCCAGTCCGTCCGGGGAATCGATGGTGACGCCCTCGATCTCGGCGCCCTCGGGCAGCTCCTGGTCCAGGTCCTTCAGCTCGCCGTTGACGCGGGCAACAACAACATCGCGGCGCTCAAAGAAGAGTTCCGCACCGGTTGTCCCGGTAGTCACCTTGGTCTCTTCGCCATCGACGATGAGGGTGATCTGCTGGGCATCTGACACGGGTGTCTCCTATTCAAAGTTTTAGGCTTCATAGCTTGCGGCGTACGGGGACCACAGCCAGCCATCGTCAATGCTATCGGGTTCCCGGGAGGCCGACCAACGGGACCGCGGCCGCTCAGCCGCCCATTCCGGTAATCGCCAGGCTTCGGCTGATCCCGTCCAAAGGATGCGGCACATCGGTGCTCTCCACCCGATCCGCCGCGAACGGCAGGGATTCCACCCGGCTCAGGTCCCAGGCCATGCTGGCGCTCAGGCTGATTCCCCGGGGACCTGTCCGCCGGGTGGTGCCCCGGATCAGCAGCAGCCTGGTGCCGAACAGCAGCAGCCCCGCCTGTTCCTGGGCTTCATGGAAAAACACGGAGTCGACGCAGCCGGTGCCATCGTCGATGCTGATGAACACCACCCGCCGGCCGCCACGCATGGGCGGTGTCTGGGTGGCGATGCGCACCCCGGCCACCAGCACCTCGGTGCCGTTGCGCAGGCTCAACAGTTTGTCTGCAGTGGTGACCCCCAGCCGGTCCAGCATGGGCCGGTGGCTGTCCATCAGGTGCCCGCTGACATCAATGGCCATCAGGTCCAGTTCTGCCCGGACGTTTTCCACCAGGGTGGGCGCGGGAAGCCCGGGCTTGACGTTCCGCAGCTCCACATCCCCCAGCGGCAGGGACAGCTGCCCGTCCATGATGTCGAGGCCCTTCCGGGTACCGCCCGCGGCCTGGAGCTGTTGCAGGTGCTGGACGAGGTCTGCGCGGTTGGCGGCGCCTCCCGATTCACGGTGCAGGGAGTCAAAGGCACCCAGCTGGGCGAGCCTTTTGATGCTTGGCTTGCTCAGCCTGGACCGGGCACGGAGGTCAGCCAGGGAGTCGTAGGGCTGGCCGGCGACAATCCGCTTGAGCTCGGTCCCGGACAGGCCATAGATGCCGTTAAGGCTCAGCCTGATCCCCAGCTTGCCGGCGTCCGGCCCGTCCGTCACCCGTTCCACCCGGTACTCGGCCTGGCTGCGGTTGATGTCCAGCGGCAGGATGGGGATGCCCAGCCTGCGGGCCTCGGCCACCAGCAGCCGTTTGGGGTACATTCCGGGATCGTGTTCCCACAGCCCGGCTAGGAAAGCCTCGGGGTGGTGCGTCTTGAGCCAGGCGGACTGGTAGGTGGGAACGGCAAATGCCGCACCGTGCGCCTTGCAGAAGCCGAAACTGCCAAAGGCTTTCAGGGTCCCCCAGACCTTGTCCACCACTTCCGGGGAGTACCCCTTGACCCGGGCCTCCTTGCGGAAGAACTCTTCCACTTTCAGCTCGTGGACCTCGTTGCCGAGCGCCCGGCGGAACTCATCCGCGCGTGCCAGGCCGCAGCCGGTCATCACGTGGAAGGTTTTCAGGATCTGTTCATGGAAGACAGTGACGCCATGGGTTTCCTGCAGCACGGGTTTCAGGTCCGGGTGCGGGTACACCTCCGGCGCGAAGCCGTGCCGGTGCTCCAGGAAAGGCCGCACCATGTCCGATTTCATGGGGCCTGGCCGGAACAGCGAAATGTCGATGATGAGGTCATTGAACTCACGCGGCGCCAGCTTGCCGATCAGTTCACGCTGGCCGGGTGACTCGATCTGGAAGCAGCCCAGGGTGTGGGTGCTGCGGATCAGTTCGTAGGTTGGTTCATCATCCAGCGGCACGGCGTTGAGGTCGATGTGGCCGTTCTCGGCGATGTAGTCCGGCCCGGTCCCGTCAGGACCTGCAGGGTGGGCCCCTGCCGCCACCACTTCCGCTTTGGAAGGATGGATCCGGATGACTTCCCGGACGGCAAACGCCATCGCGCTCTGCATCCTGACCCCCAGGACATCAAGCTTGAGCATGCCCATGGGATCCATGTCGTGTTTATCGAACTGGCTCATGGGCAGCCCCAGCCCGCTGGGCTGCACAGGGGTCCGGTCAAGCAGCGTGGCATCGCCCAGGATCACCCCGCAGGGATGCATGGAGATATGACGGGGCAGCCGGTCCAGCCGTTCCGTGAGGTCCACCAGCAGGTCAAGCTGCTGGTTTTCGGCGAAGTCCCGTTGTTCCACCCGCCCGGCGAACTCCCGCAGCTCAGGTTTCTCAACCAGTGCCTCACGGAATTTCCGGGCCGAAAAACGCCACAGCTGCTTGGCTATCTCACCGACGTCGTCATCGTCCATCCCCAGGGCCATCCCGGCGTCGCGGACGGCACCGCGTGCGCGGTACCCGTTCTGCATGCTCATCAGCGTGACGCGCTCGGAACCGAATCGGTCAAAGATCCGCCGGTACACGTTGTGCCGTTCGGCGCTTTCGACGTCGATGTCGATGTCCGGCAACGTGGCCCGGTCCCGGGACAGGAAACGTTCGAAGATCAGGTCGTGTTGCAGGGGGTCCACCTGGCTGACATCAATCAGGTAGTTGACCAGGCTGGAGGCCCCGGAACCGCGGGCGGCTGCCCTGACCCCCATGTCCATGATCATCCGGGAGACCTCCGCGACCGTGAGGAAATAGGAGGAAAACCCGAGGTTCCTGATGATTCCCAGCTCGTGCTCCAGCCGCGAGCGCATGTCCTTGTGGGCTGAGCCTGATATTCCGGGGAACCGCCTGCTGATCCCGGCCTCACAGCGCTGCACCAGTTCATCGTGCGGGTCCCGGCTGATGCCTATGACCGATGCCTCGGGGACCACCGGCTGCTTCCAGCCCATGTCAGTCACCGGGTCAATCCGGCAGAAGTCGGCGAGCGCCTCGGTCTGCGCCATCAGCTGTTTGAGGTCCGCTGCGCCATACCCTGCGGCGCGGATGATTTCCTTGCCGAGCTGAAGCATCTGCGCTGAGGATTTGAGCCAGGCCTGCCCGTTGGGCTGGAGCAGCGGTTCGGCCGCGAGCTCGGGGAGGGACTTCAGCGTCCGGGCGGAGTCGAGCACGTCAGCTGTGGCGGCGCCGTCCTCTGCGCAGTAGCGGACAGCGTTGGTGAGCACGGCGGGTACGTGGTGTTCTTCCGCGAGTTTGAGCATTCGTACTGCGTGGGCGGTGCTCAGGGGCGCTCCGGGGGCAGTGAGCTGGGAAACGACTTCCGCCACCAGGGTTCTTGGGGGCATGGCGTCCAGCCAGCTTTTGAAAAGGGTGCGCGGACGGAGGTAGCGCCGGCCGCTCATGGCCCGTCCAACGTCGGAATCCGGGCCGATCAGGACCGTCAGGACCGGTTTCAGGGTTTTGGGGTCGAGCGTGCGGGAGGCGAGTTCGGCGCGGGTGACCGCCACGGGCACCGCTCCCCCGGCTTTGCCGGAGGTGCGGGCATGGGCATCGGACACCAGCCGGCACAGTGCGCGGTAGCCCGCCCCGTTGTTATGGCCGCGGGCGAGCACCACCACCCTGCCGGCGAGCTGGGTGCGGTGGTCGCCGTCGTCGTCGAAAACCGCAAGGTCCACCCCCACGATGGGGTCGATGCCGGCTTCCATGCAGGCTTTGAGGTGTTTGATGGTGCCGTAGAGGCCGTCCCTGTCCGTGCAGGCGAGCGCGGTTGCGCCGTCCGCGGCGGCAACCTGGGCCAGTTCGTCGGGCCAGGCAACGCCATAGTGTGCACTGAAGGCCGTGGAAACGTGAAGGTGGGAGAAGCTCATGCTGTTTGTGGCCGGAGGGCGTCGTGGATCCGCAGGAGCCTCCAGCGGCCGCTGCCGGTATGCCGGCTCAGGTCCAGGGTGAGCGGCTCTCCTGCATCCCGGGGGCCGGCACCCCGCGGGTCCGCCTGCACTTGGACGCGCCAGATTTCGTGGTCCACCAGCCCCGGCCCGCTGCCGAGCGGCGCACGGCGTTCCTCGGCCCACCACTGCCGGCGTTCATACCACCGGACGGGCTCGGCGCACACCGTGTAGTGCCGTCCGGCCCACTGGAGGTTCAGCGGCTGGCCGGCGGGGGTGCAGACAACGTCCACGGACTCGCTGAACATACCCATGGGCGCCTCCCGGAACTGAACGGAGCTGATGCAAAATGCTGATGCAAAAGCAAGGTATTCGAATACATGTTCGAATACCTTGAGTCTACGACGACGCTCCGACAAAACCTAGACAGGGGTGGACGGACGGGCAGCAGGGAGGCAGGATTGTGGCATGAGCACCAATGACGCACTCCTCAAGCACGTAAGCATCAAGGCCCAGGACGAAAAGCTCGTGGCAACCTTTGATATCGACGGCAACATACCGGGGGCAGGTGCGTACGTAGTGGGACTGGTGGCGGCGAGCCCTGATTACTCATCGCAAAGACGCTTGGGCATTGAGTTCATGAACGGGGAGGCCATTGCCTTCTACTCGTTCAGCCATGACCAGAGCGCCGAGGAAAACTATGATCTTGGCGGCGTGACGCACTCGGGCAGCACCATCACCGGCAACTTCCCCGTCGCGGCCGTCCATGGCCTGGGCAAGGGCCACATCATGTCGGCCTTCAGCGAGGCTGACGGCCGGGAGTTCCAGTCGGGCGTCGCCGTCGACGAAGCGCTCTAAGTCGACGAAACGCTCTAGGGAACACCGCGGCAGGTGCTGCCGGAACTGTGTCCGGACAGCACCCGGCGCGTCGTCAGCTGCTTTCTTTGTGGACCTTCATTTCGAGTTCAATGAACCCCGAGATCATGGCCCGGTACGTTGATTCCACGATGTCCGGGTCAATGTCCTTCTTTTCCGCGGCGGCCCGGACATGCTCGATCACCCGTTCCACCCGGCCGGGGGCGCGGACTTCAGCGTCGTCCCCTTTCAGGGTTCCGGCGATCCGGATCAGGCGTTCACGCCGCGCAATGAGGGTGACAATCTGCTCGTCAACTTCGTCGACCGCAATCCGAACCGCAGCGAGCTGTTCTTTGTCGGCCAAAGCGTCCCTATCGTTTCCTTGAATTGTTGCCATCAACTGAGAGTATCGAAGCATGCAGCCCAGAGTCGACTTCATCTCACTAGGCGTTCGCAGTGTTGACGCCTCCCGCCGGTTCTACGCGGAGGGCCTCGGCTGGCCTGTCCACCGCGAGTTTCCCGGCGATGTGGTGTTCATCCAGGTCAACCACGGCCTCATCCTTTCCCTGTGGGACGCCGCGCAGATGCACGCCGAGGCGGGGGTAGGTGCCCCCGGCCCGGTCCCCTGCATCACGCTCAGCCACAACCTGCCCAGCACCGAGGCGGTGGACCGGGTCATGGCGGAAGCGGCATCGGCCGGGGCAACTATCGTCGCCGCGCCGGTCACCCAGCCCTGGGGCGGGTACAGCGGCTATTTCGCCGATCCGGACGGCTTCCGCTGGGAAGTTGCCTACAACCCCACGTGGACAGTGGACGACGCCGGCAAGGTCACCGTTTAGGGGCATGTGGCCCCGAGTGCCGGTTTAGAACAAGGCTTCCACCGGCCGGATCAGTTCCGGGGAGTTGTTGCGTACGTTGCCCACCTCGGTGCCTACCGAATCCACATGCCAGTCGGCCGCGACTTCCTTCACGTGGGCCCGGACCAGGTCCACGAGGAAGGCGGCGTCATCGATCTGCGGATCAAGCCACGACGCCATCGTGGCCCGGTCCATGGGCAGCGGCACGCGGTCGTGCAAGGCGGTGAGCTTGCCGAAAATTGTGGACTCGGCACCGGGCGGCGGGGTGTCTGCCGTCAGGATGGATGTGGAGAGCATCCACCGTCCGGGATCACCCTCGGCCTTGGACGGATCCTTCCACCACTCATACAGGCCCGCGAACACCAGCCCACTGCCTTTGCCTGGATGGACGTAGTAGGGCTGTTTGGCTTTGCCGGTGCCCTGCTTCCATTCGTAGTACCCGTCCGCCGGGACGGCGCAGCGACGTGACTTCACGGCCTTGCGGAAGGCCGGCTTCTCCAGCACAGTCTCGCTCCGCGCGTTGATCATCTTGGGGCCGATGCCCGGATCCTTCGCCCAGGACGGCACCAGGCCCCAGCGGGCCACATGCAGCTGCCGCACGGGGCCGTCGTCGATCAGCCGTTCCAGGACGATCGGCACGTGGTCGGTCGGCGCCACGTTCCATGACGGCGGAAGGTGCACTTCCTCTTCCAGCTGGGCATCAAAGTCGGCCAGCAAGTCACCCACGGCCCGTGCCATCACATAGCGTCCACACATGGCTCCAGCATGCCATCAGCGTTATGTACTGTCATCCGGCACCGCATCCGCCGGGCAGGCTCAGGGAATAGCCCGCCGCGGGTTACCGTTGACAGGAACGAACCCCCTCAACGATTTCAGGAGAGCTCCGTGGACTTTACCCCCGAGAACGGCACCATCACCATGTTTTCCACCACCTGGTGCGGCTACTGCAACCGGCTGAAGAAGCAGCTGGACGCGCAGGGCATCGGCTACACGGAAATCAACATCGAAGAGGTGGAGGGCACAGCCGACCTCGTGGAGAAGCTCAACGGCGGCAACCGCACCGTCCCCACCGTGCTCTTCCCGGACGGCACCGCCGCCACCAACCCCTCCGCTGCCGAGGTAAAGAGCCGCCTCGCAGCCTGACCACGGCAGCTCGTGTGGTAGACAGAACGGGACCAACATCCGTGTTGGTCCCGTTCTGTCTATCTGCATTGAGGGAGCCTTTCGTGGTCCATAAAGTCAAAGGTGTCGTAGCCCGCTCCAAAGGGGCCCCGGTCACTCTGGAGACCATCCTGGTCCCGGAACCGGGCCCGGGCGAGGCCCTGGTGGACATCATCACCAGCGGCGTCTGCCACACCGACCTGCACTACAAACTGGGCGGCATCAGCGATGACTTCCCGTTCCTCCTGGGCCACGAGGCCACCGGAGTGGTCAGCGCCGTGGGCCCCGACGTCACGGACGTCGCCCCGGGCGACCGCGTGGTGCTCAACTGGCGGGCCGTCTGCGGCAACTGCCGCGCGTGCAACCGCGGCCAGGCACAGTACTGCTTCAACACCCTCAACGCCACCCAGAAGATGACGCTTGAGGACGGCACCGAACTGTCCGCCGCCCTGGGCATCGGCGCGTTCATCGAAAAGACCCTCGTGGCCGCCGGCCAGTGCACCAAGGTCGATCCCGACGCCGATGCTGCCGCCATCGGCCTGCTCGGCTGCGGCGTCATGGCCGGACTGGGCGCCGCCATCAACACCGGGGGCGTCAAGCGCGGTGATACGGTCGCCGTCATCGGCTGCGGCGGTGTGGGCGTGGCCGCCATCGCCGGCGCCGCGCTCGCCGGCGCAACCACCATCATCGCCGTCGACATCGACGCGAAAAAGCTGGACCGTGCCAAGGGCCTCGGCGCCACCCACACCGTGGACTCCTCCGCAACGGACCCTGTCGAGAAAATCCGGGAACTCACCGGCGGCTTCGGCGCTGACGTGGTGATTGACGCCGTCGGGCGCCCCGAAACGTACAAGCAGGCGTTCTACGCCCGCGACCTCGCCGGCACCGTGGTGCTGGTGGGCGTCCCGACGCCGGAGATGACCCTGGAGCTGCCCCTGCTGGACGTCTTCGGCCGCGGCGGCTCGCTGAAGTCCTCCTGGTACGGCGACTGCCTGCCGTCCCGGGACTTTCCCATGCTGATCAGCCTCTACAAGCAGGGCAAGCTGGACCTGGATGCATTCGTGACCGAGCGGATCACCATCGACCAGGTGGAGGAAGCGTTCGAGAAGATGCACTCCGGTTCCGTGCTGCGTTCGGTGGTGGAACTGTGAGCGTCCGGATCGATCGTCTCGTCACGTCCGGAACGTTTTCGCTCGACGGCGGTACCTGGGATGTGGACAACAACGTCTGGATCGTGGGCAACGAGGAGGAATGCGTGGTGATCGACCCCGCGCACGATGCCAAGGCCGTAGCCGCGGCCGTCGGTGGCCGGAAGCTCAAGGCGATCCTGCTGACCCACGGCCACGACGACCACATCCGTTCAGTAGCTGACTTCTGGGACCTCGTCCAGGCACCGATCCACCTCCACCGGGAAGACTGGATGCTGTGGCGGAACGTCTACCCGGATGTGGAACCCGACGTCGCCATCAATCACGGCGACGTCATTGAAGTGGCGGGGGCCAGCCTGACGGCCCTGCACACCCCCGGTCACTCGCCCGGCTCGGTGTCCTTCCACCTGGCTGACGGACCCGACGGCGAGGGCTCGCTCTTCAGCGGCGACACCCTGTTCCAGGGCGGCCCCGGCGCCACGGGCAGGTCCTACAGCGACTTCCCCACCATCATCGAGTCGATCCGGACGTGGCTGCTGCCGCTCCCGGCCGAAACGGTGGTCCGGACCGGCCACGGCGCCAGCACCACCATCGGGGTCGAAGCCCCGCACCTGGACGAATGGATCGCCCGGGGCCACTAAAGGGGCCCCGGCCGGCCTGAAACCGGGCCAGCCGGCCCGGCAAGCGCGGGCTACGCCTCCCGAGTATCCAATCCTGCATAGCTGCTGAAGTCGGCATGCTGGAGGGAGGCGTGGCCCGCGTACGCGGCAATAACGGCGTCCTCAACATCCTGGACCATGAGGCCAGGCACCAGATCGTTGGCCGCGCCGGCGGTGGCTGGGTCCCAATCCAGGCCCAGGGCTGCATAGCTGTCCGTCAGGACGCTGCGGATGGGGGCGGAATTTTCCACCACGATCACGGAACTGAACAGCCACCCGCCGCTCACCACGCGCTGCGCTGTGCCCACGAGCTTGATCCGGTGCGCCGGGTCGTCCGGGTGGGTGCCGTGAACGCTGAACTCCCCGGGGCAGTACTCCCCCGGAATTTCGCCAACCGCTGCCTGCACACCGACGTCCCGCAGGGACTGCGCCAGGAGCTCACCAAAGAAGCTGAACCGGCCCTTGGAACCGGCAATGGCGTCCGCATGGGGCATCACATGGTCCACCACCAGCGTGCCCTCGTGGTAGGCGGCGGCGCGTCCGCCGGCCTTCCGCACCAGGGGTTCGAATCCGTGCTCGCGGCAGGCCCGGGCGGCCGCGTCGAAGCCGGGCAGGCGGGTATCCCGCTGGCCGAAGGCAACAGTCGGCGCGGGCCGGTACAGCCGCAGCGTGGGGCCGATCCTGCCGGTCTTCGCCTGGGTCAGCAGTTCGAGGCCGAATTCCAGGTCACGTGCGGCGCCGAGGGAATGATCCTGCCGCACCACGGTGAGCGTCCGGAGTCCCGCTTCGGCGTCCTGCATATTGCTAAGCTCCCTTATGGTCATATTGCAATTCCTTGTCGTCGCGGCTGCGTTCGCGGTCATCGACGCCGTCTGGCTCAAGCTCATGAACCCGTTCTACCGCAGCCACATCGGTGACCTGCTCGCAGACAAGCCACACTTAGGTTACGCCGTGGCTTTCTATGTCATGTACATAGCGGGGATTGTCTTCTTTGCGCTGCGGCCGGCGCTCGACGGCGGCAGCTGGCTGACCGCCGTCGGCTATGGGGCCGCCCTGGGCGCCTTTGCCTACGCGACGTATGACCTGACGAATGCCGCCACGCTCAAGACGTGGCCGGTGCAGCTCATTGTTGTGGACATCCTGTGGGGTGCCGCCCTGACGGGACTGTCCACCCTCGCCGGCTGGCTGGTGTTCCGCGCCACCTGACATCCAGCGGTGTATTGCTGCACCGTCCCCCATCGGGTGGCTAAACTCAGGAACTGGGTCCACCCGCTACTCCTCAGAAGAGGTAATCCACTGATACGCGTCATTAGCTACAACCTCCGCAAGCACCAGGCCAGTGGGGAACTGGTTGATCTTGCCCAGAACTTCGGCGTCGATGCCCTGTGCCTCCAGGAGTGTGACACCTCGGACCTGCCGGACACGCTGGGTCCGCTGCAGCTCGCCGACTCCACCAAGGGCAACCGCCTTGGGCTGGCCATTTACTACCGGCCTGACCGGTTCACGGCCCACGGCACCAAGACCTTCGCGCTCAAAAAGTCCCTGCACGACATGGTCCTGGCGCCCGCCCATGAGCGCCTCATCGGCACGCGCGTGCGGGACAACGAGACCGATCACGAACTGGTTATCGCCTCGTTCCACGCCGCTCCGCTGACCGCCACCAACTCGCTGCGGCGCAACCAGATCCACGCGGCCCACGCGGAACTCCTGGGTATGGGCACCGGCCTTATGACTCTGATGGTGGGTGACTTCAACTACCCCTTCTTCACCAAGAACCTCAACGAACACATGAAGAACACCGGCTACGAACTCTCCCTCAGCGACCGCAGGACCTACACCCGCTACAAAGTATTCAAGGGCCACTTCGACTTTGCCACGTCCCTGGGACTGAACATCGAGAATGTGGAAACCCTGCCCCGCGGCGCCTCCGACCACCTGCCGATTCTGGTGACCGCCGAATATGGCCAGGATTCGACGCCGTTCCAGGAGCCCCCCGCGTCCTGATTTCACCAATTTGGAGGCCCGAGTGCGGCACGACTGGATCAACAAGGCGCTACCGGGCGTTGGTGTTGCGCGTGGCTACAAACGGTCCTGGCTGAAGTCGGACCTGGTGGCCGGGGCGGCCTTGAGCGCAGCCCTGGTGCCGGCAGGGATGGCGTACGCCGAGGCCAGCGGGCTTCCTGCGGTGAACGGGCTGTACGCCTCCGTGGTGCCCATGATCTTCTATGCCGTGTTCGGGCCATCCCGGGTTGTCATTGTGGGGCCGGACTCGGCGCTGGCCCCCATGATCGCGGCCGCCATCCTTCCGCTGGCCGGGCAGGATCCGGAGAAGGCGGTGACCATGGCCGGAGTGCTGGCCATCCTGATCGGCGTCTTCCTGATAGCCGGCCGGATCTTCAAGCTGGGGTTTGTGACCGGATTGCTGTCCCGGCCGATCCGCGTCGGGTACCTGAACGGCATCGCACTGGCCGTCACCGTCAGCCAGCTTCCGCGGCTGCTGGGGATCGATGTCTCGGCCGATGGCCTCTTTGAGCGCCTCACGTCCCTGGCGGACGCCGTCCTCAGCGGCGGTATCAATCCCATCGCCCTGGCTGTGGGTGCCGGCAGTGTGGCCGTCATTGTCGCCGGCCGTTTTCTTCCGTGGAAGGTGCCCAGCGTCCTGTTCGCGGTGGCCGGCTCCATCGCCGCAGTGGCCGTACTGGGCCTGGCCGGACAGCTGCCCATGGTGGGCGCCCTGCCGCAGGGACTCCCGGCCCCTGCGCTGGGCGGAATTGGCGTGGACGAGGTCCTGTCGCTCGTGGGCCCTGCAGCAGGCATCGCGCTGATTGCTTTTGCGGACACCTCCACTTTGTCCAAGAGCCTCGCAGCGCGACGCGGAGCGAGGGTCAACGGCAATGAGGAAATGGGGGCCTTGGGCATCGCCAACGTGGCAACCGGGGTGCTGGGCGGCTTTCCGGTGAGCGGAAGTTCCTCCCGCACCCCGATTGTGCTCGACGCCGGGGCGAAGACGCAGCTCAGCGGTGTGGTGGCAGCCTTGCTCGTAGTCCTTTTTATGGTCGCCACACCGGGGGTGACGGCTTTCCTTCCCACCGCCACGCTCGCCGCCGTGGTGATCGTGGCGGCGTCTTCGCTGGTTGACGTGCGAACGCTCGTGCGCCTCGTCAGGATGAGCCGGCTGGAGGCCCTCCTCCTGGTGGTTACATTCCTCGGCGTCGCCTTTGTAGGGGTCCTGCCGGGAATTGCCGTGGCCATTGGACTGTCCCTTCTGGCCTTTGTCCAGCGCGCCTGGGATCCCTACCGCACTGAGCTGGCCAGCGTGGCGGACGTTCCGGGCTTCCATGACCTGGACCGGCATCCCGAAGGCCGGCGGGTGGAGGGCCTGGTGATTGCCCGTTTCGATGCACCGTTGTTCTTTGCCAACGGGGAAGTGTTCGCCGAGCACATCCACGGCCTGGTGGACGCTGCGCCCTGGCCGGTGAAGTGGGTCATTGTGGCAGCCGAGCCGATCACAGGCCTTGATACGACAGCGCTGGATGAGCTCGTTCTGCTCGACGATGAACTGGCGCAGGACGGTATCAGCTTGGTCTTCGCAGAAATGAAGGGACCGATCAAGGACCGCCTGATCCGGTTCGGGGCGAGCGCACGGTTCACTGCGGACCATTTCTTCCCCACCCTGCGCAATGCGGTGCACAGCTACAAAAGCATTACCGGCGCCGACTAGTCACAGGGACAGGTAGTCACAGCGGTCCGGTAGTCACGGGCAAGGCCGTCAGGTCCGGCGAAGCGTCAGGATCTGTTCGGCACGGCCGAACGGGCCCTGAAGATCGTGCAGGACGGTGGACGTGAGGCCAATCCCGTCGGTTCCGAAGGAGACGGCGTTGTCCAAGCCAAGCCATTCGCCGTCGGGCCTGCGGTACATGTGGATCTGCAGGTCCAGGTTGGGGAACGCATAGCTGTCCTTGCCCGGCGGGACCCTGGCCGCGATCCCGTTGGCTGTGTCAACGAGGCCCATCAGGCGGGCCAGGTCGCCGCTGTCGGCTTTATCCGTCAGGGGGTGCTGCGTGCGGAGCCAGACGATGCCGGCGCCGGGCCGGTGGCCCTCGGCCACGCGCATCTCCAGGGACCGGATATAGCCGCCTGGCCAGATGGCGGCGCCGTCGAACGGTTTGCATTCATCCGGTGCCGGGATGGCAGTGTCCTCGACGGCGGCAACCGCGGACGTGTCGCTGGTGATCATCCGCCACGCGGTGGCGCGGATGGCCACCCGCCCGTTGGCTACCAGTTCTGCCTGCAGGAGCTCGATGGTCCGGCCGGGGCGGAGGGTGGTGGTTTCGATGTGGAACCCGCCGCCCGGGATCAGGCCCAGGATCTCGTAGCTCAGCCGGGCCATGCGCATGTCGGCGCGCGGCTCGTGGCGCTCCAGGCTGTCCGCCATCAGTCCGGACGCTGGCGCCATGTGCTGTTCGTGCTCGTTCCAGGCCCCTTGGGCGTGGATGGTGGAGCGGAATTGGCCGTCGCCCTGCGCCTGGTAGTAGAAATCGCCGTCGGCCAGTTCCGGGAGTGCAGCAGTCAACATTGACCCTTTCGCTTTGTTCTTGTGTGGCTCAGCCCACCCTATCCGCTGTGCCTGCCTCGGCCCGGTCGGCAGCGCTCCCCCGCGACCGGCGCCGCCGCCGTACCAGCAGCCAGGCGATAAGTCCGGCCGCTGCGGCGGCCAGCACAACAATCCCCCACGGGGAGCCGGCAGCCAGCGCCAGCCACGCCTCCACGGCGGCGAGCCCGATGGTGGCGTAGAGCAGTGCCCAGAGGATGGAACCGGCGACGGCGGCGGGAAGGTAGCGCCGCAACGGCATCTTCGCAGCGCCGGCGGCGAGGTTGACGGCGGTCTGCAGGCCGATGGTCAGGAACGAAAGCGTCACGGCGAGTGGTCCCCACCGGCGGACCAGCTCCTTCGCGTGGACGGCACGCCGGCCGTTCCAGGACGACGCGAACCGCGTGTGTTCCATGCCTGCTGCGGCTCCCCGGCCGATCCAGTACGTCGCATTCACGCGCAGCATAACAATCGCGAACAGGCTGGCTGCCGCCACGCCGAAGGGCAGATCCCGGAACTGGTCCATGGGGTCAGGCCGCAGGCTGCGGTCGGGCCCCGACGGCGAGCTGCAGGTCCGCGAAGATGCCGCCGTTGAGCCGGAAGGCGTGGGCGGCGTGCGCGAGCACCTCCTCGGTCCCGTCCTTGTCCAGCTGGGCAGTGAGGGCAGCGACGGCGGCCGCGTCCATCCTGCCCTTGAGCAGGTCGCCCATAAACGGGGACGACTCAGCTTCTTCGTGGGCCGCACTGGTGGACTGTGTGAGCAACACGGAGAGCGGGGCGGTCATGTTCTTCCTCATGCGCAGCAGGGGGTCGGAACACCATTATGGCGCACCGCACTTAGGCAACCCTAATCTCGCCCTTCCAGCATGCGCGTCCGCAGGTCCGGCCACGATTTTGCGAAACCGGGATGGAGCTCCTTCGCGTCCACCTCGTCCAACCGAACCCACTGGAGTTCGAGGCTTTCCGGATCGCTGATTACGGGCTCAAAAGGCGCGGTCACCAGCACTACAACGGTGGTGTAGGACCAGTAGCCCAAGTCCAGCACAGACGTGAAGAGGACGCTCACATCCGCGGCCGGTACCGCGGCTTCCTCGTGCGCCTCGCGGAGGGCCCCGGTGACTGCGTCCTCGCCCTGGTGCAATGCTCCGCCGGGCAGTCCCCAGGTACCACCGTTATGGCTCCACAGCGCGCGGTGCTGCAGGAGAACGCCCTTGCCGGGGTCATAAGCCAGCACGCCCGCGGCACCGAACCTGCCCCAGAACTTGCCGCCGCCGCCCTCCACCCAGGCGTCACCGGGGTCCCGCGGACCGGTCCGGGCCGGTGGAATCGTGAGGTTCGCGTCAGGGGACGTGGCAGCCAAGGAGTGATCCATTCCACCAGTCTGACAGGTGCCCGGTGGCCCGGACGCGCGGCCGCCCGCGGCGCGTCAGCCGGCCTGTCCCGCGTGACCGCGTTCGACGGCGAAATCACCGCCCGGGTACATAACGGTTTCGTGTCCGTCGTCGAACCTGACCAGGTAGGGCGGATGACCTTCCTGACCACGGACTTCCACGATCACGCCGTGCCGGTCCGAAGATCCGACGGTCCTCCCCCGGACGATAATCCTGTCGCCCTGCGCTGCCTCCATGGCAATCACCTCCAAGCCCCAGAGTACGACTGACGGGGACCGGGGAACAGGGGTCAGTCGCGTTCCGCGTCGCGGTTCCCGGAAATGCGCTGCAGGTCGGGTCCCTGAGACGCGATGAGCCGGGCAGCGTGGCGAAGCGAATCGTCGGGGTCCTGGTGCCAGCGGGTGATGACGACGTCGGCGCGCTGGCGGCCGCTTTCGCCCAGTCCCTGCAGCAACGGAACCACAACGTCGGCAATCAGTGGGTCCACCAGCTCACCGGTCTGCGCGGTTCTGATGAAGCCCTCCAGCCGGGTCAGGTCAGAGTGGCGGAGGAGGGCAACCCGGGACTGCAGCAGCACCACGGCCGCGAGCCGCCTTTCATAGACCGGCCGCCTGCCGGGACCGGGCCGGCCCCAGAGGAGGGATGCCAAAGCGGTCACCTCGTCGTGGCCAAGATCCTTGAATTTCGTGCCGGCGTCGCGGACGGTGCCGCGTACGGCTCCCACCGACGATCCGTAGGACCCAAGTGCCCCGCCCACCCGGGACTCCACGCCTTCCGCCCGGTACCAGGCGCCCTCATTCTGCAGGGTGGCATCGATGAAGCCGGCAGCCTCCTGCACACGCCCGTTCACAGCACCCTCCCGGTGGCCGCGTGGAGGATGCAGAACGGCGTCGACGGGCGGGCTTCGAGCCGTCCCTCCGCGATGGGGTCCCCGCACACGGCGCACGTTCCGTACGTGCCCGCCGCAATCCGCGCCAGGGCCGCATCCACCTGGTCAAGTCCCGCACTGCTCTGCTTCAGGAGCGCCGAGGCCTGCGACAGCTCGAACGCAATGGTGGAACCCTCGGGGTCGTGTTCGTCATCCACGTTGGAATCCTGGCGTGCGGCGTTCGCCGAGGAGATGTCCGCACGGAGCGCGGGGAGCAGCTCGAGTTTCCGGGCGCGCTCTTCTTCCAGCAGGACCCGGAACCGTTCAAAATCGGGCATGGGAAAAGCCTAGTGGTTTGGGTCTCGACAAGCGCCGCCGGCGGGAGGATGCTGGCAAGCGTAAGCGCCTCAGATGTGGTCTGGCAGCCAGGGACAGAAAGCTGCCGGACACAAAACCAACAGAGAAAGTCTGCGTGTCATGCCTACAAACATCGTCACAGAACTGGCAGTCAAGTCCCACAACACACCGGATGAGAAGCGCCGGCCGGAGAAAACCGAAGTGGATGTCGTCAACCTGGGCGACTACACGGTCGGCCGGTTGACGTTCAGTCCCGGCTGGCGCTGGTCGGACTGCATCAAGCCGGTGGTCCAGACCGAGTCCTGCCAGAACAACCACGTCGGATACTGCGTTTCCGGTGCCCTCAACGTCGAGACCACCGGTGGCAACCGGATCAGCATCAGCGCCGGCGATTCGTACACCATTCCACCCGGGCATGACGCCTGGGTGGACGGCGACGAAGCCTTCGTCGGCATTGAATTCTTCAGCGCCGCGGAATTCGCCAAGCCCCCGGGAACGTGACCCGGCTGCCCTCCCCCGGCAGGTCAGTACCAGTTGTTGGCCACGGAATGGTTCCACGCGCTGCACGGTGACCCGTAGCGGTCAGCGATATAGGACAGGCCCCAACTGACCTGGGTCCGGTAGCTCGTGAGCCAGTCGCTGCCGGCGCTGGCATACTTGCTGGCCGGCAGCGACTGGGCGATGCCGTATGCGCCCGAGTACGGGTTGGTGGCGGTGGTCAGCCAGTTCGACTCCTTGGTCCACAGCGACGCCAGGCACGGAAACTGGTCCTGGCCCCAGCCGTAGGCGCCCAACTGCCCGGCCGCGTAGGTATTTGCGCCGGCGGGGTCGTTCACAGCGCCGCCCGGCACGGAAGGCACGACGACGACGGGCGGCGGAGCCGGCGTCGGGCTCGGGACAGGAGCGGGGGCTGGCACTCCCGGTACAACAGGTGGGGCCGGAGCCGGTTTCTGCGCAGCGGCGAGGGCCGCCGCCCTGGCTGCCGCCTCCGCCTGTTGGCGTGCCTGTTCCTGCGCCGCGGCCCGTTTGGCGGCCTGCGCCGTTTCGTACGCGGCCAAGGCCACCTGGCCCTGCCGGAACTCACCCTCCACCGCAGCGGTGGTGCCCTTGAGGGATGCCAACTGCGCGGTCAGTTCCTGGCCGTGCTCCTGCTGCTCCGCGATCTGCCTGGACATGGCCTGCTGGGCGGACTGGGCGGCGGCGAGCTTGGTTCTGGCTTCGCTGGACAGACGCTCGCGCTCTGCCCTGGCTGCCTGCTCCTGATCGGCCAGGGCGCGGGAAATGCGTTCGGCGGCTGCGGATTTGTTCACCAGGGCTGCAGTCTTGTCGCTGACGATCTGGACGATATTCAGGCCTTGGATGCTGTTGTTCTGCACGGCGTCGAGAGCAACGAAGAAACCCATGTTTGTGCCACCGGTCTTATACGACTGCGCCGCCAGGGCACCGATTTCCTTCTTGTACTGTCCCAGTTCGGCCGCGGCGCGTGCCGTCTGGGCGGTCAGGGCATCCACAGTGGAAGTGGCGGCCTGAAGCGCCGCTTCGGCCTGGGCGTACTCCGCGGCGGATGTCACGGCCGCATTGCCCAGCGCCTCCGCTTCGGCCTGAAGCCCGCCCAGCAGCCCGTTGATCCTGGTGACCTCTGCCGCTTTGCCGGCCTCGCTTTGCTTGGCGTTCTGCACGTCCTGCCACGAGGGATAGCCGCCGGGCGGGGCGTCGTCGGCGGCATGTGAGGGCAGCAGCGCAGCCGACCCTACCAGGGCGACCGCCAGCATGCCGGCGAGGGCGGGCAGCCGCATTTTTTGAACAATCCGGGACATAGTTGGTGAGCTTACCGGGCATATACGGATTACGGGGGTTGACCTGCAACATCGTTACCAGGGAGTAGAGAATTCGCGCTGACATACGAGTGAATTTCACTCCTACATTCCGTTACCGGAATGTGACATTGCCGCCGAGCAGAAGTTATGGTCAAACGGTGGCCCGGCTCAAGCCGGACCATTCCCGCCAGTATGCCGAGCCCTGCCGCTGACCGGGATCCAGTCGCTTTCCAGCTGGCAGGGACGGGGGAACCACGTTTCCACGGCTTCTTGCGAAGCCTTGGGGTTAAGTCGGTATCGCTCCGTTCAGTGCGGCGCCGCTACCGGCCGGGTATCTCCGACCCGAACCCGACAGCTCACCCCGCAGGCATGGGAGAGGCGATCAACCGTGTCCAAGAATTCCGCTTCCGCACGCCATCGTGTGGTTTCTGCCAGCTCTACCGTCCCTGTCGGCCTGTCGTCAACGGCCAAAGCACACGCCCTGACGTTTGGCCGTCCGGCCCTGGTGGCTGTTGCTGCATCCGGCCTGCTGTTCGGCATCGGCGTCCCGGCTCAGGCCGGCGTCCACGGCCCGGATGATGCCGGGACTGCCAACGCCCAGGTCCAAACCGGTGCGGCGGCAGCGGCTCCGGCCGCTGTTGCTCCGGCCCCCGCCGCAGCGGTCCCCGCCGCGGCCAACGTTCACACCGTCGTTTCGGGTGACACGCTGGGCCAGATTTCCGCCACCAACGGCGTCCCGCTCAACGACGTCCTTGCCGCCAATGGACTCTCGCTGACCACCATCATCTACCCCGGCGACCAGATCCGGATCCCCGGCGCCGGCTACACGGCACCGGGCGCCGCACCGGCTCCGGCGGCGAAGGCCGCAGCGGCGCCGTCCTCCGCCACCAACACCGGTATACAGCTGGCCTCAACGTCCGCACCGGCAGCCCAGGCTCCGGCCGGCTCGCTCGGCGCGGCCATCCTGGCTTCGGCCACTTCACAGCTCGGCGTGCAGCAGGACTGCACCGCCATGGTGGAGAAGGCGCTGCGCTCGGTGGGTAAGAGCGTGGGTGACCTGGCTCCCGGCCAGTTCTACCAGTACGGCACGGTGGTGGGCACCCCGGCCGCAGGGGATCTGGTCATCACGGCCGGCCATGTGGGCGTCTACGCCGGCAACGGCCAGGTAGTCAGCGGCGGGGTGGACGGTTACAAAACCGAAGTCCACTCCCTCAGCTGGCTCGCCGGAGCGTCCTTCGTCCGCGTAGCGTGATCCGACCATGCTCGACGGCGGCGGGCGGCACCCGGCCGCGCGCCGCCGTCGTCCATCCCTGGTGTTCGCTCAGGTCCCGCAGAAGGTCCGGTAGCTCCCGAAGTCTTCAGGGGCGGGGCCGGCGTAGCGTTCCAGCCCGGGGCGCTGCGTGTACGGATCGGCCAGGACGTCCACCAACCGGTTGAATGGGTCCAGGTCGCCTGCGATAGCAGAGTCCAGAGCCTCTTCAACCAGGTGGTTCCTGGGGATGTAGACGGGGTTGACCCGGTCCATCAGGTCCGCGTCCGGCGCCAGGGCCAGCCACCGTGCGGCCCAGGCGTCGAAGACGCCCGGGTCCGCAAACATGGACCGCGCAGTTTCCGGGGTCCCGCGGGCCGCCGAGCCGAGGCTCCGGAAGAAGGAGGTGTAATCCACCTGGCCTTCCTGGAGCAGCGCCAACACGCCGTCCACCAGGGGCGACGCGACGTCGTCGTGCGTGTCCGGGCGCAGCCCAAGCTTGGACTTCATGCCGGCTGACCAGGCAGCGCTGTACAGCGTGCGGAAGGCGCCGAGGGATTCAACGGCGAGCGCCACGGCCTGGTCCTGGTCTTCATGGAACAGGGGCAGGAGTGCTTCGGCGAGCCGGGTGAGGTTCCACTCGGCAATGACCGGCTGGTTGGCGTAGGCGTAGCGTCCGTCCGCGTCGATGGAGCTATAGACCGCGCCGGGGTTGAAGGCGTCCATAAACGCGCAGGGACCGTAGTCGATGGTCTCGCCGGAGATGGCCATGTTGTCGGTGTTCATCACGCCATGGACGAAGCCCACCAGCATCCAGTGCGCCACCAGGGACGCCTGCGCGGCTATGACCGCCTCGAAGAACGCGAGATAGGGCTTGTCGGCGAGCGCCGCGTCGGGGTAATGGCGGCTGATGGCATGATCGGCCAGGCGGCGGAGAAGGTCCGTCTCGCCGTTGACGCGGGCGAACTGGAAGCTGCCAACGCGCAAGTGGCTGCTGGCCACCCGGGTGAGCACGGCGCCGGGCAGCATGGTTTCGCGGCGGACGGGCCGGCCCGTGGCCACCACGGCGAGGGACCTCGTGGTGGGGATGCCCATGGCGTGCATGGCTTCGCTGACGATGTACTCGCGCAGCATGGGACCGACGACGGCGAGACCGTCACCTGCGCGGGCGAACGGTGTCCGGCCGGAGCCCTTGAGGTGGATGTCCCGAAGCTGCCCGTGGATGTCCGTGACCTCACCCAGCAGGAGGGCCCGCCCGTCGCCGAGCAGGGGTGAGTAGCCGCCGAACTGGTGGCCGGCATAGGCCTGGGCCACCGGTGTGGCACCGTCAGGAATCTGGTTGCCGATGAGCAACCGGGTCCCCTTGGGCGTCCGCAGCGAGGACGGGTCCAGGCCCAGTTCGCCGGCCAACGGCTCGTTCAGGACCAGCAGCTGCGGGTCTGGCGCTTCTTCCGCCTGCCAGGGAACCGCCAGCTCCTCGAGTTCGCGGGCGAAACGCCCGTCGAAGGTGAGCGTTAGTGGGATTGCGGTGCTCATCCTTCAAGACTACCCGCGGCCGCGGGTGAGTGCCCCGCCCTCCCAACTGAGTAGCGCTATCTGTCGTTCTGGAGGCTCAAAACGTCAGATAGCGCTACGCAGATCAACCGTGCTGGCGTCACCCCTCAGACGTGCTGTCCGAACCAGGCGAGGGTGTCGTTCCAGGCAGCCGTGGCCTGGGTTTCGTTGTAGCGCTCGCCGGTGTCGTTGTGGAAGGCATGGTCCACGCCGGGGTAAACGGTGAGCTGGTGCGTCACCGTGGTGGCGTCCAGGGCATCGCGGAGGCCCGGCATCGCGCCGGTGATCCGCGCGTCGCGTTCGGCATAAACCCCGAACACCGCGGCCTTGATGGCCGGCACCTTGTTCAGGTCCGGCGCCGGACCATAGAACGCCGCGGTGGCCTTCAGCCCGGCCAGCTCGGTTGCCGCCTGCCAGGTAATGCCGCCGCCGAAACAGTACCCGTTCATGGCGATGCGTCCGGAGTCCACGAAGTCCTGGCCCTGAAGGTAGTCAAAGGCCGCCGCGAAGTCAGCAACATGGCGTGGGGCGCCGGCGCTGGTCAGTGCACCCGACACGGCGTCGGAGTCAAGGCTGGCGGTGCCGCCTTCCCTGCTGAGCAGGTCAAGGGCCAGCGCCGCGTACCCGGCTTTGGCAAAGCGGCGGGCAACGTCCTGGATGTGAGGGGTCAGGCCGCGGTTCTCGTGGCAGACCAGCACCGCAGGGCCGGCTGCTCCGGATTCGGGCCGGGCGAGGTACCCACTGATCTCGGTTCTTTCGGCCGGGAACCGCACGGTCGCCGTCGTCAGCCCCGCGGCGCCCTCCGGGACGGAGAGCGGACTTTTGGCCCCCGGAACAGCACCGGCAGAAGCGGTGCCGGTGCCCGCCGTCGACGATGACGGCGTGGGTGTGGGCATGGGGTCCGTGCTGCGTGGGACTTCCTCGGGTGTGCATCCGACGAGCAGCATCGCGCCCGATGCCGCCGCCATGCTTCCCATGATGAATGCGACCCGGCGGGTGAAGGTGCGGTGCGTCATTGCGCCGGCGCGGTAGTCGTCGAAGAATTCCTCGATCAGGTACCGTTCAAACTTTCCAAGCTGGACCATGGTTGGCCTCCTCGAGTGAGGGTCATATCCTTCTCCGAAGCCGGCGGTCCTGCAAGGGTCCCATGCGCCCGGTCAGAACTGCTCCGCCGGGATGGAAAACCCGAGGTCCAGGAGTCCGCGGCCTGCCTGTTCCAGGATCGGATCCATGGTCAGGGAGGCGTGGTTGAGCAGTACATTGACATCGCGTTGGATCCGCTGGAGTGGGTGCGTCAGCCGGTGAACACTCCCTCCGGAGCCCGTCAGGATGAGGCGGACAGCCTCGGCGGATGCCGCGCCACTGAGACCGAGGGAAAGCCGGTACTGTGCCCGCTCCTCATCCGTGAAAGCGACCGGCCGCCGGCCGTAGGAAGCGGCCACCACCCGGACAGCTTCCTGCCAGTGCAGCCGCGCAGTCGCCACCTGCCCGAAGGCCTGGGAGAACCGGGCCTGCGCGAGCGGCGAATCCGCCTGCCGCGCCTGCGTTGTCTGCTTGACCTTGCGCACCATCATCAGGTCCCGGAACACCTCGATGGCGTGCTCAGCGCCCCCCAAAGCAGCTGCCGGGGCAACCATGTTCAGGAACGTGGACATGGGGATGTGGATGTTCGGATCCGGATGGATGCGGCTGCCGGGGTTGTCGGCGGCGGCCAGGAGGTTCCACTCCAGAGCGCGGTGCGCTGGGACAAAGAGATTCTCCGTCCGGAGATCGTTGCTTCCTGTCCCCCGCAGGCCGGCCGTGTGCCAGACGTCCAGGAGGTCAAGATCGGACACCGGGACCAGGCACTGTAGGCGGATCTCGCCGTGCTGCACAGCCAGGAGCGCCCACTCAGAATGCATGACACCGGAGGCGAAGCTCCAGCGGCCCGAGATAATGAACCCGCCGGGAACCTTCTCTGCTTTACCTGGAGGGGCGCCGGTGGCGGCAGCCAAGGGCGCCGGCCCGTTGGCGAAGACTTCATCCTGGGCTTCCTGCGGCCAGCGGGCCAGCATCCAGACATGTTCCACCAGGTGCCCGACGCTCCACGCCGTGGAGACACATCCCTGGGCGAGGTGGCGGACCACCTCCACGTAGGTTTCCAGCCCCAGGCCGAAGCCGCCCACGGCCTTAGGCGCGAGCATCTGAAAAACGCCCGCCGCCTTCAGTTCAGCCATGGTGGCTTCCGGAATACGGCGGATCTCCTCGGTTTCAGATGCGCGTTCCCGCAGCCGGGGAACGAGGGCATCCACCCGGGCTAGCAGCTCGTCGTGCGTCGGAACTGCCACAGCCGCCGCGGTCGGCATCACGGCCGGGAGCACCTCTTCGGGAAGCTCAATGGTGTGCGCTGTATGGCTGCGCTTCGCGGCCAGGTAGCGGCGGTTCGCCTCCGAGAGGTGCACCCCGGTGGGGACCTGCTCCGAGACGTCAACGCCGAGGGCCGTCAGCTGCCCTACTTTGTCCGGGTTGTTGGTGAGGAGGCGGATCCGGCCGGCGCCAAGCGCTCCGAGCATCTGGGCGGCGGCGCTGTAGTCCCGCTCGTCCTCGCCGCGACCCAGGGCAACGTTGGCTTCGTAGGTATCCAGGCCGGTGTCCTGCAGGGCATAGGCGTCGAGCTTGGAGTACAGTCCGATGCCACGCCCTTCCTGCCGGAGGTACAGCAGGAAGCCCCCGACGGCGGCAATCTCCTCGACTGCCTCGCGCAGCTGGGGTCCGCAGTCGCAGCGCTCGCTGCCGAACACGTCGCCGGTGAGGCACTCGCTGTGCAGTCGGACCAGCGGGGCCGTACCTTCCGGGCCCTGGTCCAGGAGCGTCTGCTCCCATTCGCCGAGCGCGAGCAGCAGGTGCTCCTTACCGTCGGCCAGCCCATGGAACGTCATGATCTCGGCTGTGGCCGCGAAGCCATCAGGGAAGCGCAGCGGGACGGTGACCTGGCTGCGGACGGCGGCCGGTTGTTCGAATGGCCGCGCGACGGTCTCGGACATGACGGTCATCTGGGCTCCTCAGGAAGTCTGAAAGTACTTGAATGTTGAAGTAAACAGTACTGGTCATTAGTTCACGACGCAAGTGATTTGCCGGACATAAAACTTCACTCATGAAGTAAATGCCTTAGGCTTGCCCTATGGAAAATTCCGTCGAACCCCGCTGGCTGAGCAGCGATGAACGTGAGGTGTGGCTGACCCTCGTGGGCATCATGATGAAGCTCCCCGCCGCCCTGGACTCCCAGCTGCAGCAGGACGCCGGGATAAGCCACTTTGAGTACATGGTCCTTGCCGGCCTGTCTGAAGCTCCGGAACGAACCCGCCGGATGAGTGACCTGGCGGGCTTCACCGAGTCCGGACTCCCCCGCCTGTCCCAGGTTGTCAGCCGGCTTGAAAAGCGGGGCTGGGTTCACCGCTCCACGGATCCTTCCGACGGACGCATCACCCTGGCCACACTCACCGACGAGGGCTGGGCGAAGATTACCCAAACCGCTCCGGGGCACGTGGAAGCAGTCCGAGCGCTCGTGTTCGATCCCCTCACGAAGGCGCAGTCGCGCCAGCTGGCGAGCATCGGCAAGCGCATCATGGGCGCCATCGACCCAGAGGACCGCTGCCTGCGTGAAAGCGCCCCGCTCTGAGAAACTTGATCCGGAGCGCAAAGAGCCCCCGGCCTCTGCCGATTAACAGGAACTGCCGCCATTCAGGTAGGTCAGTGGTCGAAATGGATCCGTACGGGGTGGGGCTCGTCGGCCGCGGCAACAATCTCGGCCGCCAAATCGCGGATACTGACGTTGCGGGTCCGTGATGCACGGAAGAGCCACTCAAGCGCATCATCGTAGCTGCACCGTTCCTGGCCGATGATGACACCCAGCGCGAGATCTGTCGGCGTCCGCGAAGCCATGGCCGCCCCAAGGTTCTCCTCCGTTTCCTGCAGTGACACGATCCGGAGGACGAGGCGCAGTCCCTTCGACGCCTCCGCAGCCAAGGAATGGGCTGCTTCCATGGCGTCCCGGCCGAATCCGTGCGGCCTGGAGCTGTAGAAGATCATTCCTGCGCTGGCCTCGCCCTCCAGGTGCATCCGCAACGCCAGGAGCGACAGCACCTTCTCGCGCCGGGCGGCTTCGACGAAGCTGGGCCAGCGGTCCTCGGACCTCAGGTCCGTGACCGTGACAATTCCTACTTCCAGCTGGCGGCTTGGGAGGCGCTGTGGCATCGGGCCTTGCACGTGAGGGTGCCTTGGTGGTCGTGGCGGGGCGATCAACAACCCGGGCGAGCGAGGCGATGGCGGGCATCCGCCGGCACGTTCCGGGCGCCAAACTTGAACCACTGGTCTGTGACCTCTCAGACCAGTCCTCGATCCAGGCGGCGGCGGCGGACTTCCTGTCCCGCCACGACCGGCTCGACGTGCTGGTCAACGCAGCGGGCGTGTTCCGCAAGGAGCGTCAGGTAACCCGCGATGGAATAGAACTGACCTTCGCCACTAATGTGATGGCGTACTTCCTCCTGACGAACCTGCTGCTGGACGCGCTCACGCACCGCGCAGCCGCACCACCCAGCAATCCCCGCATCGTCAACATCGCGTCCCGGTATGGCAATTCCAGGCTGAACTTCGACGACCTCCAGACGGCAAGCGGCAAGTACAGCTACCTTCGCTCGACGCCGCCCACAATGCTGGCCCGGGTTCTGCTCACGCAGGAGTTCGCTGAGCGTCTGCGCGGCTCAGGCGTGGTCGCCAATGCCGTCCATCCTGGACTGGTCAAGAACACGACGCTGCTGCAGGACGTCGGGGCCCATTCCGCTGGATCACGAACACGTTCGGAGCACCCGCAGAAAAGGCCGCGGATACACCGCTCTGGCTCGCCACGTCACGCGAAACAGCGGGAGTCTCCGGAAAGCTATGGGCCAAGCGCAAGGAGCTCCCGACGCCCGGAATGGGATCGGACCCCGAAGCCCGGAAGCGCTTGTGGGACGCGTGCGCGCACCTGGCCGGGATGCCCTGACGTTGAGCCTGTTGGAGCAGGCTTCAGGATCAAGTAGCCGAGTGCAACACCATCAAGTGGTTGTATGCAGTCATCGACCCCATGAAGCCTTTCGCCAGAAAGCAAATGGGCAAGCACTTCGTGGAACCACCGCTCGAAGGCCTCTGGTGGGCGGACGATATCCAGGACCTCATCCGCGGAAACCGAGACAAACTGAACTGGCGGATGATGATCGTCTTTGAACCGGGCTGGCTGACGGCGGCGATGTTTGAGGATGCCGTCGATAAGGCGAAAGCAAGCATGGGTGAACCGCCGGCCAGCCTGCGGATCGAAAGCCTTTACGAAGGCCTGTGCGCCCAGATCATGCACGTGGGGCCGAACAGTGGGGAAGTGCCGACCCTTGCCAGGCTGCACAGTAAGTTCCTGCCCGCCCATAACCTGGTTCCAAACGGGAACCACCACGAGATCTACCTGGACGACCCCAAGCGAGTGCCTCCGGGGAAGCTAAGGACTGTGCTGCGCCAGCCAGTACGTCCATCCGGATAGGCCAAGGTACGACCGCTCCACGCAAGCAGGCCTCAATACAAGAAGATCGGCAGCCAGTCGCGGTTGTGCGCGTGCACGAGTGCGAGGAACAGCACAAAGTCGAAGACTAAGTGCACCGTCACAACATAAGTGAACGACTTGGTCAGCTTGAAGGTGTATCCCTGCAGCAGCGCGAACGGGAACGTAAGGAGCGGTCCCCAGGCCATGTAGCCGATCTCCCACAGAAAGGACGAGAAGACCACGGCCTGCAGGATGTTGGCGAGCCAGTCCGGGAAGTGCCGCCGCAGCAGCGTGAACGTGGTGCAGATGAAGAACAGTTCGTCCCAAATTCCAACCGCGTTGACGCCGAGAAAGAGGCGCCAGAAAATGGTGGGGTCGGAGGCGTCCGGCCAGTTCTGATACACCCCGGTGCGGATCAGGTAGACCGGAAGGATGAGGTAGCCGAGGGCCACAACAACGATCAGGTACAGCTTTGCGCTCAACGGCCATTTGCGGCCCGTGTTCACCGGAAACTTGATGATCCTCTCGCGGTAGGCGAAACGGGACACCAGCCACGGCACCAGCACGGCCAACGCAAGGGCTCCACCCATCAAAGCAATGTGCGGGATGCTCAAATCAGCGTTCAGCGGAACCAGGCTGATGATCACCATTCCCGCCGCAATCAGCGCGAGGTGCCGTAGGAATTCGCGGTCGATGACTGCAGCCGTGACGAGGCTCAACGCAAGCACGCCGTAGCCCATGAGGTCATTCTCGACGCCGAATAGCAGCACTCCGGACACCGAGAGCAGGACCGCTGGCACCAGTTTCCATGTGAGCGCGGTACGGGGTGGTTCGGTCAAGATCGAAGTCACGCTACCAGCATGTCAGCGACGGCGCCGTCTGGGAAAGATGGCTGCGGCGGTCCACGCCTGGGTGAGGCCCCCAAAGCACTGTTAACGCGAACCCTGCCCACACGCGGTTTTCCGGAGTACGATGTGGGCGTCGGCAGGATTTTTGCGACTCCTTGCCGCAAGGCCGCCTCTCCATCTGAAGAGCCGGCAACCAGCGTGAAAGGGAGACAAAATGACTACCGCGTCACACCCTGCCCAACACCACATGATGGGGTTGACACTTCACAACACCGCCATCGGTATCGGTGCAGTTTTCCTGCTGGTTGGAGTCCTCGGGTTCATCCCGGGAATCACCACCAATTACGGCGCCATGACCTTCGCGGGACATGAGTCCGGGGCCATGCTTCTTGGCGTCTTCCAAGTGTCAGTGCTGCACAACATCGTGCATTTGCTGTTCGGTGTGGCTGGGATCGTTATGGCCCGGACAAGCCCGATGGCCCGCTGGTTCCTGCTCGGCGGCGGCATCGTGTACCTGGTCCTGTGGATCTACGGCCTGGTCATCGACATGAACGCGGCTGCCAACTTCGTCCCTTTCAACACTGCTGACAACTGGCTGCACCTGGTTCTGGGCCTCGGCATGATCGGCCTGGGCCTCTGGCTGGGCAGGGATGCCATGGAGAAGACGAAAGGAAGCACCTCATAGCGCCACGGTTCGTGGGAAACCGACGACGGCGGCCGTCCCCTGGAGTAGAAAATCCTCGGGACGGTCGCCGTCAGTCCCTCGGCGTCGGCTGCTGCTGACGCAGCCTTAACACAGCCGAGCAGTACCGGGTGATCCTGAGGTGACGCAGTGAATGACGCATCGAACAGTGGACGGCCGGAAGGTGAACCCCGCTCCCTCTGGGTCGCTACCGCCGGAACCACCGATTATCCGGTCCTGCGGGGGGATCTGGAGGTGGACTTCGCGGTTATCGGGGCCGGCATCGCCGGGCTGACCGCCGCGTTGGCACTCAAACGCACCGGCCGGACCGTCGCGGTCATCGAGACCGCCCGCATCGGAACCGGCGTCACCGGCCACACCACCGGCAAGGTCACCTCCCTTCACCGCCTTGCCTACACGGAACTTGCCCGCCGACACAGCAACGACACCGCGCGTATCTACGGGGAGGCCAACCAGGCCGCAGTCGAACACGTCGCGCAACTCGTGGCCGAGGAAGCCATCGACTGTGACTTCCGCCGCGTAGCCAACTACACCTACGCCGAATCCGACGACGCGCTCAGCCTCGTGCGCGCCGAAGCCAACCTTGCCGCCCGCCTCGGCCTGCCCGCCGCCTTCACCACCGACGTGCCACTTCCCTTCCCGGTCAAGGGCGCGGTCCGATTCGACGGACAGGCGCAAATCCATGCCGTGAAATACCTCCGGGGTCTCGCCCGCGCGGTCAACGGTGAGGGCAGCTTCGTCTATGAGCAGACCCGGGCGCAGCAGGTCCACGATGGTTCCCCGGCCGTCGTCGATACCGAACACGGCACCGTCCGGGCCCGCGGCATCATCGTCGCCACGAATGTGCCGTGGGGCGGCCAGGGCCTGTTCTACCTGCGGTCTCATCCGCACCGCTCCTACCTCGTCGCAGGACGCGTGGACACGCCACCGCTGGACGCCACGTTCATCAGCGCCGACGAACCGATGCGATCCATTCTGACCACCAGCGTCAACGGCACAAGCTACGTGCTTACCGGCGGTGAGGGCCACCGCGTATCCGAGCCCGGCGACACAGCCGCGCGGTACCGCAGACTCGCAGCCTTCGCCCACGACCGCCTCGGCGTGGAAAAGATCGCCTACCGCTGGTCAACACAGGACGGCATCCCGCTCGACGGGCTGCCCTACGCCGGACTCATGTCCCCCGCCGCCAAGCACGTGTACGTGATCACCGGTCTGCGGAAATGGGGCCTGTCCAACGGAACCGCAGCCGCCCTCATTCTTGCCGACACCCTCAGCGGCCGGGAAAACCCTTGGGCCTCGGTGTTCAACAGCAACCGGTTCACCCCGGCAGCCAGCGCGAAACGGTTCGCGGAGGAGAACTTCAAGACCGTGGCAGCTGTCCTGGCCAGCAAACTCCGCCGCCGGCCCAGCCACTCGGACCTCTCGCCGGGAGAGGGGACAGTCATCAAAGTCAACGGCGAGAGCACCGCCGTCTACAAAGACGCAGACGGGCAAGTCCACGCCGTCTCCGCCACCTGTACCCATCTGGGCTGCACCGTCGGCTTCAACACCGCCGAGACCACTTGGGACTGCCCCTGCCACGGCTCCCGATTCTCCACCGACGGAACCGTCATCCAGGGACCCGCTGCCAAGAACCTGCCACCCGCGCAGATGCCCTGATCGCCCACTAGTTGCCCTCGGCCCGTCGCTTCGGGGCGGTACGGACCAGACCTACTGCGGCCAGGAGTGCTCCCACTCCTTCGACCACGGCGCTGAGCGACTTCTCAAGAAACCACACCGGCTCATACATCGCGGGGAAGGGTCCGAAGGCCGGAAAATCCACATACCGGTATAACACCACGGCGACGAATGCGCTCAGGGCCACCACCAGTGCCAGGGCAAAGGAGGCTCGGCTGCCGCGGAACAGAACCCACAGCGCCGTCAGCACCGCCGCCGCCGATTCGAGATAGAACAAGTTGCCTTGTCCGATTCCGCCAGGCGCGGCCGCCTGGTAGCCGGGGGCCAGATAAATATGGACCCCGGCATCGATGAACAAAGCCAGTGCTGTCAGTACCCTCAGTGCCATGTTCATTTGACTATCAGCGTCCCGCGCATATTGGGGTGATAGGTGCAGAAGTACGGGTAGGACCCGGGTGCCGAGGGCGCCGTGAACGTGGCCGTCCCGCCGCTTCCGCGGACATCCACGTCAAATGCCTGGCCCTGGTCCGCGGTGACGGTATGGCCCGCTGAGTCCATGTTGGTGACCATGACAATTGCGCCCGGCGCAACGGTCAGCGGCGCGCCATACTCGAAGTCCTTGATGGTGATAACTGGCGCTCCGGGGGTGACCGCTCCCGTCGTCGCTGTCCCCGGCTCGGAGGACGCTGCGGGACTTCCGCCGCCGGAGCCGCACCCGCCCACGAGGAGCGCCGCCATCAGCAGCACTGCGGCCTTGGTCTGAATCGCTCTCACGGTGACCGTCCTCGACTCCGGAAACCAAGGCCGGCCAGGCCCTGCCTGTCCCTACCATTGTGCGCGCATCAGACGGAAATGGCGCCTGCGGTTCGGTGAAGGGGGGCCGACGGCGGTGCTGCCGCAGCCTGTCCTGTCTCCTCCCCGGAGCGGCGGAGGCAGCAGCCGAGCGGGACTATCGTATAGCCGACTGCCTACTTGCTGTAGACATCGCGCCGATGACCAACGGTGACAACAACCACCAGCAGCACATCGTCCTGGATTGTATAAATGATCCGATAATCGCCAACCCGGACCCGAAATCCCGGACGTCCACGCAAGGCGATGGCCTTGGGCGGTCGCGGATCGGATCCGAGGAGTGCGATGGCGCCGTGGATACGATCGCGGTCGTTCGGATGGGTCTGGCGGAGGGCCCGAAGTGCCGCAGGACGCAGCTCAATCCGATAGCTGGTCATACCCAGCCAAGATCGACCTTCACCTGGGCCCAGGGGATATTTTCGCCCTCTTCGGCCATCGCCTCGTCGAACGCTGCGATATCTTCGACTTCTTCCAGGGCGTCGAGCATTTGCTCGTAGCGCTCCGGGGACACGAGAACAGCTACCCGTCGCCCCCTGCGCTCAATGAATACCGGCTCGGATTCAGCCACACTGACGAGCTCCGGCAGATGAGATCGCGCGTCAGTGATGTTGATGGTGGACATTCTTCAAATGTACACCTGAGCTCACCGAGTGTACATGCAAGCCCCGGGTGCCATGCCTACCAGGCGGACAGCGCTTCGAATCTGACTGTCAGTGACCCGGCGTCATCCCGGGGTGAGGACGCAGAACTCGTTGCCCTCTGAGTCGGCGAGGCATACCCATGGCACATCGCCCTGGCCGACGTCGGCGTCCGTGGCGCCCAGAGCCCACAGCCGGGCCACTTCTGCCGCTTGATCGTCACCGGGATACGGCATCAGGTCGAGGTGGACACGGTTCCACACGGTCTCCACGCCGGACGTGCGAAGGAACTCCAGATACGGCCCGACACCCTTGGCCGAACGCAGCCTCGCATGATCATCGTTCACCTCGTGCAGGGTCCAGTCCGTAGCCTCGCCCCAGAACCGGGCCATGGCGCGCGGATCCGCGCAGTTGACCACCACCGTGGCGATCGGCCCTGTGTCCCGGTAGATCGGTCGCGGCTCCAGTACACAGAACACATTGCCCTCCGGGTCGGCCAAGACCGTCCACGGCACATCACCCTGGCCCACGTCGGCGGGCGTCGCACCGAGCTCCAACAGGCGCGCGACCAGCTCCGCGTGATGAGCCGCAGAAGTGGTGGCTAGATCGAGGTGCGCGCGGTACTTCACTGTCTCGGGGTCCGGGACGGTGACGACATCGACGCACACGGCGGTGGGGTCCGGCCAGACGAAGTCCACAGGTTCAACATTCGTCACACCGGGTCCCTCGCTGGAAACACCCCAGCCGAGCGCCTCCGCCCAAAACCGGCCCAGCGTTGAGTCATCCCGAGCCTTGAAATTCACCTGAACAAGTCGCAGCGCCATAGCGCCCGACCCTATACCTAGGTAATACCCGATATGGGAGGCACGCCCTAGTCCGGGCCATTATCGCGGAGTCTTTACTCCAACGCGTCGTCGAGTCAACAATGGCTCTAACAACAGCCTCCGCTGGCTCGGCAGCGCGCCGCCCATCCGACTGCCGCCCCACCGGGCTGCCCTACACAGGAGCACTGACATGAACGATCCGACAGCCACATCCCAGACAACGTCGGCGGTATCTGATCGCGCTGCACGGCTGGCGTCGATCCCATCCCTTCAACGGGTTAACGCCTACATCCGGGAGTACAGTGCCCGCGGGCACGGGCAGGTGCCGGGCTGCGACTTCACCTTCGGCAACCCGCACCAGATGCCGGCTGACCGCTACGTCAATACGCTGCGGGACGCGCTGACTCCTCAGAACGATCAGTGGTTCGCCTACCAGACCAACGGCGAGGCCGCCCGGGAAGCGGCCGCTCAATCCCTTCACAGGCTGCTGGATGTGCCCTTCCGGACGGAGGATATTTACCTCACCACCGGTGGCTTCGCCGCCATCGCCCTTGCCCTGAAGACCGTCGCCGATCCCGGCGACGAGATCATTTACAGCCTGCCGCCCTGGTTCCTATACGAGCCGCTGATCCTTGAAGCCGGGCTCGTACCGGTGAAGGTGAAAATCAACACAACCACGTTCGACCTGGACCTCGACGCGATCGAGGCAGCCATCACGGAACGCACCCGGGTAGTGATCGTCAACTCGCCCAACAATCCCACGGGGCGGATTTATCCCCCCGAATTGCTGGTCCGGCTGGCCGAATTGCTGGAGGCGGCCTCGGCGAGGATTGGACGGCGGATTTACCTCATCTCGGACGAAGCCTACAACCGGATCGTTTTCGACGGCTTGCGATTCCACAGCCCTGTGGAGTTCTACCCGCACACGCTCCTGGCCTACTCCTACGGCAAGACCCATCTCTCCCCAGGCGAGCGCGTCGGCTACCTGGCGTTGCCGCCCACCATGCCGCAGCGGGATGAGATGGAGCCGGCTATCACCGGCCTGCAGGTCGCGATGGGCTGGGTGTATCCGAACGCCCTGCTGCAGCACGCGCTTCCCGAACTAGAGAAGTTCACCATCGACGTCGGCCAGTTGCAGCGGCGCCGGGACCGTCTCGTCGATGTGCTCGGCGGCATGGGGTACCGCGTCCTGCGGCCGGAAGGCACGTTCTACCTGTATGTCACGTCCCCCATTTCGGACGATGAAGCGTTCACCAACTCACTTGCCCGCCGGGATGCCTTCGTGTTGCCGGGCGTGCTGTTCGAGACGCCAGGCTTCTTCCGGATCTCCCTGACAGCCAACGAGGACATGATCGAACGCAGCTTGCCGGCATTCGAAGCGGCGATGAAGGAAAGCCGCCCGTGATTCATGCTGAAGGAGTCCTGCCGGCTGTAGCCGACAGGACTCCCTCCGCGTCCCGCTGAAGTTCCGGTTACCCCGGGATCTGGATCCGCGCCGCTTCCTGCATCAGCGGGTCGGAGATCATCACGGTCGCCGCCCCGGGCGCCATGTCGAAAGCGATGAACCCGCGGGACTTGTCCCCCGGCAGGACGTCTCCGGAGCCCAGCTGGTTATCGGCAAACATGCTGAGGTCAGCCTTGCGGCCGCTTTCATCCTTGGCTGAGAAGTAGAAAGGATTCGAGCTCGTCTTCCCCGCCTCGGTCTCCCACAGCACGTCCAGAAGCAGGTACGTTCCGTTCTTCGGCGGCGACGCAAACGCCGTCGTGGTCACCGTGTCCGTCCGCACGGCGGAGACGATCGTGATTCTGGCGACGTCGCCGTTGCGCATTTTCACGGTGAAGGGTGTCCCCACCGCCGGTCCCGTGGGAGCCGCCGGTGCGGGGGCGGCCGACGGCGGTGCTGCCGCCGGCGGCGCCGCGGCCTCGGCCGGAGCCGCGGAGGCAGCCGCCGAAGCGATGGGGCTGGTGTCCGCCACAGGCTTACTGCCGCTGGAGCAGGAGCCCATGACGATTCCGAGCAGCAGGACGCCAGCCGGAATCACAAAGCGCTTCTTCTTGTAGAAAGGGCGCTTGACTGTGGCCGTAGCAACCGGCATGGACGGGACTGAATCAAAGTTCTGGTGAGACATGGTGGTGGTGCCTTTCAAGGGTGCGATTGGTGATGCTGCGGGTGCTATTGCTTTTCCCATTTGCCGCAGCGGCTGGATTTGAAATCTTGGCCGGCGGACAGCGCAACGGAGGGTCGGCCGCCGCCCGGGAGGTCGTTGTCGATGATGTTGCTGCCGTTGCTGCCGGTGGCGTAGATGCCCCAGTAGCAGGAGGAGCCGACGTCGGCGGATGCCCGGTAGGTTCCGGGTTCGATGTCGGACCCCACTGTCCAGGTGCCGTCACTGACGGTGTTGGCAGCCTTCGCCTTCTCAGCCCCGGTCACTGCCTCTTCCCTAGCCTTGACGGCTGCTTCGGCAGTCTTGACAGCAGCGTCGGCCTTGCCCACTTCGGTCTCCCGTGCGGAAACCTTGGATTCCCGGGCAGTGATGCCGCCCTGAAGGCTGTCGTACTTGCCCTTCACAGACGCGTAACTGGACAGTGCGGCGTCGCGCTCAATCTCGACCGTTGCCTTCTCATCCACCAGTGCCGTGTAGGCATCGCTGGTCTTCGGGTCAGGAAGTACGGTTCCGAAGGCCACCCCGCCGGCGAGAAGCACGACGACGGCGGCTGTCGCCAGCAGGGAGCCCCTATTGCGGCTGGACTTCGCGGCCGGAGCGGGTTGCTCCTCGGCTGCCTCAGGAGCAGTCTGGCCGTCAGGCAATTGCGCCTGGCCGGCGTCAGTGTTCAACATGTTCTCTTCCTTTGTTTGTGGATGACCGCTAAACGGCGGCGGGATACTGATCCCCCAATACGCGGTTCCCCGCCGCCGTCGCAGCTCCGGAAGATTGCTTCGTGGCTGCAGAATGAACCTACGATCGAATCTGTGTACCCTCGCAGGATCTGACCGATAACCCGGGTTATCAGTTGAAATCTCAGAATGTCTGCCGCCGCTACTAAGCTGATGGGACGATCACGACTGAGGGGGCAGCCATGGAGACATTCACGGAAACATTGCGCATGACGCTCTCCGATGTCGCCTCGCTCGCGCAGGTTCAGCGTCCCGTCGTTTCCATGTGGCGCAAGCGAAGCAGCGGAGGCCCGCTGCCATTCCCGGCATCCACTGCGCAAGCCAACGGCGTAGAGCTGTTCGACGCAGACCACATCACCGCATGGCTCCAGGCCACTGGCCGGGGCAACAACCCGGAGGCTCGGAACGATGTCGCAGTTTTCGCGCGACTGGCCGGCCCACCTGGCGAGATGCCACGTGACAGTAGGCAGACCTTCGAAGGCCTGACCGCGATCCTCGCCCTGAAGGTCATCATGGGTCAGGCTGTGGGTGAACGTACCGCGGCCGAGCTGTTGGACGCCGCAGACGAAGCAGACCCTGACGATGTGTTCCTCTACTCCGAACTCGAGGCGCTCGGCTCGGCGCTCTCAGGATTGGCTGGCTTCGCCGACCGGTTGGCGGACAGTGCGTTCAGCGCGCCGGCGGCCTTTGAAAAACTGCTCGCCCACCGGTTCAAGGAGGGGCTGCGAGAGCAATCAGACACCGCGCTGACGGAAGAGGCACTGAAGCTCGTGGGCGCAACTGCCATGGAACTGGCATCCACCCTGGACAGCAGGCTGTTATTCGTCGACTCGACGCCCGGCGGGAGCGACGTGATGCTGAGCATCGTCGAGCAAGTCGGAGAGTCGCGGCCCATCACTCTCCTGGCAGCCGACCACCATGGCAGAGCGTCGCGACTGGCCCGCCGTCGTCTGGCAGTGCATGGCACGGACAGCAGCCCCGTGAAGATCGACGCCAAGGGAGCCTTCGCGGTCAGCGGCCCTGCGGTGCACGTGGCCCAATACCCCGCCCCGGGCAATCCAGCTTTGGACACCACTGGCATCCTGAACAGCATTGAAAACATCGTCCTGCAAATGGACGACAGTCAGCGAGCCGTTGTCATCGCGCCTGCCCGGGTATTGTGCGACGCTCTCGCTGGAGAGACCGGCAACCTGCGCTCAGATCTGTTGCGCTCGGGCAGAGTTCGTGCCGTCGTCCGCCTCCAGCCGGGGCTTCTTCGTGCCAAGCCCCGGGAGCCGCAGGCACTCTGGGTGCTGGGACCGTCCTTCGCTGATGTGCCGATTGCGGAGCGCTGGACGAGCGTAGCGGACCTGAGCACCACTCCGCTCACCCTGGATGTCAGCCAGGACCTGATCAGCGACGTCGTCGCCTCGATGGGCGACCGCGCCACCATCCGCGCGCACTCGTTCAGGTTCACCCGGCTGGTACAGACCCGGGTCCTTCTCGCCGGCAAGGGTTCCCTCGTGAGCGGTCTGCCTGTCAGAAGTACGACGGCGGCGGGCGGCGCCGAGTCTGCGCTCCGGGTCGAAGAACTTGTGCGCCTGTTGTCGACTGGGGCGTCAACATCTGCACTGCCCGGAGTACAGCCGGCCGTACCGGGCACTGGACTCCGGCCCGCTTCAGTTCAGGTACTCCTGTCGGCAGGAACCCTCAAGTACGTCAGAGGCATCAGGGTGGAGGCGACTGACCTCAACCGGCAGGCCGGAAGCAGAATCCTCGGCCGCGAGGAAGTCACGGACCCGGGCAAGGCCAAGCCACGCTTCATCGCGCTCCTCGACTTCGCCGCCAAATACCCGAACGGGCGCCTCACCGAACCTGGCGATGTTGTCTTCTGTACCAGCCCGCGACCCGCAGCGATGGTCGATGCGGAGGGCGGCGCCGTCGTCGTCTTCCCTGCCCGAATTCTGAGAATCGACCGCGGTGACCCCGGCGGTCTGGTACCGGACGTTGTTGCCGCAGACATCAGCTGCCGCCCCGCCGCAGACAAGTCCTGGCGCAACTGGCGGCTGCGCCGCACGCCTGAAGTGCAGCGCCGGCCGCTCACAAATACATTAGCAACCCTGCAACACGAGCAGGCAGAAGCCCGTCAACGCCTCAAACGACTGGAAGAACTCACTACCCTGATTACGGACGGCGTAGCGGGCGGAAGCCTTACCCTGACAGACCCTATCTCCATCGCCGCACCAACAGAAGGAATCGCGAAATGCCCCCGAAACTGAAGGTGGACCTCGCTCCGTCCACCATGAAGGAACTGAAGGACACCCTCTGGAAGGCGGCGGACAAGCTCCGCGGTTCGATGGATGCCTCGCAGTACAAGGACGTGATCCTGGGGCTGGTCTTCCTGAAATACGTATCGGACGCGTTCGAGGAGCGGCGCGGGCAGATCCAGGCCGAGTTGGAGGCCGACGGGCTCAACGAAGAGCAGATCGCCCAGCTGATCGACGACGTGGACGAGTACACCGGCCGTGGCGTGTTCTGGGTGTCGTCCCGGGCACGCTGGACTTACCTGGCGGAAAACGCCAAGGGCTTGGACGCGATCGACGGCGCGGAGCCCAAGTCCATCGGGCTGCTCATTGATGAAGCCATGGACCTCCTCATGGCCGACAACAAGAGCTTGGCCGCCACTCTCCCCCGCATCTACAACCGCGACAATGTGGACCAGCGCCGCCTGGGCGAGCTGCTGGACCTCTTCAATTCGGCCCGCTTCACGGGCCAGGGAGCCAGCAAGGCCCGCGACCTGCTGGGTGAGGTGTACGAGTACTTCCTGGAGAAGTTCGCCAAGGCAGAGGGCAAGCGCGGCGGCGAGTTCTACACTCCTGCCGGCGTGGTCCGGGTGCTGGTGGAGGTGCTAGAACCCCACAGCGGCCGGGTCTACGATCCCTGCTGCGGTTCGGGCGGCATGTTCGTCCAGGCCGAGAAGTTCCTGGCGGCGCACAATATGGAGGGCTCGGACATCTCCGTCTACGGCCAGGAGCTCAACGAGCGCACCTGGCGGATGGCCAAGATGAACCTCGCAATCCACGGCTTGAACGCCAACCTCGCCTCGCGCTGGGGCGACACGTTCGCCCGCGACCAGCACCCGGAGCTGAGCGGCACCAACGGCGCGGACTTCATCATGGCCAACCCGCCGTTCAACATCAAGGACTGGGCCCGCTCCGAATCCGACCCCCGCTGGAAATATGGCGTTCCGCCGGCCGGCAACGCCAACTACGCCTGGATCCAGCACATCATCTCCAAGCTGGCCCCCGGAGGTTCCGCGGGCGTGGTCATGGCCAACGGCTCTATGTCCTCCAACTCCGGCGGCGAAGGCGAGATCCGCGCCCAGCTCGTGGAGGCAGACTTGGTCTCGTGCATGGTGGCCCTACCCACCCAGCTGTTCCGCAGCACCGGCATCCCGGTCTGCACCTGGTTCTTCGCAAAGGACAAGACCGCCGGTCCGCGCGGCTCGGTGGACCGGACCGGACAGGTGCTTTTCATCGACGCCCGGAACCTCGGTTACATGGTGGACCGCGCCGAGCGCGCCCTCTCCGACGAGGACATCGCCAAGGTCGCCAACACCTACCACGCCTGGCGTGGCACCTCTACGTTGGTTGAGCCTGTCGAAACCGATACCCCGGTGGTTGAGCCTGTCGAAACCTACGAGGACATCCCGGGCTTCTGCTATTCGGCAACCCTCACCGAAATCAAGGCAGCGGATTACGCACTGACGCCGGGCCGGTATGTCGGGGCTGCTGATGTTGAGGACGACGGCGAGCCGATCGAGGAGAAGATTATGCGGCTTTCTAATGAGCTGTTTGAGCAGTTCGAGGAGTCCGAGCGGCTGGCGGTTGTAGTGCGCGAGCAGTTGGGGCGGGTGTCGTGAACAACTGGCGCGTTGACTCCTTTAGCAGCGCACCACTGCGGATGATCGACGGAGACCGAGGTAAGAACTATCCCAATGGAGCTGATTTTTCGGCACACGGAGACTGTCTTTTTCTCAGTGCACGGAACGTAACTAAATCCGGCTTCCTGTTCGGAGAGACTTCGTTTATCACAACAGACAAAGACGCCTCCCTCCGCGGTGGAAAGGTTCAGCGCGGAGACGTACTCATCACAACGCGGGGCACCGTGGGAAACGTGGCATATTTCGACGATTCAGTCCCATTTGACAACATGCGCATCAACTCCGGAATGCTCATCCTCCGCACCGACGAATCGCTCCTCGACTCTCGCTATCTGTATCACTTCTTAAGGTCCAATTCCTTTGCCACCCAGATCGAATCTCTGACGTCCGGGAGCGCGCAACCACAACTTCCGGTTCGCGATCTGGGCAATGCCCTTATTCCGATTCCCAGCATGCAGGAGCAACGAGCGATCGGGGAGGTGCTGGGTGCCATCGACGGCAAGATCGCGGCCAACACCAAACTCGCCGCCGCGGCCGATGCGCTTGTTACCACCTACTTCCATCAAGCCGTTCATGGAGTGGCATTTTCGGATCACACCTTTGACGACATCGCGGCGATTTCTGGAGGTGGGACACCCAGCACGAAGGTCCTTGACTACTGGGACGGCGTCATCCCATGGGCCACCCCAACGGACATCACACCTCTGCAGGGCCCATATCTCGAATCAACGAATCGAACGATTTCCCAGGCTGGCTTATCTGCTTGTGCTTCACCGCTCTATCCGGCAGGTTCAATCCTCATGACCTCAAGGGCAACTATTGGGGCATTTGCCCTCGCTCAGACGCCCATGGCTGTGAATCAGGGTTTCATCGTGGTGCAGCCGACTGATCCCACGCTCAACTTTTGGGTCTTTCATGAGATGCGAAGCCGTGTGGACGAATTCATTTCTCTAGCCAACGGAGCTACATTCCTTGAGCTCAGCCGTGGCAACTTCAAGAAGTTCAAAGTCAGACTGGCTGATCCGGGAGCCATGGAAGAGTTCGGTCGCCAAGCGGAGAATCTCCATGCCGTTGCCCGGAATGCCCTGCTTGAAAATGCCAAGCTCGCCGCTACGCGCGACGTCCTCCTCCCTCAGCTCATGTCCGGCAAGATCCGCGTCAAGGACGCGGAAAAGGTGTTGGAGACAGCCGTGGTGTGAACGCGCAACGCGTTGCGACACTGCCAGAAGGGAGACACCAGTGAGCAAGTGCCGCTTGCACATTAGGTCTGGAGCGTTCAAATCTTGGAAGCGGCAGTTGCAAGATTGACCGGGTCCGAGACCATTCCAATGTTGCAACGGCTGTTGCAACACTTCACGGAGACCCACAATGTCTGTAAGTCGGGAGCGGGTTCAGGGTTGTACGGGATAGAGCAACCAGCGATGGGGCCAAAGCGAATTATGCAGCAGCCGGCTGCACAAATGGCATTGAGCGAGCGCCGATGTTGCAGCCGGCATCTGCAACACATCAATTTCAAGCCAATAATCCCAGCGGGTGAGGCCAGCCGCCAGCCGCGGCGTGTAGCGTCAGCTCGCTTGGCGTCTGAGTAAGCTGAGCAACAAACAACTTTGGGGGAATCACCGTGACAGCACCAGCAGTAGCCTTTTCTGAAGCCGATTGGGAGGGCGCCGCGAAGGAGCGGCTCGGCGAGCTCGACTGGAAGCCGACGGAGGGGCAAGCCATCGCTCCCGGCACCGGAGAACGCGATTCCTGGGCCGAACTGCTGATCCGGCCGCGGCTACTCGCGGCCCTCCAGCGCTTCAACCCGACGGTCCCGGCCCAGTACCTACAGCAGGCACTGTCGGAAATCGCGGCACCCAAATCCAACGACGCTCTCGCCGAGAACCACCGGATCCACAACTGCCTCGTGGACGGCTACCGGCTGACCTACATCGACTCCGACGGCAACGAAGCCAACCCCACCATCAGGCTCATCAGCCAGGAACCGGACCAGAACGACTGGCTCGCGGTCAACCAGGTCACACTCGTGGAGGGCGACTACAAGCGTCGCTTCGACGTCGTGCTCTATTGCAACGGCATGCCCGTGAGCATCATCGAGCTAAAGAAGGCGGGCAGCGCGCACGCCGACCTCCCGGGCGCCCACGCCCAGCTCCAGACCTATCTCCGCGAATTCCCCATGGCGTTCCGCTTCTGCGTGTTCACGCTTGCTACGGATGGCATCCAGGCCAAGTACGGAACGCCGTTTACGCCCTTTAATCACTTCTCACCCTGGAACGTGGACGACGACGGCGTGCCCGTCCCCCAGGGCTTCATGCTCGACGGCGATGCGGTCACCGCTTTGGACACCGCATTAGATGGTCTGTACAACCAGGAGCGCTTCCTCCAGCTGACCCGCAACTTCACCGCCTTCGACCAAGGCTCCAGCGGACTGGCCAAGCGCATCGCGAAGCCGCACCAGTACTACGCTGTGACCAAGGCCGTGGCCAGCACTATTCAGGCGGTGGAAAGCAACGGCAAGGCCGGCGTTGTCTGGCACACCCAGGGTTCGGGCAAGTCCATGGAAATGGAACTGTACGCGAACATGGTGGCCCGTCAGCCAAAGTTGAAGAACCCGACCGTCGTGGTCATCACCGACCGGAACGAATTGGACGGCCAGCTGTTCGAAGGCTTCGACCGCAGCCTGCTCCTGGCCGAATCGCCGAAGCAAATCAAAAAGCGCTCCGAGCTGCGGGACGAGCTGAGCAACCGAACAACCGGTGGCATCTACTTCACCACGCTGCAGAAGTTCGGACGCAGCAAGTCCGAAAAGGACGCCGGAGCCGACCACCCGCTACTGTCCGACCGGCGCAACATCATTGTGGTGGTCGACGAGGCGCACCGCTCTCACTATGACGACCTGGACGGCTACGCCCGTCACCTCCGCGACGCGCTGCCGCACGCCACTTTGATCGCTTTCACCGGTACGCCGATCTCCTTTGATGATCGGAACACCCAGGACGTCTTCGGCGACTACATCGACATCTACGATCTGTCCCGCGCGGTGGACGACGGCGCCACGGTTCCCGTCTACTTCGAGCCTCGGCTGATCAAGGTGGGGCTGGCCTCCGATGTCACCGAGGATGACTTGGACAAGTCCGCCGACGAAGTGACCTTCGGCCTGGACGATACCGAGCGGGCACGCATTGAGGCGAGCGTCGCCGTCGTCAACGCTGTCTATGGTGCGCCGCAGCGCATTGCAGCGCTGGCGGCTGATTTGGTGGCGCACTGGGAGAATCGGCGTGACCGGATGGGCAAGTTCATCGAGGCGCCGGGCAAGGCGATGATCGTGGGCGGGACGCGGGAGATCTGCGCGAAGCTGTACTCAGCGATTGTGGAGCTGCGGCCGGACTGGCATTCGAACGACCTCTCCAAGGGCAAGATCAAGGTGGTTTATTCGGGCGACGCGACTGACGTGCCGCCCGTTTCCGACCACGTGCGCCGGGACTCGTTGAATGCTCAGGTGAAAGAGCGGCTCAAGAACGTTGACGACGAGCTGGAGCTGGTGATGGTCAAGGACATGATGCTCACCGGCTACGATTCCCCACCCCTACACACTCTCTACCTGGACCGGCCGCTCAAGGGCGCACTGCTGATGCAGACCCTGGCGCGTGTGAACCGCACGTTCCGCGGCAAAGAGGACGGGCTGCTGGTGGCCTACGCTCCCTTGGCAGAGAACCTGGCCAAGGCGTTGGGCGAATACACGCAGTCTGACCGGGCGAACAAGCCGGTGGGCAAGAACATCGACGAGGCTGTTGGTCTGACGATGACCTTGGTGGGGTCGCTGCGCTCCTTGCTGGCGGGCTACGACTGGAAGTCCGTTTTAATGAAGGGCGGGCCCAAAGCATTCCTGAATGCCGTCACCGGTGCGGTCAGTTACTTGCGCAGCCCGGGTTCGCCCGGTAACCAGCCGGCTGACGGGGAAGAGTCGCTTGCCGCGAAGTACCGCAAGTTCTCCAGCCAGCTGTCACGTGCCTGGGCACTTTGCTCGGGCTCCGAGACCCTGGCTGAACTACGTCGCGAGATCCAGGTGTACGAGGAGATCCGCGTCTGGATGGCGAAGTACGACGCGGCCGACCGGCAGGCCAGCGGCGAGCCAGTTCCTGAAGAGATTCAGCGCCTTCTGGGGATCCTGATTGCTTCGGCGACGTCGTCCGGTGAGGTGCTCGACATCTACGAGGCAGCCGGCATGCCCAAGCCGTCCCTGGATGACTTGACTCCGGAGTTCATCGCGAAGACTCAGAAGGCGCGGAACCCACAGCTTGCGATTGAAGCGCTGCGGAAGCTCATAGCGGACGAGTCCGCGGCATCAACACGGAATAACGTGATCCGGCAGCGGGCGTTTTCCGAGCGAATCACCGAGCTCATGAAGAAGTACACGAATCAGCAGCTGACGTCTGCGGAGGTTATTGCGGAGCTGGTGGAGCTGGCGCGCGAGGTCGCCGCGGAGGGTAAACGGGGCCAGCAGTTCACTCCCCCGCTGAATTCTGACGAGCTGGCGTTCTACGACGCCGTTGCTCAAAACGAGTCGGCGGTGGAGGTCCAGGGCGAAGGTGTCCTGGCCGACATTGCCCGCGAGCTGGTGTCCGTAATGCGGCGTGATGTACGGACCGACTGGACGGTGCGCGATGATGTGCGGGCGAAGTTGCGGTCCTCCATCAAGCGGTTGCTGGTTAGGTTCGGATATCCGCCGGACAAGCAGCCCGAGGCCATCAAGCTGGTCATGGAGCAGATGGAGTCCATGGCTCCGCGGTTTGCCGAGGCGCGAGCATAATGTCGAAGCTGGATGATGTGCTTGTTATCGGAATAGCCTCAAGTGCCCTTTTCAATTTGAGTGAAGGACACCGCGTCTTTACTGATCAAGGAGTGGACGCCTACCGCGACTATCAACTGAAGAATCGGGACGCGATTCTCAACCCTGGGACTGCGTTCGAATTTGTGAGAAAGCTGCTGGCTCTAAACGACCTCGCCAAGGACAGGAAGCTTGTCGAGGTAGTGCTGCTATCCAGAAACAGCCCTGATACGGGCCGCAGAATCATGACTTCTATCAAGCACTACGGACTTGACATGTCGCGAGCAGTATTCACTCAAGGGCGCTCGCCCTATATTTACCACGAGGCATTCGAGATCGACCTATTCCTCTCCGAAGACGACAGTGACGTACGTGAAGCGATCAAGCTTGGGTGTCCAGCGGGAAGAGTCTACCCAGCGCGGGAGCCGGTTCTTCCTGCTCAGATAGAGCATTCACTCACCATCGCGTTCGACTTCGATGGCGTCTTGGCAGATGACTCCTCTGAGAGGGTCTATGCAGAAGGCGATCTGCAAAGTTTCCTCATTCACGAAGTTGATAATATGGACGTACCTGCAATTGGCGGCCCCATCAAGCCGTTTTTCATGGCAATTGCGGGCATTCAAGCCTTAGAGACGCAAAGAAAAGAGTCCGACCCAACGTACCAACGGCGCCTAAGATCCTCCATCGTTACAGCACGGAATAGTCCTGCCGACCTTCGTGTACTCAACACGCTCGAGTCTTGGGGAGTAACCGTTGATGATGCCTTCTTCCTTGGTGGCCTCAAAAAGGGTCCCGTATTGAGCGTGCTAAAACCAGACATCTTCTTCGATGACCAAAAGGTTCACATCGAGGATGCTGCAAAACACACGATGTCAGCGCACGTGGTGTTTGGAGTCAGAAATGAGAAAACTTCTACCCCGGTCCACATTGAATCACCCTCGAGCGTTTCGAAGTAAGTGAGACTTATCGCGTATCGCACCCCTAAGGGAAAAGCCCACTAATAGAACAAACACGCTTCATAGCTCTCGCCACCCCGCGCCCCTGCATGCGACTCATTGACGCTTCAGGCGCCTCTTTCGTGAGGGCCTCTGCGGTTGCCACCGTTGCGCTTTGGTCCGTGCGGCGCTCATTATCTCTGCGTCTGGATCTAGCCCCTCCACCAGGTCAAACGAAAGCTGCTCAAGCGCAACTGACGATTGTTCCTTGGGCGCCTCCGTCACCGATGGGGATACCCTCCGCCACGCGGAAAGCGAGCCCTTCTTGCCCGGAACTTTCTCAAGGCTTCCTGCTTTTTGCAGATTGTAAAAGCGTTGCTTCACGAGGTTTTCTGAGTGAATACCCGTTATCTCCCGTGCTGCTTTATTGGTGATCTCATTGTGACTTTCCAAGTATTCCAGGATCAGCTCTTCAGGTCGAGCCAGAGGAGTGTGCCCAATCCTCACCACAAAATAGTTTCCTTCAAACCTAAATTCAGGATCCTTTAGCTTGGCTTCTTTCATTTTCGCGAACGCTGTCTGCAGTCCTTCCCCAATGTCTTTATTTGGCGGGTCAGGATATTTGTTGAGCAGTCGGACGATGGTGCCGTTCCTGGATGCGCGGTCGGTGAAAATATTTTCGAGCGTGATGTGGCCGGGAAGCTTACCGGGGCTGTGCACTTCGACCCTATTATTGAAAATGTAAATAAGAATATCGTCCGCGAGATTATAGTCCCGGTGGATGACTGCATTGACGATGATCTCTTTTAGAGTTTCAGGTGGATAGCGCGTTGGTACTAGTTGTCCCGACGAATCCCGAGTTTGGACCGCTTGAATTTCCTCGGAAACGGCAGCAAGTGCTTGATCGATCAGGCTGCGCGCCGGGCCTTCCAGAGATCGAGGGACGCCCTTCAGGTAGTCCCGATTTGCCTCTTCCAGATCGGTCTCGTATCGAGCTATTTTGATGCCGCATCTCTTGCTGAGAATGCTCTGCGGATGTTCGGCAAAGAGGAGCGCGGCCGATACCTTCATGCCCTCGGTTTTTCGGTTGTACAACCTCTCACGCCGAAGGAAATCGCCTGGTCTCATCGCAGGACTGATGCTCGACAGAAAGTCCTTGAGCTCCTGCTCCTCAGTCGCCTCCTCTAGAAAGTAATCGCTAAGTTCCTGATCCTCGTATGAGACTGCGCCTTTGGAAAGACTGAGGTTCACAATTTCTTGCCCGGTGACCTCCGTAGACGCGGCGTGGTGCCGAACATACACCTTTCCACCGGCGGTGTAGTGAACATCTCCGCTCTTCGTGATCGTCACCAGGCACACGAATCCTTGGCGCTCTTGCCCTTCAATTTCCAAATAGTTCACTGAGTAGGGAAGCGCGGGCTTGCAGTCCTGAGACAATGCCTGATGAACGGGGTTCAGTTCCTCGATAGTCTCGTAGCCTTGCCAGCGTTCCAAGCTTACGACTGACGTCTTCGCGTCTTCGATACCGAGTGCGAATTCCCCGCCATCGCCATTTGCCAAGGCAACGGCAATCTTCTGGATAACCGAACCCTTAGCCTGCCGACTCTTCACGTCCCAGAAGTGTGATTCCTCGCGCTCAAGCAGGCTCAACGCTTCTTCCACGGTGATCGTACGTCGTTCCAAGATCTCCCAGTTTCGTAGTCGCGTTGTTACTCGAATGAACGTGAGAGTCGGCTGCTGCAGCGCTGTCCCGTTCGTTGCTATTGCTCGCCCTGAATCACGTCGTTCCAAATATGATCCGGAGTTCCCACAGACACGAAAGCTAGGCTGCGTCTACTGGACGCCTTGCACCTCGACCGCTATTTGGAAAATGTCGATCCGTCCACGTTGGTCAACCCCTCGTACGACGTTGGAACTAGAAGTCCCAGTCATCATCCTCGGTGTTGACGGCCTTGCCGATGACATAAGAGGAGCCGGACCCCGAGAAGAAGTCGTGGTTCTCGTCGGCGTTCGGGGACAGGGCCGAGAGGATGGCCGGGTTCACGTCGGTGACGGAAGCCGGGAACATGGCCTCGTAGCCCAGGTTCATCAGTGCCTTGTTGGCGTTGTAGTGCAGGAACTTCTTGACGTCCTCGGCCAGGCCAACGGAATCATAGAGGTCGTGCGTGTACTGGACCTCGTTCTCGTACAGCTCGAAGAGCAGCTCGAACGTGTAGTCCTTGATCTCCTGCTTGCGCTCCTCGGACAGGCCTTCAAGACCCTTCTGGAACTTGTAGCCGATGTAGTAGCCGTGCACGGCTTCGTCGCGGATGATCAGGCGGATCAGGTCGGCCGTGTTCGTCAGCTTGGCCCGTGAGGACCAGTACATCGGCAGGTAGAAGCCCGAGTAGAACAGGAAGGACTCCAGCAGCGTGGAGGCCACCTTGCGCTTCAAGGGGTCGTCGCCCTGGTAGTAGTCCATGACGATCTGGGCCTTCTTCTGAAGGTTCACGTTCTCAGTGGACCAGCGGAATGCCTCGTCGATCTCCTTGGTGGAGGCCAGGGTGGAGAAGATCGAGGAGTAGCTCTTGGCGTGCACGGACTCCATGAACGCAATGTTCGTGTAGACGGCTTCCTCGTGCGGGGTGATCGCGTCCGGAATCAACGAAACAGCGCCGACGGTGCCCTGGATGGTGTCCAGCAGCGTCAGCCCGGTGAACACGCGCATGGTGAGCTGCTGCTCGTCCGGAGTCAGCGTGGCCCACGACTGAACGTCGTTGGAGAGCGGGATCTTCTCGGGCAGCCAGAAGTTGTTGACCAGACGGTTCCAGACGTCTACGTCCTTATCGTCCTGGATGCGGTTCCAGTTAATCGCTTCGACGTGGCTAAGCAGCTTGACCTTCTCGGTCATGTCATCCCCTAAAAGTTGGGTTGTTCTTTGAAGTTAAGCGTACGACGGCGGGCGGGCGCCCGCCGTCGTACTGTCCAGATTTAGTTGAAGATTAAAGCATGCAGCTGACGCAGTTGTCCACCTCAGTTCCCTCCAGCGCGAGCTGGCGGAGACGGATGTAGTAGATGGTCTTGATGCCCTTCTTCCAGGCGTAGATCTGGGCCCGGTTGATGTCGCGCGTGGTGGCGGTGTCCTTGAAGAACAGCGTCAGGGACAGGCCCTGGTCCACGTGCTGGGTGGCTGCGGCGTAGGTGTCGATGACCTTCTCGTAGCCGAGCTCGTACGCGTCCTGGTAGTACTCCAGGTTGTCGTTCGTAAGGTACGGCGCCGGGTAGTACACGCGGCCCAGCTTGCCTTCCTTGCGGATCTCGATCTTGGACGCCACCGGGTGGATCGAGGAGGTGGAGTTGTTGATGTAGGAGATCGAGCCCGTCGGCGGGACGGCCTGCAGGTTCTGGTTGTATATGCCGTGTTCCATGACGGAAGCCTTCAGCTCACGCCAGTCATCCTGGGTGGGGATGTGGATGTTCTTGAACAGCTCCGCGACCTTCTCGGTCTGCGGCACCCATTCCTGGTCCGTGTACTTGTCGAAGAACTCGCCCGAGGCGTACTTGGACTTCTCGAAGCCGCCGAAAGTCTGTCCGGTCTGGATGGACAGCAGGTTGGAGGCGCGGACCGCGTGGTACACCACCGAGTAGAAGTAGATGTTGGTGAAGTCCAGGCCCTCTTCGGATCCGTAGTGGACCCGCTCGCGGGCCAGGTAGCCGTGCAGGTTCATCTGGCCGAGGCCGATGGCGTGGGACTGGTCGTTGCCGCGGGCGATGGACGGTACCGAGGTGATGTTGGACATGTCCGAGACTGCCGAGAGGGACCGGATGGCCGTCTCGATGGTCAGTCCGAAGTCCGGGCTGTCCATGGCCTTGGCGATGTTCAGCGAGCCCAGGTTGCAGGAGATGTCCTTGCCGGTCTGGTCGTAGGACAGATCGTCATGGTACGTGGTGGGCTGCGAGACCTGGAGGATCTCGGAGCACAGGTTGGACATGATGATCTTGCCGTCGATCGGGTTTTCCCGGTTCACGGTGTCCTCGAACATGATGTACGGGTAGCCGGATTCGAACTGGATCTCGGCGAGGGTCTGGAAGAACTCGCGCGCCTTGATCTTGGTCTTCTTGATCCGGGAATCGTCCACCATCTCGTAGTACTTCTCGGTGACGGAGACGTCGGAGAACGGCATGCCGTAGACCCGTTCGACGTCGTACGGGGAGAACAGGTACATGTCCTCGTCCTTCTTGGCCAGCTCGAACGTGATGTCCGGGATGACTACGCCCAGCGAGAGGGTCTTGATGCGGATCTTCTCATCCGCGTTCTCGCGCTTGGTATCCAGGAAGCGGTAGATGTCCGGGTGGTGCGCGTGCAGGTACACGGCACCGGCACCCTGACGGGCACCGAGCTGGTTGGCGTAGGAGAAGCTGTCCTCGAGGAGCTTCATCACGGGGATGACGCCGGAGGACTGGTTCTCGATCTGCTTGATCGGGGCGCCGACTTCGCGGATGTTGGTCAGCGCGAACGCCACACCGCCACCGCGCTTGGACAGCTGCAGCGCCGAGTTGATGGACCGGCCGATCGATTCCATGTTGTCTTCGATGCGGAGCAGGAAGCAGGAAACCAGCTCGCCACGCTGGCGTTTGCCGGCGTTCAGGAAGGTCGGAGTGGCCGGTTGGAAGCGGCCTTCGATGATCTCGTCCACCATCTGCAGGGCGAGCTTCTCGTCACCGCGGGCCAGGTGCAGGGCCACCATGCAGACGCGGTCCTCGTAGCGCTCCAGGAATCGATTGCCGTCGAACGTCTTCAGCGTGTAGGACGTGTAGAACTTGAACGCGCCCAGGAAGGTCTCGAAGCGGAACTTCTTTTTGTACGCGCGGTTGTAGAGCTCGCGGATGAAGTTCATCGTGTACTGGTCGAGGGTTTCGCGCTCGTAGTACTGGTTCTTCACCAGGTAGTCGAGCTTCTCTTCCAGGTCATGGAAAAAGACGGTGTTGTTGTTCACATGCTGCAGGAAGTACTGGTGTGCAGCCTCGCGGTCGGCCTCGAACTGGATCTCGCCGTTCGGACCGTACAGGTTCAGCATGGCGTTGAGCTCGTGATAGCCCAGGCCCTTATAGGCGGCCGGCATCTCGGGCTTTTCGACGGCGGCGCCTGCGCGGGTGCCCTGGCCTTCGGCCCTGGTTACTTCTGTGTCTGCGACAGTCGTGTCCAAAACGTGTCCAATCCATTGTGTACGCGGGCGACGTCTTCTGGCGTGCCCATTAGTTCAAATCTGTAAAGCCGGGGGACGTTGCACTTGGCGGCAATAATGTCCGCGGCCATGCAGTAGTTGTCCCCGAAGTTTGTGTTGCCTGCACCGATAACCCCACGGATCAGTTGCCTGTTCTGCGGGTCGTTTAGAAAGCGGATCACCTGCTTGGGCACGGAGCCCTCTCCCCCGGTGCCCCCGTAGGTCGGCACCACCAGCACGTAAGGCCGGGTGGCGAGAAGGGGTGCATCCTTTGTATGGAGCGGGATCCGTGCCAGCTCACGTCCGAGCTTCGCGACAAAGCGGCTGGTGTTCTCGGAGGTGGAGGAAAAGTAGATGAGCTGGCTCTGTGTGGTGACAGGCTGCAACGGGTCCACCTGGGCCCTGGCCACTGCCAGTGCTGACACGGGAGTCACCTCATGTGTGGGTATTGAAAGTTGCCGGCTGGCGAAAAGTGCAGGGCCTTAGGCCACGGAGGAAACGGCAGACAGTGCCAGTTCCTCGATCTTGTCCGGGCGGAAGCCTGACCAGTGGTCCTGGTCCGTGACTACAACAGGTGCCTGCATGTAGCCCAGCGCCTTCAGGCGCTCGAGGGCATCGGCGTCCTGGGAGATGTCAACGCTCTGGTAAGTGATGCCCTTTTTGTCCAGCGCACGGTAGGTTGCGTTGCACTGTACACACGCAGGTTTGGTGTAAACCGTAACGGTCATGGTCCTGTCCCCTTTTATCGAAATCTTCGCTCGTCTTTGTCCCGCCCAAGCTAGTACGTCGATACTACATGTAGTGCAGACGGCTCTTCGGAACCCCAAGATGATGTATTACAAGTATGTCATTTAATGCACTTTTAATCCACAGGCAGAGGCCCTCAAAATGTCCGGAATCCCGCCATTTTTGCGGACGTCATCCACACCCTGTGGAGTACTTAGCCACATTTTCCGGCCCGGCGTGTCGCCTGCGGGACGGCGTGTCGCGCGTGGCTCGAACAGGCCAAACCGGAGTCTTAGCTCCGTACCGTGGGCAGCGACGCCAAGAGGCCCATGGCGCGGTCGAGCAGGTCATCCATGCTTCCCCGGGCCGCTCCGGCCACAGCCTGCCTCGCCACGGCATCCGCACGGACCGTGTCCCCGGACTCCAGCGCCGCGCTGGCCTCTGCCAGGAGGATCTCAACCTGTACCCAGGCGTACGAATCAGTGACCCGGCTGCAGAGGATCCCCGCGTTCTTCATCCACTCCAGTGCAGTATCGGCGTTGCCTTCCAGCAAATGCGTGAGCCCGATGGTCTTCGCAGCAAGGCCTTCCCAGCAGGGGTCCTGCAGCTGGCGTGCGAGCGCGAAGGTTGCCTCCGCCTGCTCCCGGACCACCCCGGGCCGTTCTCCATCGGACAGACGGGCATGGGCCAGCCACGCTTCCGGCCAGGGCCGGAATGCCGTCCAGCGTTCGCGGCGGGCCAGTTCGCAGGATTGCCGGGCCCATTCTCCGGCCTCGTCCACGCGGCCCAGGAGAAACAGGCTTCGTGCCCCCAGTCCCAGGTTCCAGGCTTCACGTCTGACGGAACCGGCACTCCGGCTCAGCTCGACGGCGGCAGCGAACTGGTCGGCACCTGCTTCAAGCTTGCCCCAGTCGCTGAGGTTCATGGCTTCAAACCCGGCGATCGCCGCGTCGAGGGACGGATCCCCGGTTGCCAGCCCGCGGGCAGTTTCCAGGTATCCGGCGGCACTGGCCCGCCGTCCGGCGAGGATGTCAACATATGCCAGCTCCGACAGCGCCTTTGCCGCTACCGGCTCCGCGCCGGCGGCAGACGCCAGGTCTACGGCGGCGGCAAGAATGATGGAGCCTTCGTCGTCGTAGCCTCGAATTGAGTGGACGAGCGCCGCGCCGAGCTCGGTCAGGCAGCGGCTCAGCAGTTCCTTGTCGCCGGATAACTCGGCTGCGGCGGACGCTCCGCGCAGGCATTCGATCCCGGCGTCGGCAGCGCCGGCTGACAGGGCGGCAAGCCCGGCCTCGCACAGGGACTGGGCGGACGCGCGGGCTGAAACACCGGGTACCGGCGCCGCGACGGCGGGCCGTGCGGCCGCGCGGAGGGCCGCGGTGGGCCTTGTTCCGAGCTCGGCGGCGAACATTGCTTCGCTGGCGTCGGCCTGCCGGAGGGCAGCGTCCACATCACCGGATGAGGCCAGCGCCTTGACCAGCAGGATGTGCGGCCCTTCTTCGAAGGGCGCCCGTGCCACCATGGCCCGGGAAAGTTCCACGGCCCGGGCGGACTGCCGGGCAGAAAGCGCCCGAAGAGCGGCCTGCCTCAGGGCGCTGAGCACCTCACTGTCCACCCTCTGGCGCTCCACCAGGAGCCAGGACTCAAACCCTGGCGATCCCTTGACGTCGATCCCTTCCAGGAAGTGCCCTTCGGGAATCTCCGTTTCCAGCACGCCCCGCGAGAGTTCGGCCACGTCCACAGCTGTATCCGGACCGAGCCCGTGCGAGACAGGGTTGCCCCGGAAAGCTTCGGCCAGGCCCGTTTTCCGACGCAGTTCAGCCAGCGTCCACCGCAGTGCCCCCATGGGATCGTCGGCGTCAGAAAACAGCTCATCCACGAGAACCTGGCGGGAAACCGGCCCCGATGACCGGACCAACCTCCCCAATACGGCCCAGCTCTTGTGGCCTCTGGGCCCGGGAATCGGCTGGCCGTCGCGTTCAAGACCCAATCTGCCGATCAACCGAAGGCGCAGCACAAGCACAATGTAGCAACGCTCAGGCAGCCAGCACCAGAGCGGGTGCCGGATTGAGCTGCGCCAGGAGTTCAGCCTGGGCGGGCGCACCCAACTCACGCACCAACACACCGTGAACGATGCCAAATGCCCGCAGCCGGGCTACCTCCGAACCGTCCCAGTCATTGAGCGCGGCCGCCGCGCCCGGCGCAAACGGCTGGACCGCGGATGCCATCATCTCCAGGGTCCGGCGATCCCTCTGGGTGCCCTCAGCCACGATACGGTCGGCTGTGAGGGTGATGAAGGTATTCAGTTCTGCTGTGGTGTTCCAATTAGTTTCCATAACTGGAGTTTCCAGCGCCGGCGTGTGACCGTGCGTGTGACCACCTGAAAATTAAAGCTGAGCCTCCCTGCGGTCCAGCACAATCTGCTGCACGTCCAGGTAGCCGGACTGGAAACCCGCCCGTGAATAGCACAGGTAGAACAGCCACATCCGCTGGAACACGGCGTCGAACCCCAGCCCGCCCACCTCCAGTGAGCGGTCCATGAACCGCCCCTCCCAGAGGCGCAGGGTCGCGGCGTAGTGATCGCCCAGGCCCATCCGTTCCCGCACGCGGAGTGTGGTGTGCTGCTGGGTCACGCTTTCGATGGCCCGCACTGAGGGAAGGAAGCCACCGGGGAAAATGTACTTGTGCACCCAGGTGTACGCGTTGCGCGTAGCCAGCATGCGGCCGTGCGGCATGGTGATGGCCTGGATGGCCACCTTCCCGCCCGGGGCCAGCACGCGGTCAATGGTCTGGAAGTAGATGGGCCAGTACTCATAACCAACCGCCTCGATCATCTCCACCGACACCACGGCGTCGAACTCGCCCTCCACGGCCCGGTAATCCTGCAGCGCAACCGTCACCTGGTCTGCGTAACCGGCAGCCGCAATCCTTTCCTGCGCCAGCGCCCGCTGCTCACTGGACAGCGTCACGCTGTAAACGGTGGCACCACGGGCTGCTGCCCGGAGGGCCAGTTCACCCCAGCCGGTGCCGATCTCCAGCAGCCGCGTGCCTGATCCGACGCCGGCCTTGTCCAGCAGCCTGTCGATCTTGGTCTGCTGGGCCTCCGCCAACGCGTCCCACGGGACCGCATCCAGCGCACCGTCGCTCAGCGGGAAAAGCGCCGAGGAGTAGCTCATGGTGGTGTCCAGGAAGTGGGAGAAGAGCTCGTTGGAGAGGTCGTAGTGCCGCGAGATGTTGCTGCGCGTGTTGTGCTCTTCATTGCGTTCCTGCCGCGGCGTCCGGGGCAGGTACAGGGTCCGCAGCTTCTGCAGCGGAGCGGGAATCAGCGTGTCCACGGACGCGGCGAAGACCTCCAGCACCCCGGCGAGGTCTGATGCTTCCCAGTCCCCCGCCATAAACGACTCGCCCAGCCCGATCAGGCCGTTGTCCCCGATCCGCACTTCGAACGCTGCCGGCCTGAGCATGGTCATCACCGGCGCGTCCAGGCCGCCGGTGCCCAGCACTGAACCGTCCGGGTAGGCAACGCGCAGGGGCAGCCGGCGCACCGCCGCCTTGAACAGCAGGCCGGCGGCCTTGCCCGCCACCAGCGCTTTAGTGCCCGACGGCGCGTGGGCAACACCGGGCCACACTTCCGGATCGATGGTGGCCGGCGACGCCGGTACCCCGGCAGCGGTCCGTTCCGTCACCGGGTGCCGTGCGGCTGACTTCGCGGCGGAGACCTCCGCAGTCGCGGCTGTTCCGTTCTCATCGGTCATTGTCATTGGACTGCCTCCTGTGAGGGGTGATGTGGTTTTTTGATGACTGGCAGGCGTCGAGCCCAGAGTTTGATGCCCTGGATCCGGATCAGCGCCGATACCAGCAGCGGCGCGGCCGGGACGGCAATGGCCGCTGCCAGGATGTTCCTGACGGTGGCCGGGTGCCGGTCCCCGTCCATGGTTGCGGCGAACGGCCGTTGACCTTCCCGCTCCAGGACGATGGAGACGGACAGCCGTTGCTCCGGGGCGGGCAGCTTCATCCGGTACTGCCCGTCAACGTCATTGAACGGTGAAACGTAGAAGGCCTTGGGCACGCTGGCCCGGCCGGAAAGATCCGTTTCCAGGAGGTAGCAGTGGCGTTCGCCGTAGGTGTTGTGGACCTCGGCGATGACGCACTGCAGCTCCCCGGACATCCGGTAGCACCAGAAGATGGTGAGCGGGTTGAAGACGTGGCCGAAAACCCGGGCGCTGGTCAGCATCCGGATGGCCCCGCCGTCGGGCTCTATCTCCCGGGTCCGCAGGAACCGTTCCACGTTGCTGCGGATGGTGGCGTCGGGATCGCCCAGGTGGTCGGCGACCCGGAAGACAGCCAGCGGCCGCATGAGCCGGGGCAGAACCGGGAGCCGGTCCACGTCCACAAACCAGCTGTAGCTCCGGTAGGTGAACGCATTCTTCAGCGGCGTCTGGCGCACGTGGGAAATGGACGTGCGGTAGATGGCTGCGGTTGAGCTCATGCGCCCTCCGAGGCTGGGAGCAGTTCAGGCTCGGGTGCCTGGATCCCGGAAGTGTCCCAGGTGCGTCCCAGGCTCGCGGCGGCACGGACACCGGCCAGGGCGCCGTCCTCATGGAACCCCCAGCCCAGGTAGGCGCCGGCGTAGGCAATGCGGTCATCACTCAGGGCTGCAATGCGCTGCTGTGCCCGCAATGATTCGGGGGTGTACTGGGGGTGTTCGTAGACCATGCGTTCAAGGACCCGGTCCTCGGCGATGAGCTCGGACTCCCCCAGGCTCACCAGGTACGGCTGGCCATCGGCTGGCTCCAGGCGCTGCAGCCGGGTGAGATCGTAGCTGACCAGGACCTTGTCCGGGCGGGCTTCGCAGTCCGGGAGCCGGTAGTTCCAGGACGCCCTGGCATTGTCGGCTGTGGGCAGGACGGCCGGGTCCCGGTGGAAAACGGTGTGGTTGACGGAGTAGGGCATCTGGCCGAGGGCGTCTTTTTCGGCCGGTGTGGCGTCCGCGAGGAAGCTCAGGGCCTGGGCCGGGTGCGTGGCAATGACCACGGCCTCGAAATCCTCGACTCCGTGATCAGTGTCCACTTCCACGCCGAGGGCGTGGCGCCGGATAGCGGTGACCGGACTGCTAAGCCTGATGTCCGGGAGCGTGGCGGCCAACTTCGCCACGTACTGCCCCGAACCGCCGGTGACCGTCCGCCACTGCGGCGAACCCTTGACGCCCAGCATGCCGTGGTGGCCCAAAAACGTGAAGAGGTAGCGCGCCGGATAGGACAGTGCCGTGGTGGGATCGCACGACCACACCGCGCTGACCACCGGCGTCATGAAATGGGAGATGAAGTACTTGCTGAAGCGTTCCTTTGCCAGGAAGTCACCGAGGGTCAGCTCCGCGCCGCCCGCACCAGGGCCGGCGTCGGACGCGGGAGCCGACTCAATCAGAGTGCGGGCCCTGCGGTAGAAGCGCATGAGCTCCAGCAGCATCAGCAGGTAGCGTCCGCGCAGCAGGCTGGACGGGCGGGCGATGATGCCGCGACCGCCCCCACGGGCCCCGGCGTATTCCAGGCCGCAGCCGTCACAGCGGACGGACATACTCATTTCGGAGTCCTGCGTCTCCACGCCCAGCTCGGCGAACAGCCGCAGCAGGGTGGGATAGGTCCGCTCGTTGTGGACGATGAAGCCGGTGTCGATGCCGAGAACGGATCCATCCGGCTGCGCGACATTGTGGGTGTGGGCGTGGCCGCCCAGCCTGCTGTCCGCCTCGAAAAGGGTGACGTTGTCTTGCCGGTTCAGGACATACGCGGCCGTCAGGCCGGCCACTCCGCTGCCCACGACGGCGATGCGCCGTCCGTGCGGCTTGAAGGTCGAGTTCCCTGCCAAAGACACTGTTTTGCTCCCCTGCTCGGACTGCATGTGCGCTTGCTCGGTGCAAACTCTCTAGGGGCAGTTCGACGCCGTGGGGCCGGTGGATGACTGAGTTGCGGTAAATCTTTGTGCCAGAATGAAGCGGGCGTTCCATCCCCGGCACACCGCAGTGCCAAGGCGGCCCTGACCGAAGGACAGCGTTGGTAAATCCCGTACATCTGAAGACCCTCCTGGAAGTTACCCGGCTGGGCTCGTTCGCGGCCGCAGCGGCACGCCTGGGCTACACGGCGTCGGCTGTCTCGCAACAGATGTCCGCCCTGGAACGCGAAACGGGCGTGGTCCTGTTCCAGCGTTCGGCCCGCAGCGTGGTCCCCACGGAAGCGGCGGAAGTGATAACCCGGCACGCCGCGAAGGTGCTGACGGACATCGAAGCGCTGATGGCGGCAGCCTCCAAGACACACAGCAGCACCAGCCAGGAGCTCCGGCTGGGAATCTTCCCCAGCCTGGCTACCTATGTCCTCCCGCGCATCCTGAAGAATCCGGCGTGGAAGGACCTGGCCATCGACCTCAAAGTAACGGTGGCCGAACCGGCCCAGACCATCCAGGGACTGCGCACCGGCGGAGAGCTGGATGTGGCGCTCGTTTTCCAGGTGGGCCAGTCCGGGCTCGCCTGGCCGCACACTATTAACCGGCAGTGGATCGGCGATGACAACTTCCGCGTGGTGCTCCCCGCGGGCTGGGGTTTCCGCACGGACGCCAAGGTGGCGGCGGACCATTTGTCCGAGCTGCCCTGGATCATGCACCACCCCGGGAGCCCCGATGCCGTAGTGATTGAGCGTCTCTTTGCCAGCTGCAACCTGCATCCGCGCGTGGTGGCCCACAGCGACGACTTCCATGCCAGCCTCGAAATGGCGGCCGCCGGACTGGGCGCGGCGCTGGTGCCCGAGCTCGCATTGCGGAACCGGCCGGCCGGCGTTGTGGTGCTGGACGTTCCCGAGATCCGGCTGGCCCGGAACGTGTTTGCCCTGCTCATCAACGAGAAGAAGACCGCCCGGGTGCAGCTGTTTGTGGACCTGCTCGCCGAGACGATGGCCGCTGCGGGGTCCTCAGGCAATTAGCCCGGAATACTGGAAAGCGCAGCACTTGGGGGCTATGTTGAAGGTATGAACAGGGTAGCGAGCCAGCACTTTGGAGAAATCGAGCTCAACCACGGCAGGGATCACAACATCGCCGCCAAACATGAGCTGGGTGGCCAGGTACTGGAACTCGACCTGAACATCAACGCACACGACCACTTTGACGAAGCGGCCATGCACAAGGTGGACTACCGGCTGCGGTTCCTCCCCGAACTGGTGGATGAGGTGCGGCAGATGATCGCCGACGAGCTGGAGCAGGAAGGCACCAGCCCCCAGGAATACCTCCACTTCCACTGCAGCGCCCTCAAGGACGAGCACCTGCAGAAAGTCTTCGGCGTGGAGGAACGCAGCCAGCTCACCAACGACGTCTTCCTCAAAGCCCTCAAACTCGGCCACGTGGGCATCTTCCCCGGACAGCCTGAACGCTACTTCGTGATGGACTTCACCCTGGGCTCACACTTCACGGACGAGGTCCTGGTGGTAGCCGCCGACGAAGACGGCGTGGTGGACGACGAAATCCTCTGGGAGTCCTGAACCCTTAACGCACGACGGCGGCCGGTCACCTTTCGGTGACCGGCCGCCGTCGGCGTTAATGCGGTGGGTTACTTCGCGGACTCCAGCAGGCCGGCGCGGACCGTCTTGGTGGCCTTGACCAGGTTGCGCAGGGACTCTTCGGTCTCGGCGTAGCCGCGGGTCTTCAGGCCGCAGTCCGGGTTGACCCAGAGCTGGCGGGACGGGACGTGCTTGACGGCGGTGGCCAGGAGTTCAGTGACCTCGGCTTCGCCCGGAACACGCGGCGAGTGGATGTCGTAGACGCCCGGACCAACGCCGCGGCCGAAGCCGTGGGACTCGAGGTCGTGGACTACCTCCATGCGCGACCGTGCCGCTTCGATGGAAGTGACGTCTGCGTCGAGGCCGTCAATGGCGTCGATGATCACGCCGAACTCCGAGTAGCAGAGGTGCGTGTGGATCTGCGTGGCGTCGGCCGCACCGGCCGTGGCCAGGCGGAAGGAATCCACTGACCACTTCAGGTAGGTGGCGTGGTCTGCCTTGCGCAGCGGCAGGAGCTCGCGCAGTGCGGGCTCGTCCACCTGGATGACCTTGATGCCGGCAGCCTCGAGGTCCGCGATTTCGTCGCGGAGGGCCAGGCCAACCTGGTTGGCGGTCTCGCCCAGCGGCTGGTCATCGCGGACGAAGGACCAGGCCAGGATGGTGACCGGACCGGTGAGCATGCCCTTCATCGGCTTGCTGGTCAGCGACTGGGCGTACTCGGCCCAGGCCACGGTGATGGGGGCGCTGCGGGTGACGTCGCCCCAGAGGATGGACGGGCGGGTGCAGCGTGAGCCGTAGGACTGGACCCAGCCGTGGACCGTGACGTCGAAGCCTTCGAGGTTCTCGGCGAAGTACTGGACCATGTCGTTGCGCTCGGGCTCGCCGTGCACCAGGACGTCGTAGCCGAGCTCTTCCTGCAGCTCAACAACGCGCTTGATCTCGTCCTTCATGAGCTGCTCGTACTGCTCGTTGGTGAGGTCGCCCTTGTTGTTGCGGGCTCGCGCCGAGCGGATTTCGGACGTCTGCGGGAAGGAGCCGATGGTGGTGGTGGGCAGCGGCGGGAGGTGCAGGGCCTCTTCCTGGGCGGCTTCGCGGACTGCGTAGGCGGAGCGGCTGAAGTCCGCTGCGGTCAGGGCCTCGGTGCGGGCCCGGACGTCGTCGCGGCGGACGCCTTCGGCGATGGCGCGGGCTGCGATGACGGCGGATGCCTCGTCGATGGCTGCTTTGGCGGAGGCCGGGTCGGCCAGGTAGGACGCGAGGGTCTTGACTTCCACGGCTTTCTGGTCGGCGAACGCAAGCCAGCTGCGCAGCTCGTCGGAGAGCTGGCCTTCTTCGGTGACGTCGTGCGGGACGTGCTGGGTGGAGGTGGAGGTGCTGACGGCGATCCGGCCGGCGGCAGCCTTCAGTTCGTCCAGCTTGGCGGCGGCGACGGCCAGGTCGTTGCGCCAGATGTTGTGGCCGTCAACGACGCCGGCAACCAGGGTCTTGTTGCCAAGGCCGGCCAGGGCCGCTGCGGACGGGACCGCGCCCTTGAAGGCGTCGATGTGCAGGGCGTCGATGTTGGTGGCGGCAAGTGTGCCCAGCTGGCCATCGAGGGCGCCGTACGGGGTGGAGACAAGGATCTGCGGGCCCTTGGCCGCACCGGAGAGGACTTCGTAAGCGCGGGCAACGGCTGCTTCGATTTCGGCGGCCGGGGTGTCCTGGTCAACAACCAGGGCGGGCTCGTCCAGCTGGATCCAGCTGGCGCCTGCGGCGGCGAGCTTCTCGAGCAGCTGCACGTAGACCGGCAGGACGTCTTCGAGGCGGGACAGCGGAGCGAAGCCTGCGGGGGCTTCATCCGAAGCCTTGGAGAGCAGCAGGTAGGTGACCGGGCCAACGATGTACGGGCGGGTCTCGATGCCGTTGGCCAGGGCGAACTCGAATTCCTCAACGATGCGGTTGGAGGCGAGGGTGAACTCGGTCTCCGGGCCAATCTCCGGAACGAGGTAGTGGTAGTTCGTGTCGAACCACTTGGTCATTTCCAGCGGCTGCTGGTCCTTGGTGCCTCGGGCCAGGGTGAAGTAGCCGTCGATGTCGAGCTGGCCTGCGGCGTTGAGGAGCTTGCCGAAGCGGGCAGGGACAGCGCCGAGGTGGGCGGTGGCGTCCAGGACCTGGTCGTAGTAGGAGAACGTGCCCGGAACAGCGGCGGCTTCGGTGAGGCCCAGTTCCTGCAGGCGCTTGGCAATGGTCAGCTGGATGCCCTTGGCGGCGGCGTCCAGGGCAGCAGCGTCGATCTTGCCGGCCCAGTAGGCTTCGACGGCCTTTTTGAGCTCGCGGCGGCGGCCGATGCGCGGGTAGCCGAGGAGTGACGCGGCCGGGAACGGAGTGGCGGGGGTGTTCTGTTCAGTCATGGGAGATTCCTTGAGTGTTAGTGGAAACTGTGAATGGTCTGGCGGATGTTGGAAGGTCAGCTGGCGAGCTGGCGCCGGAGGGTGGCGCTGCGGCGGCCAGCTGAACGGGACTGGCGCGGAAGTGCCAGTTTGTCCAGCACCTCCAGCGCGCTCTGGTGTTCGTTGAAGGTGTAGATGTGGATGCCCGGCGCTCCGGCCTCGAGGGCCGCGTTGGCCAGGTCCACCGTGGCCCGGACACCGATCCGGAGTCGTTCGGAATCAGTGTCCGCGGCGGCAAGGCGGGCCAGGAGTTCCGGTGCCGGTTCAACGCCGGTCAGTTCGCCGAGCCGTGTGACCCGGCGCAGGCTGGTGAGCGGCATAACGCCCGGGATGATGGGGATGGTGACCCCGGCCCGGCGTGCGCGGCTGATGAGGTTCGCGTACTGCTCGGTATGGAAGAAGACCTGGGTGATGGCAAAGTCGGCGCCGGAACGCTGCTTGGCGAGCAGCACCTCGACGTCGTGGGCTTCACTGGGTGATTCCGGGTGCCGGGTGGGGTACGCGGCGACGCCCACGGCGATCTTGCCTGCACACAGCAGGGCCGACCGCCGCTGTTCAACCCGCCGGATGAGTTCGATCAGGTCCTGCGCATACCGCAGTGACCCTGCGGCGAGCGGTGCGCCGTCCTTGGGCTGGTCGCCCCGGAGGGCCAGGATGCCCCGGACGCCGGTGTCCAGGAGGTCGCCGATGATCTCCGCCAGTTCCTCCGGCGTGTTGCCCACGCAGGTGAGGTGGGCGAGGGGCCGGAGCGTGGTTTCCAGGAGGAGCCTGTTGATGAGTTCGACGGCGGTGTCCCGGTTCGAGCCACTGGCACCGTATGTGACGGAGACATAGTCCGGCTCGGTGGTTTCCAGTTCCCGGATGGTGGTCCAGAGCGACTCGGCCGCGGCCGGCGAGCGGGGCGGGAAGAGCTCGTACGAGAGTGCCACGGGGGCAGTCTCGGTGAGGTTCGGATGCGTTTCAATAAGGCTTGGCGGTGACATTTGCGTCCTTGGCTTTGGGCCATTGCCGGCTACCGGTCAGCAAATGTGACGGTGAAGCCGGGAATGAATTTGAGTTTGGGAACACGAAAAACTCCACAGGGACGCAGCCGCGACTGTTACGCCTGTAATGAAGTTGTCCGTGAGCAAATGTCAGGCCCACATGGGGGCACCCACACCCTCCACAATCGGAGGATCGCTGACACGTTACCTCGGTAACTTGTATAGAACTCTAGGAGCCCGCGGGGCACCCTTCAAGTCCACTGCCGAATTAAGACGCAGCTTTACGGCGTGTTTCGCATTGGTGCAGAATTTTGTTCGCCATATTGGTCAACGGATTCATCGGGGCATACTGCAGACCCGCCGCTGCCTTGGCCTGTTACCAGGGCCGGTCAACACCCGGCCCGAAGCCATCGTCCCGGAGGTACTCGTCCCGCTCCTGCCCGGAATTCCGCTCGCTTTGGGCTTCCCTGGCGCTGTCCCTGAGCTGCTCAAGCTGGCTCTGCTGGCCCGGATCCGCCGGAAGCGCGTCCTGCCCAGGCGCTTCCGGCGGTTGCGGGGTGGTGTTGTCCGCAGCCGCTGCATCGGCCTTTTGCTGCAGCCGCTCCGCCGCCTGTTTCAGTTGCTCCCCCGCGCCGGATTCGGCGCTGGCATCAGCGCCGGCATCCGCGCCGGAGGCAAAGCAGCCCTCCGGAGCAGCCTCCACCACCGCAACGCCTTCGGCGAACAGCCGGGCCGCCGCCGTCGGATCTTCTGTTTTGGCCTCGGCGTCACCGAGGCGTTCGATGGTGAGGGCCAGGTTGACCCGGACGACGCACTCGTCGGCCGGGCCCGCCAGGGACAGTGCTTCCTCGAAACGTTGGCGGGCACCAGCGAAGTCCCCGGCGAGGAACAGGCCGTCACCCTCGGCGAACGGCGCCTTGTGCGGCTCGATGAAATTGGCGGTCCTCAGTCCGCCCGCAGCATCCGCCACGCTGCCGGAGTCCCCGGCCGCGAAGGACCGGGCAGCAGTGTCGGCGAGGATGCCCACGCTGAGCATCTTCGCGGCCAGGCACAGGACCAGGAGTGCGGGCAGCGCAGACCACCACCACAGCCGACGGCGTCGCTCCCGCCGGTCCCGCGAGGTCACCGGCGGTGCCTGTTTCTGCGGTGCCGGTTCCAAGGGTGCCGGCGTGGGCGTTGGAGTTGGCGTTGGCGTTGGCGTTGGCGTTGGCGTTGGCGGTGGCCGCATCATGTTCGAACTCCCGCTCCGGGCCGGAGCTGCCGCCATTGGCGCAGCACCAGGAAAGTTTCGCGGAGAGCCAGCAGGAACACTCCAGCGGCGAGGAGCCAGTACAGCTCGGTCCGGCCGGCAACGCCGCCATCCGCCGGTGCCCATTGGAAGTCCCCGGGATCAGCGGCCTGCATCATCGGCGCCACCGGGTCACCGGCCGAACGGTGGACATAGGGCACCCCCAGCTGACCGGCAATCCCTTGCAGGCGGCCTTCGTCGATGACCGATAGAGCATCCTTGCCTGTTCCGGACGACCGGTCCTGGATGTAGCCTGCGCCGGCGTCCTGCCCCGAACCCTGACCCGTGTTCTCCTTCATCCGGCCGCCGTCCGCCGTGCCGTAGCCGAGCACCGCGCCGCCGTCCACCAGGCCGCCGGCGAGCCTGATCGCCGCCGGCGCCTTGGCGCTGGTCTGTTCCCCGTCGCCCAGGTAGTAGACCAGGCACGCCCGTTCGGGATGGCTGTCCCGCGCGGCGCGCAGCCGCTCCGCCAGCAAGGTTCCGGCAGCGGTGACGCTGCTGCCCTTCGAAAATGCCGTGACCTGCGGATGCAGGACGGACACGCTGGCGTCCAGGGCGGTGGCGTCGGTGGTGAGGGGCATCCGGACAATGGCGTTGCTGTCGAACGTCAGGAGCGAAAAGCGGGCCCCGGCCAGTTCACCCGCGATGGCCATGATGTCCTGCCGCACCCCGTCCAGCCGGGGCGAGCCGTCGCCGTAGTCTTCGGCAGCGATGCTGCTGCTGGTGTCCACCACAAAGAAAACGTTGACATCCGCCGCCGCGGCCTGGGAGCTTCCGCCGGGAACACCCGGCCGGAGCGCCGCGGCCAGGAGCAGCAGCACCAGGGCGCTCCTGAACAGCCAGTCGCGGCGTGTACCGGCAGAGTGCACCCGCGACGCTTGGACGAGACGCCAGACCAGAAACAGCACGGCCGCGGCGATGAGCGGGACCATAACCCACCAGGGAAGGATCGGTTGCAGTGTCATGGCCGGAGCCTCCACGACGCGCCCGCCAGTACCAGGCCGGACAGGAGTGCCAGCGTGAGCGGCAGCTCAGGCCGGTCCGAGACCACGGCCCGGGGTGCTCCCTTCATGGCCGTGGCTTCGGTTTCCTGCGCGGAATGGACGATGTCCGCCACAGCCTCCGGGCTGTCCAGTTGGTGGTACGCCCCACCGCTGGCTTCGGCCGCTGTGCGCAGCCTGGCTCCGGGCTGGCCGGGGCCGGGTCCGTAGTCAAAGTCGCCGGGGTTCAGGGCGTAAACACGCACATCGCGCTCCTTGGCCAGGGCGGCCGCCTGTTCCAGGGTGAAGATGGGATCGCCGGACAGGTAGTTGTCCGTTGCCAGGACGATGGACCGCGAGCGCCGCTGACCGGCGTCCGAGTTGCCGGTGTCACTCGTGCCGGTCTCCGCTCTGCGTGCATCCGCGGCGCCGGTGTCCGGGAACCCGTTGACGCAGGATGCCAGGCCGTCGCCGATCAGTGACGATCCGCGGCCGTTCCAGGTGCCGTCCAGGAACCCCGCGCTGCCGGGGCTTCCCTCGAACGCGTTTTGGGCCAGCTGGAGTTGTTCCTGGACATACCCATAGTCGTCGGTGAGGGGGAAGACCTGGACGGCGCTGCTGTCGAAGACGGTGAGGCCGATCCGTTCGCCGTCGAACTCCTTCGCCAGTTCGGCAAACACCTGCACCACGGCCGCGTCGGCGCTGCTCATGGAGCCCGACGTGTCCAGGCACAGCATGATGTCCCGGTTGCGTTGCTCCGGCTGGATGGTGGTCAGTTCCACCGGACGCGCCGCCGCGGCCACCGCGGAGACCAGCAAGGTTGTGGCTGCGAGAGCGGCTACGGCCAGCCATCGGCGGTGCCGCCGGAGGGCCGCCTGGTATTCGGGCAGCGCGGTGAGGCGGTCCGCATTGGCCACCGGCCGCCGTCGAGCGTTTGCGTGGCGGTCCGGGCGGTAGGCGCGCCATCCTGCCAGGGCCGCGATGACCAGCGCCGGAGGGATCAGCCACCAGAACATCAGTTCCATTGCCGCACCGCCTGGCGGGCAGTCGCGGCCGATTGCGTGACCGGCGGCAGCGGTTCCAGGCCGAACTCGCCCGGGTAGATCTTGCGGACGGCCTCGGCCACTGGGGGCAGCGGGTGCCCGTGCAGCTCCGCAAGGGTCATCCTGGGGGCGTCAATGCCGGTGACGTCGCGGGCGAACCGGCGGACCAGCAGGCTAAGTTCCTGGTGCGCCTCCCGTGCGGTCAGCAGCCCGGCGGCGGCGTCTGCCGTGACGGCGTCGATCCTTTGCAGGTAGGCCTCCTTGAGGCCCGCAAGGTCCGACGGCGGCGCGAACCGGGGCGCCTGCTCCGGCACCTTCGGTTCGCGCGTGCTCAGGAAAACGAACGCGTACCAGCCCAGGACCGCTGCCAGTAGGGCGAGCCCTGTCCACAGCCACGCCTGGCTGTACTGGAGGGGTCCGTAGATGCCCGGGTCAGCCTGCACGCCGGTGCCTTTCCAGGAGGGCGAAGAGTTCCGTCATGACCGCACTGCTGCCGGTCATGTGGCCTTGGGTAATGCCGGCGCGGCGGAGCATGGCCTGCCGGGCGGCGTCCCGTTCCCCTGTTGCCTTGGCATAGGCCGCCGCGACTGCCGGGGAGGCTGCCAGGTGTGCTGGCAGCATCGACGAGTCTGCCACGCTGAAGGCGTCCTGGCCGGTGTTTCCTTCCCCGGCCAAGTCAGCGTCCCGGATGGTGAGCCAGAGGACCTCATGCTGGGCACGGAGGCGGCGGAGCAGCTGTTCCGTGTCGGGGCCGGCGGCATGTTCGTCGGACACCACAAACAGCAGGAACCGGCCCTTGACGTTGCGGGCCACGTACTCCAGCTGGTCCTCGATCCTGCTGGGGCCAGAGTCCAGGGAGGTGGATGAGTCAACCTCGCGCAGGAGCCGTTCCAGATGCGGCTCACCGGCTTTGGCCGGGATGGAGCGTGTCCCGTTACGGTCGCCGCAGACCAGGCCCACTACGTCGCCATGCCGGTGCGCCAGGTAGCCCACCACGCCGAATGCCATCACGGCGATGTCCTTTTTGGTTTCGCCGTCGCGGGACTCTGCGGCCATGCCTCGGCCTGTATCGGCAATCAGCAGGACGGTCCGCGCTGCAGGAGACTGGTCACTGCTGGCTCAGGGAGTCTGGACGGAGGCCACGACCGCGTCGATGATCGTCTCCACCGGCACCTGCTCGGCGACGGCGTCGAACCCCAGGATGAGGCGGTGCCGGAGCACACGGTGGGCGAGGGACTTCACGTCCTCCGGGATCACGTGGTCCCGGCCGTTGAGAAGTGCCACTGCCCGGGCGGCCTGGCTGAAGGCAATGCTGGCGCGCGGGCTGGCGCCGAACTCGATGAAGCCGGCGAGCCGCTGGTCGATGTACTGCCCGGCGTTCCGGGTGACGAACACCAGGCCCACGATGTAGTTGATGACGGCCGGGTCGATATAGATCCGCTTCACGAGAGCCTGGACGCCGATGACGGCGTCCAGTGAGGCGGCGGCCGCCGGCTTCTGCTCGGCGCTGAAGACCCCGGCGTCGATCCGGCGGATGATTTCCGTTTCCTCGGCCGGCGTGGGGTAGTCCAGCACGTCCTTGAGCATAAAGCGGTCCATCTGCGCCTCCGGCAGCTGGTACGTGCCTTCCTGCTCGATGGGGTTCTGCGTGGCCAGCACCATAAACGGGGACGGCAGCCGGTACTCCTCTCCCCCGATGGAGGTCTGCCGCTCCTGCATGGCCTCCAGCATGGCGCTTTGGGTCTTGGCGCTGGAGCGGTTGATCTCATCAAGCAGGACGATGTTGGCGTGCACCGGCCCCAGCTGCGTGATGAAGGTGCCCTTGGCGGCGTCGTAGATCTGCGTGCCCACGATGTCGCTGGGGAGCAGGTCCGGCGTGCACTGTATCCGGCGGAACTCTGCGCTGACTGCTTCGGCCACGGTCTGGGCGGCGGTGGTCTTCGCCAGGCCCGGAACGCTTTCCAGCAGGATGTGCCCACCGGTCATCAGGCCCACCAGCAGGGATTCACGCAGCCGTGCCTGGCCCACCACTTTGGCATCGAAGCTGCGGGAAATGTTCGCCACTACCTGCTGTGCACGGGCCAGTTCCGCCGGTTCGATTCGTGCGGGCGCACTGGTTTGAAGCAATGGATTTCCCCCTGATGGCTGGTGGTCTACGGATGTTAGCCCGGGTGTGCTGCCGTGCGGCTGCACTCCGTCCGCCATCCTATCCAAGACACCTCCCGGTCCGGCCGCAATGGAGACCCCTCCCCATCGCGGCTCTGCAGGTCTATTCTTTTGCCATGAGTGAGCTTCCAGCCAGTTACAAAGAGTTTCTCGCCGACAAGAGCGAGCGGTTCATCCTTGCCGTCAAGCCTGTTCTGCAGCAGTCCGCTGCCGACAAATCCCATGGTGTCCGGGTTACCTACAACGCGGGTCCCACCGGCCACCAGGCCCACCTCGATGACAGCATCCCCTTCGGCGTGGTGGTGGAGGACATCGACTGAGGTTCCGGCCGGCTTCGCAAGCCGCGCAGCACTAGACCTTGACCGCACCCGAGAGCGCGAAGGAACTCCCCGCGCCCCTGGCCACGATGACGTACAGAGCCAGCACCGGGACTGAATACAGGATGGAGAAGGCGGCCAGCTGGCCGTACGCCACTGCGCCGTGCTGTCCGAAGAAGCTGAAGATCGACACCGCCGCTGGCTGCCGGGCTTCGGACAGGAGCAGGACGAACGGGACGAAGAAGTTCCCCCAGGCCTGGATGAACACAAAAATGAACACCACACCCAGTCCCTGCCGCATCAGGGGCAGGAGGATGGTCCGCAGCGCCGTTAGTCCTGACGCACCGTCCACCCAGGCTGCTTCCTCCAGCGACACCGGAACCGCGTCCATGAAGTTCTTGGTCATCCAGACGGCCATGGGCAACGTGGTGGTGGCCATAAAAAAGATCGTGGCGGGCATCGAATCCAGCAATTGAAGCTGCACAAACAACCCGTACACCGGCACCATGATGGCCGTGATGGGAAGGCAGGTTCCAAACAGGATGGTGTACATAAACGGCTTGTTGAACCTGGACTGGTATCGGGACAGCGGGTAGGCAGCCAGGACGGCTGCCACGAGGTTCACCGCTGCGGTGCCGGCGGACAGCACCATGCTGTTCCAAAGCGGCTGGAACAGCAGCCCCGGTGTCATGATGGCGGCAAAGTTTTCCAGGGAGACCCTACCGGGGAGCCTTGTCTCATGCCCGGCGGAGGCATCAAGGGACGCAAACACCAGCCAGAGCAGCGGCAGGACAAAGCAGGCACCGATCAGGATGAGGGAAACGTCCGCCGGCATCCGGGCACGCTGCTGGGCGCGGGAAACTGCGCCAGTCCCGGACCGGAGCTGCCCCCGCGCGGAGGTCCCCGCCGTCGTCGTCATGGTTTGGTCTCCCGCAGGAGCCGGACGTAGGCGGCACCGAACACCAGGCCAATGAGGATCAGCACCGAGGCCACCGCCGTGCCGTAGCCGATGTCGCCGAACTTGAAGGCCTCCAGGTACGCCAGCACCGGCAACGTGGTGCTGGCGTTGGCAGGACCGCCCGCTGTCATCACCCAGATGAGGGTGAACACCGCCAGCGTCTGCAGAGTGATGAGCATGAGGTTGGTGGCGATGCTGCCGCGGATCATGGGGATGGTGATGAAGGCCAGCCGCTGCCAGCCCCCGGCACCGTCCATCAGCGCGGCCTCCGTGACCTCACCGGGGATGTCATTGAGCGCGGCGCGGTAGACGAGCATGGAGAACGCCGTGCCACGCCAGATGTTGGCAAGCAGAATGGCGACCATCGGGAACGAATACAGCCAGTCGGTCTGCCCTAGCCCCAGCCCGCCCAGCAGCTGGTTCAGGGTCCCGTCGCGGCTGAAATACGCGTAGGCGGCGAAGGCGGCCACGATCTCGGGCAGCACCCACGCAGCCACCACCGCAGTACCGACGACGGCGGCCACCGTCCGGCGGGCCCGCCGCATCAGTACCGCGAGGGTGAGCCCCAGCAGGTTCTGGCCCAGGATAGCAGAGCCGCCCACGAACAGGACGGTCAGGCCAAGCGAGAGCGGCAACACCGGATCGGACAGGAGCCTGGCGTAGTTGTCGAGCCCGATCCAACCGGGACTGCGGGCATTGCGGCCGGTCAGGGCTGCATTGGTGAATGACGCGTGGAAGGCCCACAGCACGGGACCGGCCAAAAACACCAGCAGCAGAACCACTGCCGGGAGTACGGGGAGCAGCCGTGCCTGACGCCGGAGTCCGGGGCGACGCCGCCGGTTGCCGGACCGGTCACTCCTGAGGGAAACCGCCACAGGCTACTGGGCGACGGTCTTGGCCTCACCCACGATGCCCTTCACCGCCGCGTCATAGTCGGCGGCCGCCTGCTCCGGGGATTTCGCCCCGGTGATCACAGCTTCCGTGGCCTCCTGGACGGCCGCGGAGATCCACGGGTAGTCGGCCGTGGCTGGCCGGTAGTGCGTGACGGCCACAAGCTCGGACACGTCCTTCACAAACGGGTTGGCCGCCTGGTAGCCGGCGTCGGCGGCGACGTCCTTCCGCACGGCGATCTGGGAGCTGGCGATGTTGAAGGCCAGGGAATTCTTCTGGTTCAGGGCCGTGGCGAGGAACTCAAACGCGAGGTCTGGGTTTTTGGTCTCCGCCCCTACCGCCAGGGTCCAGCCGCCGGACATGCTGACACCGCCGGGTGCCTGACCGTTCTGGGTGGGGAACGCCGTCACGCCCATGTCCTGCCCGTACTCGGCCCATTCGTAGCTGCCGCCCTTCTGCCAGAAGGACGGCGTATAGGAACCCTCAACAGTGGCGCCCATCTTGCCCTGCGGCAGCCACTCGCCGAAGACCTTCTTCCACACATTCGCGTCGAGGGCCTCCGCCGGGGAGACGGCCAGTTTTTCGTCGTAGAGGGTCTTGAGGAACCCCAACGAGTCGGTGAACCCGGGGGAACCGACCACCCATTTCTTGGCGTCGGCGTCGTAGAGTTCGGAGTCTGTTCCGTAGAGCAGCTCATAGAAGCTTTGCATCACGGTGCCTTCACCGGAGGCCTTGCCGGCGTACATGTTGAACGGCACCACGCTGGGATCGCTGGCCTTGATTTTCCGGGCGGTGTCCAGGATGTCCTGCCATGTGCGGGGCTCCCACGGGACGCTGACGCCTGCGGCGGTGAGCACCTTCTTGTTGTACCAGATAGCTCGCGTGTCGGTGCCCAGCGGGACCGCGTACGTGCCGCCGTCGTCCCCAAGGCCGGCGGCCTTGGCGCCAGCATCGAAGGTATCCCAGTCCTTCCACCCCTCAAGGTGGCTGTCCAGTTTCAGGAGGTACCCGGCGTCGACGTCGGAACGCACCTTGAAGGTGTCCTCATAGAAGACATCCGGGGCGGTGGAGGGCGAACGGAGAGCGAGGGCAAGCTTGGTGCCGTAGTCGTCGTCGTTCGCCTGGATGGGCTCCAGAGCCACCGTGACGCCCTGGTTGGCGGCCTCAAACTCCTGTTTGGCCGCCTGGAAGAGCGTGTCCAGGGCAGTGAAGGAATCGGTCTTTTGGTAGACCACCTTCAGCGTTTTGGTCTCCGCTTCGGGGGCGGCGGGGGAACATGCCGTCAGCACAAAGGCTGCGGCGGCAATGAGTGACGTGATTCCAAGGGCCTGACGACGCATGATGCTCCATTTCGGTCAATGGCTGCCGTCCCCTGTGTCTGCGGGCCCCCAGCCGCGGCGATATCCACATGCTAGATGGGGCTCCTGCCACTGGCAAGGAGCCCCGGTTCAGACTTCCAGGAGAAGCCGCTGCGCCCGGGGCGCCAGTGTATGCTCCAGGACAAGGCAGGCAGCTCCAACGGCGCCCACGTCCTCACCGACGCCCGTGCCGACAACCTCGATGGTGTGGATCAGGCGCGCCGCGCTGTTGGCGTCCATCAGCGCCGGGATCTTCTCCAGGTAGCGGTCAGCGATCCGGCTCCAGAAGGGCCCGCCGAACACAACCCGCTCCACATCCAGCGTGTTGGCGACCACCGAGACGGCCCGGGCCACCAGCACGGCTGACTTGTCGATGATCGCCAGGGCCTTGGCATCGCCGGCATCGGCAAGGTCGCACAGCTGGGAGAAGCTCTGCTGCACTTCGGCTCCGCTGGTGTGCTTGCCGGAGCCGTCCAGGATGCCGGCGGCAACGGCCTCCGCCACGAGCACCTGCGGGATGGCTGAGGACTTAACGCAGCCGCGCAGTCCGCAGTCGCAGACCGGGCCATCAGGGTCCACCACTATGTGGCCGATCTCGCCGGCGTTTCCTGATGTTCCACGGACCACCTCATCGTTGAGGACGATGCCGCAGCCGATACCCGTGCCCATGTACATAAAGATGAAAGTGCCCGAGCCGCTGGGCCCGCCGGCCCATGTCTCGGCGACGGCGGCGCTGGTGACGTCCTTATCCACCAGGACGGAATAGCCGGTGGCTTTGGCCAGGGCGTCCCGAAGTTCCACGCGGTCCCAGCCCGGCAGCAGCGGCGGGTCCACCACGGTGCCGTTGTCCAGGTCGATGGGTCCCGGAGCGGCCAGGCCCAGGCCGGCGATCCGGCTGGTGTCCACGCCGGACTCGGCAACGAGGTGCTCGATCTCGGTGGCCATGGTGGATATAACGGCTGCAGGATCACTCCCGCCGGGTGTCCTAATCCGTGAATGCTGTACAACGGCGCCCACAAGATCGAGGACCACGAACGTGGTGACGGCGGGGTCCAGGTGGACGCCGATGGCATACATTCCGCCCGGGTTGAGGCGAAGCATGGTGCGCGGTTTGCCGGGGCCGCTGCCTTCTTTGCCCGCTTCGACGATCAGGTGCTGGTCCAGCAGGCGGCGGGAGATGTTGGAGATGGTCTGCGGCGAGAGGCCCACAATCTGGGCGAGCTCCACGCGGCTGAGCCCCCCGGATGACCGGCGGATGGCATCCAGGATGACCGTGAGGTTGAAGTCCCCCATGCGCGGAAGATTAGTCCCGCGCCGTGGCGCCGAGGACTGGCGGATTTCTGGCACGGTCTCCCCTAGGTTTTCGGCCGCGTATTCATGATTATGTCTGAATGGTACGTTACCTCCTGATCAACGCCCAGAGCCGGAGGTGAGGCCGCGCCGCGGCCGGGGCGCCACCTTGCCGTGCTGGCACGCCTATGGCCGCCGGGTGCTGACCGCCACCGTGAACTTTGGATTGCCGCCCCTCACAGTGGTGGGACCCACCAGCCGCTCCAGCGCCGGGAGGTACTGCAAGTGCCGGTTGAACACCGTCCACAGCTCACCGCCCGGCGCCAGGACCCTGGCCGCCGCCTCGAAAAGTTTAATGCCCGCCCCGGCATGCACACTGGCGCCCAGGTGGAAGGGCGGATTCAGCAGGATCAGGTCGGCGCTTCCGGCCGGGAGGGTGCTCATGGCGTCATCCTGGAGGGCGGTAATCCTCTCCTCGAGGCCGTTGGCCTGCGCCGTGGCCCGGGCGGACGCGACGGCGGCGGCAGACCGGTCCGTGGCCGTGACCCTTGAGGCCGGGTTCTGGCGGGCGTACATGGCGGCCAGGATGCCGGTGCCACAGCCCAGATCGATGGCGTGCCCGGCTTCAGGCATCTCCGGCAGGAAGGTCAGGAGGAACCTGGTCCCGATGTCCAGTTTCGCTCCAGCAAAGACGGCACCGTGCGCAGCAACGTCCAGGTCCAGCTCGGCAAGGCGTTCGACGGCGGGACTCCACTCGTGCGTCTCAGTTTGCCGGGCGCCGCTGGCCAGGATGATCCGGGACTTCTGCCGCGCCAGCTGCGGCTGGACCGTCTCGAAGTGGCGTTCCAGGACCGCGTTCATTCCCAGGGACATGTGTTTGATCCGCCCGCCGGCGAGCAGCACCACGCCAGGGGCGGCATAACGCGCCACGGCGGCTGCGATTTCTTCAAGCTCCGCCAGCGTCCGCGGCAGTTGAAGCAGCACCAACTCCGCGCCGGACAGCAGCTCCTCCCCCAGCGGCAATTGTTCGAACCCGGTGGCGTCAATGGCTCCGGGATCCGCCGCTGCGAGCCCCACAGCCGCAGCGTTGTTCCGCAGGGCGCGCTCCCCAGTGATGAGATCCTCATGCACACGGACCCGGCTGACCCCCAGCGTGCCCAGCGCACCGAGGGTGAGAGCACCGTAGCGGTCGCCGATCACTGCCAGCCGGGTACCCGGTTCCGTGCGCGCTGCGGCGGCTTCGAGCAGCTGCCGGTCCGTGGCGTCCCAGGCCTGGAGGTTCGGGGCTTCGACATCCGGGTGGCGCCGGAGCGTGCCGAAGATGTCCTCAAGAGTGTTCTGTGCCACTGGTTCCTGCCGTCTGGTCATGTACTGGTTGTTGATGCGGTTGGTGCAAGCGCGGGCAGTTTGAGGATGGCGGTGACGGCCGCCCGGCCCGCCCTGTTGGCGCCGATGGTGGACGACGACGGCCCGTACCCCACCAGATGGACGCGCGGTTCAGCTGCCACCTGGGTCCCTTCCATGGCGATGCCGCCGCCGGGTCCCCGGAGATGCAGCGGCGCCAGATGCTCGAGCTCGGCACGGAATCCGGTGGCCCACAGAATGACGTCGGCACGGAGCAGGCTCCCGACGGCGAGCCGGACGCCGTCGGGCTCTATCGCGGTGAACATGGGGCGACGGTCCAGCGCACCCCGTTGCGCTGCCGCCCTCAGCGCCGGGGTCCAGATGAGGCCGGTCACGGCCACCACGCTTTGCGGCGGCAGGCCCTGCCGCACGCGCTCCTCCACGAGGGCGACGGCGTTGTGGCCGGCCTGGGCGTCGAACGCGGCGTCACGCCAGTCGGGTTCCCGCCGGGTGAACCAGCTGGTGCTGGTCACCTGCGAGACCTCCTCCAGAAGCCCGACGGCGGAAATGCCGCCTCCCACGACGATGACGTGCAGGCCGCGGAACTCCTCGGCGGAGACGTAATCGGCCACGTGCAGTTGCCGGCCCCGGAACGTGGCCCGGCCCGGGTAGATGGGCCAGAACGGCCGGGTCCACGTACCGGTTGCGTTGATGACCGCCTTCGCTGACCAGTCGCCGCTGTCGGCGCTGATCCGCAGGCGCCCCGCCGGATCGGCGTCTTCCCTAGCGACCGAGGTGATCTTGACCGGGCGCAGGACCTCAATTCCGAGGTCCCGCTCGTAGCCGGCGAAGTACCGGCTCAGGAACTCCGAGCTGGGTTCCGTGGGATCCACGTCAGGCTTCGCGATGCCGGGAAGGTCACTGATGCCGTTGACCGTCGCCATGACCAGGCTTTTCCAGCGGTGGTGCCAGGCGCCGCCCGGGCCTTCCTCGGCGTCGAGGACCTTGTATTCAACCCCTCGGCGCTGCAGGTGGTAGGCGGCGGAGAGTCCCGCCTGGCCCGCGCCGATGACCACAACGTCGGTGGTTCCGTAGTCCATGTCCCTGACCGGTTCCGGCTAGACCTTCTTCACCACGGAGGATTTGAGCTGCATCGGCCCCACGCCGTCCACCTTGCAGTCGATGTCGTGATCGCCCACACCGTCCATCAGCCGGATCCCGCGGACTTTGGTGCCAACCTTGATGACACCGGAGCTGCCCTTGATTTTCAGGTCCTTGGTCACCGTGACAGTGTCGCCGTCGGCGAGGATGTTGCCCACTGCATCCTTGATGACCCTCGGCCCGGCCTCTGCCGTGGCCTCAGCCGCCTGGGCGGACCACTCGTGGCCGCATTCCGGGCAGACCAGTAGCGCACCCATCTCGTAGGTGTAGGCGCTGGAGCATTCGGGGCACGGTGGCAACGTCTCATTCACTCCCCCATGATAATCGCGCCACTGCGCTGACAGGTGCGCGCCGGCGTCGTACTGTTGGGCCTAGGCGGACGAAAGGCGAGGACCATGAAAACAGAAAAAGGCGCAGCGTCGCTGCTGGCGAACGCACTGGGCATCGTCCTGGGGACGACGGAGATACCGCTGAGGGTGCGGGCGTGGGACGGGTCCGAGGCGGGGCCACCCGAGGCCCCGGTCCTCGAATTCAGGTCACGCCGCGCCCTGCGCCGGATCCTGTGGTCGCCGGGGCAGCTCGGGCTCAGCCGCGCCTATGTCGCCGGGGACATCGCTGCCCCCGGCGACATCTTTGCAGCCTTCACGGCGCTCAGCTCGGTGGGCAAGTTTTCCGAACCCGGCCCCTTCCGGCCCCCGACTCCGCGTGAACTGGCCACGCTGGTCAGCACGGCGGTCCGGCTGGGCGCGCTGGGCCCCAACCCTGCTCCGCCGCCGGAGGAGGCCAAGGTCACGCGGAAGGGCCGGCTCCACACCCGGATGCGCGACGCCGCGGCCATCTCGCACCATTACGACGTCGGCAACGACTTTTACGCCCTCGTGCTGGGACCCTCAATGGTTTACTCGTGCGCTGTGTGGGCGGATGGACCCGACGGCGGCGGCACCCCTGCCGAACGGGGCCTTCCGGCAGGACTGGATGACGCGCAGAAGGCCAAGCTGGATCTCGTCTGCCGGAAGCTTGGGCTGAAGCCCGGGATGAGGGTACTGGACGTGGGGTGCGGCTGGGGCAGCTTCGCGTTGCACGCGGCGCAGCATTACGGCGTCTCGGTGGTGGGCGTGACGCTCTCCACCGAACAGGCCGTGCTGGCGCGCAAACGTGCGGCCGACGCCGGCCTGACCGAAAACATCGACATCCGGGTCCAGGATTACCGGGATATCGCCGACGGGCCGTTCGACGCCATTAGCTCCATCGGCATGTCCGAACACGTGGGCCGGGAACAGACACCCAACTATGTCGACGTGCTGCACGGCTTGCTCCGTCCCGGCGGCCGGCTGCTCAACCACGCCATCTCCTGGAACGCCGGCCCCATCAAGCCCGACCCGGATTCGTTCATTCCGCGCTATGTCTTTCCGGACGGCGAGATGATCAGCCTGGGCGAGATGGTCAGCGCACTGGAGACCGGCGGGTTCGAGGTCTTGGACGTGGAGGCCCTGCGCCAGCACTATGCGCTGACCCTGCGGGCGTGGGTGCGCAGGCTCGAAGAGAACTGGGACGAAGCCGTCCGGCTCACCAGCCTGGGCCGGGCGCGGGTGTGGCGGCTCTACATGGCCTCAAGTGCCCTGGGCTTTGAAACCGGGATCACGGGCGTCAACCAGGTCCTGGTCCAGCGTGCCGGCGGGGACGGGCCGCCGCTGCGCCGGAGTGATTGGATCTAAGCACTCACTACTGGGCGCCCAGTTCTCCGGGCTCCCTGCTTGGGAGACAAAAAATGAGCCACCCGACCGGGTGGCTCATTTTTTTACGGACCTGCGTCCTGTTTGGTGGAGCTGAGGGGACTCGAACCCCTGACCCCCTGCATGCCATGCAGGTGCGCTACCAGCTGCGCCACAGCCCCAAACGTGTGCTTCTCCGCGGTTCAGACCGCCCGAAGCAACCTGATCAGCTTAATAGAAATCTGCGCGCTGCGCCAATCGGGAGGCGCATTTTCCTGCAACAAAAAATCCGCCGGAATCTTTCGATTCCGGCGGATTATCCGGTGGAGCTGAGGGGACTCGAACCCCTGACCCCCTGCATGCCATGCAGGTGCGCTACCAGCTGCGCCACAGCCCCGGACCTTCGTTACTCCGCGGTCTCCCCGGAGCAACTCAAATATCTTAGACCAGCTTTTCCGAAAATTCCAAATCGGGCATATTCGGGCCGGCAAGGCCTGCTATTCGGAGTCGGAGGCCGCCGTCGCCTTGGCTGACGTGTCCTCGCCCAGCTGCAGGTCAACCACTGGGCAGTCCTTCCACAGGCGCTCCAGGGCGTAGAAAACGCGGTCCTCTTCATGCTGGACGTGGATGACGATGTCCGAGTAATCCAGCAGTACCCAGCGCCCGCCGGAGCGGCCTTCGCGGCGTACCGGACGGAGGTCCTGCTTGGAAAGTTCTTCTTCGATGCCGTCAACGATGGCGTTGACCTGGCGCTCGCTCGGCGCGGATGCGATGAGGAAGACGTCCGCCAGTGCCAGCCGTTCGCTGACATCGAGGGCCACAATGTCGTGGGCAATCTTGTCCGCGGCTGCCTTGGCGGCTTGGCGGGCAATGGCGATGGATGAATCTGTTGCAGTCATGGGACTCCTTGTAGTTTTCTAAAGCTTTGTAAAAGGGCGTTGCCTGGTCAGCTGGAGATGCCGCTGACGATGAGGATAACGCCGGAAATAAGAGCCACGATCCCAAAAGCCAGGACGAGGACCTGCATAAGCCTGAGCCGCTTCGCACGGGCCAGGCCGGCCGTTGCCGCATCCAGCGGCTCCAGCCCATGCGCTGACCGTGCCGGGATGCGCGGCAGGTCATCGAACAGATCGCCCGTCTCCCCCACTGGCGTAGAGGCCGTGATGGGCTGGACGGGGACGACGCGCTTCGGTGCCGCGGCGGCCCTGGCAGCAGCTTCCGCACGGGCGATCACCCGGGAACGGCCCGACGCGGCCGCCTGCGCAGAACCCGCGGCCGGCTCTTTGGACGTAGTGGACGGCCTGCGGCCCTTGCCGCCTGGCCGGACCTTTGGTCCGGCCTGGGTCGCCAGCGGCACGTAGGAGGTCGCCGGGGGTTTCATCACAGGACGGTCGACGCCGGGTACCTGCACGAATTCCAGCGGCGTGACCATGGCCAGGTTGTCGGCGGTGGCCGGGCCCGTCTGGGGAACGGATTGCGTGGCCGCGGCCTGCGGATTGGGAGCCTGCGTGGGTACTGATACTGGCTGGGCAGTGGCGGCCTGCTCGGCCAGCTTCCGCTTGGCCATCGCCCGGCGGTTAAGCACCGCCGCGCGCTCGGCCAAGGCGATCTGTTCCGCAAGGATGTCCGGATCCACTGCTTCGGGGTCCAGCGAGGCGATGTGTTCCATCTTGGCCAGCTGGTTCTTGGCCTGCTCGGCAATAAGCGTGCGGGCTGCGAGTGCCTGCTCCACGCTCATGCCAGCCGGAACACCTGCACCGTTCGCCGGCGCGGCGGGCCCGGCCATATCGGCGGATACAGCGGTGTCGTGACCTGGCCTCGTTGGGGCTGTCTTCGCTTGACCCAGCTTGGCTTGGCCTGGCTTAGGTTGGCTCGGCGCGGGTTGGCTTGGCAAAGGCTGCCCCATGGGAGCGGGAATGATGGGATTGGCCGAGGTGACGGCCTGTTCCTTCAGTTGCTGGAGCCGCAACTGCCTGCGCGTGGGAGGGCCTCCTGCGGAAAGCTGGCCCTCTTTCTCCTCGAGTTCTTTGATGGCACGCAGCGCCGCGCGGTCGCGGGCCCGGATCTGCGAGGACCGCTGCGCTTGGGACTGCTCGGGGACGGAATCCACCGGGGCGTCAGCCGCGCGCCGTTGTTTTGAGGCAGGCGAAACCTGGCCCGGGCCGTTGGACCCGGGAGCCGTGTTCTCATCTCTGGCCTGCCGCAGTTCGCGGCGGCTGCGGACGGGGGGCTTTTCCTGACTCATTGAGGACTCATTCAGTACTGGCTGGCTCGTCTGTTTCGGTAGTTCGGACGTCCTGGGGATCTGATCCCTCGGCGTACAGACCATATTTGGCGATGTATTGGACCACTCCGTCCGGCACGAGGTACCAGACGGGGTTGTTCCCGGCTACACGGACACGGCAGTCCGTGGACGAGATGGCCATGGCCGGCACCTCGAGGAGGCTGACGTCCTTGCGGCCCATGCCATCAAGCACATGTCCCGGCCGTGTCACACCGACAAAATGGGCCAGTGACCACAGCTCGTCGATGTCCTTCCAGGAAAGAATCTGCGCCAGTGCATCCGCACCGGTAATGAAGAACAGATCCGCATCCGGACGCTGGGTCCGGAGATCCCGCAAGGTATCAATGGTATACGTGCGACCGGGCCGGTCAATATCCACCCTGCTGACGGTGAAGCGGGGGTTCGATGCCGTGGCGATCACCGTCATGAGGTAGCGGTGCTCAGGCTCACTGACCTGCTTGTGCGACTTTTGCCACGGCTGCCCGGTGGGGACAAAGACCACTTCATCCAGGCTGAACTTGGCGGCCACTTCGCTGGCTGCAACAAGGTGGCCGTGGTGGATGGGATCAAACGTCCCGCCCATCACGCCCAGCCGCAGCCGCCTTTGCGCACCGTCACGGTGCAGAACACGGGAAATTTCAGTGGCCTTGGCCGTGGTCGTGCTTGTTGGGGTGCTGGCGGTGCGGATCGGCGTGCTCATCCGTTACGGTGTGCCGGTTGCCCAGGTTCGAGTAGGAGAGCGTAACGAACATCATCACCAGCAGGATGGCGAAAATGGATGCGCCGAACACCCACGGCTCAGCCCAGATCGGAGCGGGTGCGTGTTCTCCGCCTTCGGCAACGGTCATGGCGATCTGCTGGAGCAGCATTTTCTCCCCTAGGGTTCAAGGATGTGGCAGCGGATTGTCCCGCCGTTCCGGACTTCTGTCTATATTACCGCGTTGCTACCCGCGGACCTGGCCTTCGCCCTGCACGATCCACTTAGTGGTGGTGAGCTCTGTCAGTCCCATCGGGCCGCGGGCGTGCAGCTTCTGCGTGGAGATGCCAACCTCGGCACCGAGGCCCAGCTCGCCGCCGTCGGTAAACCGCGTGGACGCGTTGACGATGACTGCGGCAGAGTCAACCTCGGCGATGAACCGCTCCGCGTTGGCCAGGTCGTTGGTGAGGATCGCTTCGGTGTGGCCCGTGGACCAGGTCCGGATGTGCTTGACGGCGTCATCCAGGCTGTCCACCATTGCTACGGCGAGGTCCAGGTCCATGTACTCGGTTCCCCAGTCCTCATCCGTTGCCGGAACGGACTCAACAGATGAAGGCAGCGCCGCACGGATGCGCTCGTCGGCGTGGAGGGTGACCCCGGCGCCGCGCAACGCGGCGGCGACGGCGGGCAGCACGGCGGACCGCGAATGGACCAGCAGCGTCTCCACGGTGTTGCAGACACTGGGCCGCTGGGTCTTGGCGTTCAGCAGGATCTCCACCGCCATGTCCTCGCTGGCGGATTCGTCGATGAAGATATGCACGTTGCCCTCGCCGGTCTCGATGACCGGCACGGCGGCGTTCAGCACCACGGACTGGATCAGGTCCCGGCCGCCGCGCGGAATCAGGACATCAACGCGGCCGCGCGCACGCATCAGCGCATTCGCACCTTCACGGCCGTACTGGTCCACTGTCTGCACGGCATCGGCCGGCAGCCCGACGGAGTCCAGGGCTTCGCGGAGGATCTGGACCAGTGCTTCGTTGGTGGAGGCGGCAGCAGTGCCGCCGCGGAGGATGACGGCGTTGCCGCTCTTGAGGCCAAGACCGGCGATGTCTACAGTGACGTTGGGGCGGGCCTCGTAAATGGCGGCAACCACTCCCATGGGCACGTTGATCTGGCGCAGGCGCAGCCCATTGGGGAGGGTCTGGCCTCGGACCACGTTTCCGACCGGATCGGGCAGGCTGGCCAGGTTTTCCAGGGACGCCACGAGCCCGTCGATCCGGCTTTCGGTCAAGGTGAGGCGGTCCAACAGGGCCGCCGACGTGCCGTTGGCTTTGCCGGCCGCAACGTCCTTGGCGTTGGCCGACAGGATGAAGTCCTTCCGCGCCAGCAATGCGGCACCGATGGCCCGGAGGCCACTGTCCTTCCGGGCGCGGTTGGCCCCGGCCATCTGGCGGGCTGCCTGCCGTGAGCGGTCAGCGATGGCGTGGACGGCCGCCTCAACCTTCGCCGGGGTGTGGGTCCCCCCCTGTTCCGGCCCGGGAGGAACCACGGTTGAATCGTCGGAAGTGCCAGTGGCTTGGGAAATCAGTGCCTCAGTCATCCTTCAAGTCTAGGCGAGCGGACCGCTCAGACCAGAACCAGGTCGTCGATATGGACAACCTCACGGTCGAATCCGCGGCCCAGGGACTCGCCCAGTTCCACTGTGGAGCGCCCCAGCATCTGGGGAAGCTCTTCGGAAGAGTAATTAACCAAACCGCGCGCGATGACGGTACCGTCGCCGGCCACCATCTCGACGGCGTCGCCGGCTTCGAAGGTGCCGTCCACCGATGAAATTCCGGCGGGGAGCAGCGAGTAGCGATTGTCCCGCACAGCGTGCACGGCGCCGTCGTCAAGGAAGAGCCTGCCCTGAACGTGCGCCAGGTGGGCCAGCCACATCATCCGCACGGACTTCCGGCCGCTGTTCACGGTGAACCAGGTCCCCACGTCCTCACCGGCCAGGGCGGCTGCGGCGTTGGTTGTGGACGTGACCAGCGCCGGGATGCCGGAGTCGGCGGCCATGATGGCAGCCTCGACTTTAGTCTGCATGCCGCCGGTGCCTACGCCTGCCTTGCCCGGCTTCCCGATAGTCACTGCCTCAAGATCTCCGGGGCCGTCCACCTGGGAAATGCGCTTGGCGCCCTTGGCGGGCGGGCCGTCGTATATCGAGTCGACGTCGGACAGCAGGATCAGGGCGTCAGCACGGACCAGATGGGCCACGAGCGCTGAGAGCCTGTCGTTGTCGCCGAAACGGATCTTGTGCGTGGCGACCGTGTCGTTTTCATTGACCACCGGCACAACGCCGAGGTTGAGGAGGCGGTTCAGTGCACGGAACGCGTTCGCGTGGTGGCTACGACGCATGAGGTCATCTGCGGTCAGCAGCACCTGGCTGACCGTGACGCCGTGGGCGCCGAACGCGTGCGTGTAGCGCGCCATGAGCAGGCCCTGGCCCACGCTGGCGGCGGCCTGCTGGGTCGCGAGGTCACGCGGACGCTTCACCAGGCCGAGGGGCGCAAGCCCTGCGGAAATGGCTCCCGAAGAAACCAGGATAATTTCCGTGCCGGCGTTATGTTTGGCGGCCAAGACATCTGAGAGGGCGGTCAGGGACTCTTCCGAGATGCCGCCCTTGATGCTGGTCAGCGACGACGACCCTACTTTGACAACGATCCGGCGGGCCCGGGCGAGCACACTGCGGTCGTCTTTGGGTTCCTCGATGATTACTGCGGACTCTTCGGTCATTTCAGCGGCCTCACTCGTCATCTTCAACGCCCAGCCCACTCTCAGTGACAGGCTTGGCGGCGCGGCGCCCGCTGACCGATTCGGTCCAGATCCCGGCCTTGCGCTCTGCCTCGAGCTCGGCGCGGGCGGCGGCCTTGGCCTCACGGCGTTCCACCTGCTCGTCCCGCTTCTGCCCGCGGGTGGGCCGGTCGCCGATGTCGGCGAAGCGGACGTCGGTGCCACGCGGTGCCGCCAGCAGTTCTGCACCGGCCATCATGGTGGGCTCCCAGTCGAAGACAACGCCGTCGTCCTCGCCGATCACCACGGTGTCACCGGGCACGGCGCCCTGCTTGAACAGTTCGTTTTCGACGCCGAGCTTCGCCAGGCGGTCGGCGAGATAGCCGATGGCTTCCTCGTTGGTGAAGTCGGTCTGCTTAACCCAGCGGACGGGCTTGTCGCCCAGGACGCGGAAGAGCGGCTCGAGGTTCTTTTCCTCGCGGCGGATCTTGAAGCCGGATTCGTTGACGGCGCGGGGCCGCAGAACGGGAGGCTGGACCTTGGGCGGGGCGGCTGCGAGGGCGGCACGGGCAGCCTGGACGATTTCCGCCATGGCGAAGCCGAGCTGGCGGAGACCCTCATGGCTGGTAGCCGAGATTTCGAAGACCCGGTAGCCGCGTGACTCCAGTTCCGGGCGGACAAATTCAGCCATGTCCTTGCCGTCCGGGAGGTCCACCTTGTTCAGGGCCACCAGGCGCGGACGGTGGTTTAGCGGAACCACTTCGCCGTCGGCACCGGCGTAACTCATATCCACGGAGTATTTTTCCAGCTCGGCCTCGATGATGGCCAGGTCCGCCAAAGGGTCACGGTCCGATTCAAGCGTGCCGCAGTCCAGCACGTGCACCAGGGCGGCGCAGCGCTCCACGTGGCGCAGGAAGTGGTGGCCAAGACCCTTGCCTTCGCTGGCGCCCTCGATGAGGCCCGGGACGTCCGCAATGGTGAAGCGGACATCGCCGGACTGGACAACACCCAGGTTCGGGATCAGCGTGGTAAAGGGGTAATCGGCGATCTTGGGCCGCGCGGCGGACATGGCCGCGATCAGGCTGGATTTGCCGGCAGAGGGGAAACCCACCAGCGCGATGTCGGCGATGGACTTCAGTTCCAGCACAATGTCACGGGCGTCACCCTCGATGCCCAGCAGAGCGAAGCCCGGGGCACGGCGCTTCTGCGAGGACAGCGAAGCATTGCCCAGGCCGCCCAGGCCGCCGGCGGCCGCCACATACTCGGCGCCTTCGCCGACCAGGTCCGCCAGGACGGTGCCGTCCTTGGACTTGACCACGGTGCCGTCCGGTACGGGCAGGATGAGGGTCTCGCCGCTCTTGCCACCCCGCCAGTCACCCATGCCGGGGCCACCGTTGGTGGCATGGCGGTGCGGGGCATGGTGGTAGTCAAGCAGCGTGGTGGTCTGGTGATCAACGCGCAGGATGACATCGCCGCCGTCGCCGCCGTTGCCGCCGTCGGGACCGCCCAGGGGCTTGAACTTCTCCCGGTGGACAGAGACACACCCGTGGCCGCCGGTACCGCCGGATACGTGCAGTACTACCCGGTCTACAAAGCTCGCCACGTGGATCTCCTCAGTGCTGTTTTCCTGTACGCCCAAAGGCGACAAGACGATTGTAATGCGGTTAAAAGAACAGTGGAGCGGACCAAAATGGCCCGCTCCACCGCTTCAGAACTATTTGTTACTCTGCAGCTGCAGCAGCAACGATGTTAACAACGCGGCGACCGCGGCGAGTGCCGAACTGGACGGCTCCCGGGGCCAGTGCGAACAGTGTGTCGTCGCCGCCACGTCCAACGCCGGCGCCCGGGTGGAAGTGGGTGCCACGCTGGCGAACGATGATCTCGCCTGCGGAAACTACCTGGCCGCCGAAGCGCTTGACGCCGAGGTACTGGGCGTTGGAGTCACGACCGTTGCGAGTGGAACTCGCGCCTTTTTTATGTGCCATTTGAAATGCCTGCCTTTAAATTCTGGGGAATCTGCTGAAGAACCTGAACAGTAACGAAGAGTTACTTGATACCCGTGATCTTGACCTTGGTCAATTCCTGACGGTGACCCTGGCGCTTCTTGTAACCGGTCTTGTTCTTGAACTTCTGGATGACGATCTTCGGACCACGGAGGTCTTCGAGGATCTCAGCCGTAACCGTTACCTTGGCCAGGTCCGCAGCAGCAGAGGTGACTTTGTCACCGTCTACCAGGAGCAGTGCGGGCAACTCAAAGGTGCTGCCGGCTCCACCGGGGACGCGGTTCAGGGTAACGAAGTCTCCAACGGAAACCTTCTCTTGGCGGCCGCCTGCGCGGACAATCGCGTACACCACTTGGGAACTCACTTCTCTCGACGTTTATTACTAAATTTGCGTGCTGAACCCTGTTCCATAATTGGCTGGGTTCTCGCTGTGCCTCAACGCCGTGGGGTCGTAACCCAAGTGTTGGCGTAAGCACCGAAGATCTAGAATACGCTAATTTTGCCTTCGGCCGCAAATGAGGCTGGTTACGGCAGGTTGTCTGTGATAGGACCCACAAGCAGGTACTGCACTGACAATCCAAAACCGTGCCCGACTATCGTACAGGCCGCACGGGCCCCAGCCAGTCAGGAATGAATTCGCGGCGCGTCGAAGAATTCCACCTCGAACCGGCACGACTGCCTGAAAGCCACCAGCATCGCCGCCTGTTCATCCGCGGAAGCACTCCGACCGGCGTCGTCACCAAAGTCGATGGCGTAGCGCGTGGCCTGGGCGAAATCCTCGTCAGCATAGGCCCGCAGCCAGTCGGCATAAGGATGTGCTGCCGGGGCACCCGCAGCCAGGAACTCCGCGTGGAGAGTCTGTCCCACTTCGGCATACAGCCAGAAGCACGGCAGTACCGCCGCCACGAGGACCGCGTAGCTGCCTGAGGCCGAGGCCGCCAGCAGGTGGTCCACGTAGGACTTGGTGACAGGTCCCAGGACGGAGTCCACTGTCCTGGTGCTTAGCCACGTGCGGTGCAGTTCGGACTCGACCTCAAGGCATTGCTGGGCCGACTTTGCCCAGAACAGCTGGGCGGCTTCCGTGGGCGCCAGCGCACTGGCCCGGGCAAGGACCCGCGAATAGCCGTTGAGGTAGATGGCGTCCTGGGCGAGGTAATAGGCGAACTGTTCCTCAGCCAAAGTGCCGGCCGCCAGGTCGCGGATGAAATCCAGCCCGTAGATGGCTGCAAGATCCGGCTCCGACGCCCGCCGCAGCGTCTCTGCGAATTCGCCGGCTGCCGGAACCTGTTGCATGTGGTGGAAGTGGTTGATGGGGCCGTTGCCCGCGCCCACCTCAAGTTGGTCAGCGGCCTGCAGCGCGCCCACCAGCCAGGGCTTCACTTGCCGTAGTGCGGCTTCCCAGTCCCCCAACCGGGCCTGGGCCGTGGCCATGGCCGATGACAGTGAGCAGCCGGTGCCGTGGCTGTTGCGCGTGGGGATCCTGTCCCCGCTCACTTCCACCACTTCCTGGGCGAGCAGCCCGGCAGCGTTGACCAGGGCATCCGGGCACGCACCGCCGTCGAGATGGCCGCCCTTGACCAGGACAGTGGCACCGGTCGCGGCGGACAACCGCTGTCCCTGCCCGAGCGCGTCGTGCCATTCCCTCGCCTGCGGCTCCCCCACCAGGATGGCCAGTTCGGCCAGGTTGGGGGTGATCAGGTCCGCGAGCGGGAACAGCTCCCGCAGGGCCGCCTCGGCAGACCCCTGCAGTAGCCGGTCGCCGCTTGTGGCCACCATCACCGGATCAAGAACGACGACGGCGGGACGCACCTTTTCCAGCCAGTCGCGGACCACGCCTATCACCGCAGCGTCGCCCAGCATGCCGATCTTGACCGCGTCGATGGTGATGTCATCGCTGATGGCATCGAGCTGCTGGCCCAGGAAGGACGCAGGCGGAACGTGAACCGCCTGGACCCCCCGGGTGTTTTGGACTGTCAGTGCGGTGATGGCCGCCATGCCGTAGCCGCCAAGAGCCGCGATGCTTTTGAGGTCGGCCTGGACGCCGGCGCCACCTGAAGGGTCCGATCCGGCAATGGACAGCACCCGCGGAACGTCACGCAGCACCTGGACGTTGGCAGTCCGGCCTGGCGCGGGCAGGACCTCAGCCCCGGTTGCTGAGGATCCCTGTAGAGCCGCCGCGGGCGTTGCAGGAGGAAGGACAGAAGTTGAAGCCAAAGGAGACATCCCTTCGCCGGTGCTAACCGGACAGGTTCAACGGGTGTGGATCTCAGCCGGCTCTCTGCGCGGCACCCCGTGTCAGTCACCAGCCTAGCGTTCCTCGCGACTTAACGCCGGACGCCCGGACGCAGCCTGTGATTCACAGGCACATCCAGGCGCCGTTGTATTGGCTTGCCCTACTGCTTGGTCAGAGCTCCGAGGCCGGAACTCCTACGCCCAGGATGATGGGCGCGTTGGCGGCAACCGGCTTGTCGGCCACAGGAGCCTTGACGGGCTCCGGCGCCTTGGCGGCGTGGGTGTGTCCGGCGGCAGCCGCCGGAGCGGCTTCGTGATGCTCTACGGACGTGGCGTTGGCTGCGCCCTGGGCACGGCTGGCACTCCGGTTCCGCCGGGGACGGCGGGCGCGGGGCTCCTCGGTGTGGTCGGAGTAATCCCTCTCCGCCGCGGCTGGCTGCTGCTGGCGGGCAGGTTCGGCCGCCCGGCTTTCAGTTGCCTGGACTGCCGGCGGCGTGCTCTCCGCTACAGGAGCCCGCTCACCAAGGTGGGCGAAGGCCTCCGCGAGGCGGTCAAGTGTCAGGGCAGGTGCGTGCGGCTGGTCATCGTGGTGCGCCACGAACGGAAGCACCACCTGCTCGCCGCCGAATGTCAGCACTGCGGCCGGGCGGCCGTTGGAGTCCGTTTCGGACTGCCCAACCGGAGCCGGCACCGGAGCCGCAGACTGCCGGCCCGCGGCAGCTGATGCGTGAGCCACCTCGTCGTCATGCAGATGCGCAGCGTGGGCCGCGGCCGCAATGTTCGCAAGCGCTGCCCGCGTGGCCTCCGCCTTCGCATGGCGCTCGGCATCGCTGGCTTCCGGGTGGACCGTGTGGATCTGCACCGGAGCTGCCGGTGCTGTTTCCAGCGGCTGGCCGCCCCGTCCGCGACGGCGCTTCCGGTCAGTGCGGCCACCCGGCTGGCTGTCCGGGCGCTGGCTGTCAGTCCGCACGCTGTCGGTGCGCTGGGCTTCCGGGCGGCTGTCAACCCGCTGCACGTGGTGCTCCGCGGCTACCGTGTTGGCGCGGCGGTGTTCCACGGGGTCGTCGTGGGTGACAATTCCACGGCCTGCACAGGTTTCACACTGCTCGCCGAAGACTTCCAGAAGCCCGGTGCCCATGCGCTTGCGCGTCATCTGCACGAGGCCCAGCGAGGTCACTTCGGCCACCTGATGCTTGGTCCGGTCGCGGCCCAGGCATTCCACCATGCGGCGCAGGACAAGGTCGCGGTTGGATTCGAGGACCATATCGATGAAGTCGATAACGATGATGCCGCCGATGTCGCGGAGCCGGAGCTGCCGGACCACTTCTTCAGCTGCCTCGAGGTTGTTCTTGGTGACGGTTTCCTCGAGGTTGCCGCCGCTGCCGGTGAACTTGCCGGTATTGACGTCCACCACGGTCATGGCTTCGGTGCGGTCAATGACCAGCGAACCGCCCGAAGGCAGGAAGACCTTGCGTTCCAGGGCCTTGTGGATCTGCTCATCGATCCGCCACGCAGCGAAGATGTCCTGGTCCTTGGTCCACTTTTCCAGGCGGCCCACGAGGTCCGGGGCCACGTAGGTGACGTAGGCCTCGATGGTGTCCCAGGCCTCTTCACCGGAGACGATCAGCTTGGAGAAGTCCTCGTTGAAGACATCACGGACTACCTTGATGGTGAGGTCAGGTTCGCCGTAGAGCAGCTCCGGCGCGAGGATCTTGGTGGACGTGGACTGGCTTTCGATGCCCTCCCACTGGGCCCGCAGCCGGTTGATGTCGTGCGTGAGCTCCTCTTCCGAGGCGCCTTCGGCAGCGGTGCGGACGATGACGCCGGCGTGCTCCGGGAGGCGGTCCTTGAGGATGCGCTTGAGGCGGTTTCGCTCGACGTCGGGCAGTTTGCGGGAGATTCCGGTCATGGAGCCGCCGGGCACATAGACCAGGTAGCGGCCGGGCAGCGAGATCTGGCTGGTCAGGCGTGCACCCTTGTGGCCCACGGGATCCTTGGTGACCTGGACCAGGACGGTGTCGCCGGACTTGAGCGCGTTTTCGATCCGGCGCTGCTTGCCTTCGAGGTTAACGGCCTCCCAGTTCACTTCACCGGCATACAGGACGGCGTTGCGGCCGCGTCCGATGTCAACAAACGCCGCTTCCATGGACGGCAGTACGTTCTGCACCTTGCCGAGGTAGACGTTGCCGATCAGGGAGTCCTGCTGGGTCTTGGAGACAAAGTGCTCGGCCAGGACGCCGTCTTCGAGGACGCCGATCTGGATTCTGTCGTCGCGCTGGCGGACGATCATCTGCCGGTCAACCGATTCGCGGCGGGCCAGGAACTCGGCCTCGGTGATGACGGTGCGGCGGCGGCCGGTGTCGCGGGATTCGCGGCGGCGCTGCTTCTTGGCTTCGAGGCGGGTGGAACCCTTGACAGACGTGACGCGGTTGTTGACCGGCGCTTCGGTCGCGGCGCGCGGCGCGCGGACACGGGTCACCGTGTTGGGCGGGTCGTCGCCTTCGCCTCCGGTCAGTTCCAGATCCTGGTCGCCACGGCGGCGGCGACGGCGACGACGGGACGTCACGCCCTCATCGGCCTGCCCGGCGGACTCCTCATCGGTTTCTTCGGCTGCGCCTTCGTCGCCTTCGTTTTCACCCTCAGCATCGCTTTCGCCTGTGCGGCTGCGTCCACGGCGACCACGGCTGCGGCGCCTGCGGCGGCCGTTGGCGTCGTCTGCTTCGCCGTCGTCGGGGTCGTCCTCTTCCGGCTCTTCAACCACGGCAGCAACCGGCGCGGGGCGGACCACGGTGCTGAGGTCGGGGGCCTGGAAAAGCACCGATGTGGTGGACGCCGGCTCAAGGAACAGTGAACTGAACGGGCTGGCAGTCTCAGCAGCAGCTGGCTCTTCAGCCGGCGCGGCGGCAGCGTTGACGGGGGCGACGGGGGCGGTTGCTGCCGTCGCGACGGACGCGGCTGCTGCGGGCGCGACGGCCGCCGCAGCGGCGACCTCCTCTGCTTCCGGGGCCTGCGTTGCTGCAGCTTCAGGGGCTGCCTGCTCCGGAGCTGTCTGTTCTACGGCCGCGGGAGCGACGTCGGGGGCCGAGGTTTTGCGGGTGGCCACGCGGCGGCGGCGGACAGGCTTGGTCTCCGCTGCAGCCTCAGGCGCTGCGGCTTCGGCCGCGTGTTCGACGCCGGCAGCATCTACGGCGGTCTCGGTAACAACGGCGGCAGGTGCTTCCAGAACCTCAGCAGCGAAGGCCGGCAAGGGTTCGGCGGCGACCACCGTCTTACGTGCGCGGGTCCGGCGGACCGGCGTCTTGGGTTCCGGAGCGGCATCCGTCGCAGGCTCAGCTTCGGCGGCGTCATTCACCGGTACGGCCTCTGCGGCCTTCGGCACTGCCTTCCGACGTGTCCGGGTGGCCTTCTTGGGCGCTTCCGTAGCCTCGGCGACGGCTTCATCATTAACGGCTGGTGTTTGTTCGTTTTCCATATGTGGCAACACTCCTGCCCCTGACGTACCGCCACATCCGGCACCCATTGGGGCACATATTGTCAAAACCCGCAGGCGTTGACAGAAGTCAAGTGGATACTCCCAGGTTCGCACCGGCAGAGGGGTGCGGCAGCCCGTGGGAGCCGTCGGCTGTGTCCTGAAACCCGTTGTTCTACACGCCACAACCAGGTGCCGACCAATGGAATTGCGGGAAGCCGGATCAGAGAATCCGAAGCCTGCCCTGCTCATCATTGGCGGTCTTGAAACAAGCCACCGGACCGGAGTCCGAATGTGGGTCGGCCTCCAGCCATGTTCATTCTCTCACACCCGGGCTGAAAGGCGGCGGAACCACGGGCAACGGATCGGTACCTGAGGGCGCTGACTGAATGCTGCTTCCAGCCACCGGCGTTACAATCGGGGCAAGGAGCACCCGAAGCAAAGGACGCCACACCATGCCCAGCATTTCCTCCCACGGCACCGACACGCCGGCTGCCTCCCCTGCGGCGGAGCCGTTAGCCGCCACGCCCGGGAGCGTGCCGCCGATGGCACGCAACCGGCCCTTCGGCTGGCTATTGGTCATCACTGGCGCCATCGGCTGGCTGGCCTCGGGAACGCTGGTCCTGGAAAAGCTCGCTGTCCTCGAGGATCCGAATCATGTAACGGCCTGCGACGTTAATCCGTGGATCTCCTGCGGCCAGGTCATGCAGACGTGGCAGAGCTCGGCGTTCGGGTTCCCCAACATGTTTATTGGCATCGTGGCGTTCGCCGTCATCATCACAGTGGGCATGGCCCTGCTCTCCGGCGCCACGTTCGCACGCTGGTACTGGGCGGGACTCCAGGCCGGCGTGACGCTCGGCTTCGCGTTTGTGGTGTGGCTCTGGTCCCAGGCACTCTACGACATCCATGTTCTCTGCCCGTTCTGCATGATTGTCTGGGCCGCGATGATCCCGCTCTTCGTCTGGGTGACCATCCGCAACGTCGTCCACGGCGTCATCCCCGTCCCGGCAGGTACTGCACGTGTGCTGGGCGAATCGGGCTGGATCATCACGGCGCTGCTGTACGTGGCGGTCATCGCCACCATCTTCTTCGCTTTCATCCAGGTGTTTGCCGGAACCTCGGGCTTCTGACGCGGGCCCCGCACAAACGCACAAAAGGCGCGAACCAACAAGCGCGAACGAACACTTGAGGCCCCGGTTTCCCGGGGCCTCAAGTGTCCGTTCGCGCAGTTGGGGGTGGACGTTAGTCCTGGAACCAGATCTTGATTTCGCGCTCGGCCGAGTCCACGGAGTCGGAGCCGTGGACCAGGTTCTGCTGGACCTTCAGGCCCCAGTCGCGGCCGAAGTCGCCACGGATGGTGCCGGGAGCCGCAGTGGTGGGATCCGTAGTGCCGGCCAGGGACCGGAAGCCTTCAATGACGCGGTGGCCTTCGAAGATCGCGGCCACCACCGGTCCGCTGAGCATGAATTCAACGAGGGGCTCGTAGAACGGCTTGCCCACATGTTCTTCGTAGTGCTGCTCCAGCAGTTCCCGGCTGGCGTCAACCTTCTTCAGTTCGGCGAGGGTGTAGCCTTTGGCCTCAATGCGGCCCAGGATGGCGCCGCTGAGGTTGCGGGCAACGCCGTCGGGCTTGATCAGTACCAGGGTGCGCTCAATGGTCATAGCTGCTCCAATGCGTAATGTGTGGTTTCGGGACAATTCTACGAGGCTTCCGGGGTGTCCCCGTGCGACGCATTCCACTCGGCCTGGTCGCGTTCGCGCTTTGCGGCTTCTGAATCGATCCTGATGCCGGTGCGGATTCCATACCACCAGGCCAGGCCGAACAGCGCGCCAACCAGGAACATCATGGGCTCAACGATGCCCGTCAGGATCAGCACAATCTGCAGGATCCAGCCCAGTCCCACGCCCCAGGGCTTGGACAGCACCGCGCAGGCCAGGATCATCACTACGCTCAGTGCGATGCCGATGCCCAGGATCAGCGCCGGCGGAAACTCGCCGCGCCTGAGTCCAAAGACGGCCAGCGTTGCGAAAAAGACCACAAACGCTTCAAGCAGCAGGACGGTGGAGGCAAACATCACCTTGGTGGACCGGCGCTTCTTGGGCATTCCCGGGCGCCACTCGCGCTGCGCTTTGGTCAGCTTCGCCACCGCTAGGCCTCCGTCTTTCCGAGCAGGATCCGGGCTTCCGCCACCAGGGTGATGGAACCCGTCACCAGCACGCCGCCGGAGAGGTCGTCGCTGGCTTCGGCGCGTTCCACGGCCCATTCGAGGGCGTCGTCGAGCTTCTCAGCAATGTGGATGTTGTCTTCGCCGAAGCCCATTTCCACCGCCAGTTCAGCCAGTTCGGCCGCGGGCACTGCCCGTGGCGAATTGGACTGGGTAAAGCAGTATTCCTGGGCGATCTCGCCCAGGGATTCCTTGAGCTGGCGCAGGATCTCTTCGGCGTCCTTCTCCTTCAGGACTCCCACTACCGGCACCAGCCGGGTGAAGCTGAAGGCCTCCTGGATGGCCTCGGCCGAGACCCTGATGCCGTCCGGGTTGTGGGCCGCGTCAACAATGATGGTGGGCGCCGTGCGGACAACCTCAAGGCGGCCCGGGGACGTGACGGATGCGAAGGCCTCCTGGAGCACCTCGGCGTCAAGTTCCTTCTCGCCGCCGAAGAAGGCCTCGAGGGCTGCCACCGCCACTGCTGCGTTCTGGGCCTGGTGCGCACCGTGCAGCGGCAGCAGCAGTTCCGGGTACCGGCCGGCGATGCCCTGAATGCTCACCACCTGGCCGCCCACGGCAACCGTCCGGGATTCGACGCCGAACTCTACGCCTTCAAACCGGAACGGGACTCCCACGTCCTTGGCTTTCTCGAGTAGCACCTGCGCAGCATCAACGGGCTGCGAGGCACTGATGAGGTAACCACCGGGCTTGATGATGCCGGCCTTCTCGTACGCAATCTCCTCGGTGGTATCGCCCAGCAGGTCGGTGTGGTCCAGGGAAATGGGGGTGACCACGGAAACCAGGCCGTCGCCCACGTTGGTGGCATCGGTGATGCCGCCCAGACCCACCTCGATCACGGCCACGTTGACCGGCTGGTCCGCGAAGATCGCGAAGCCCAGGATGGTCAGGCACTCGAAGTACGTGAGCCGGGGCTCCCCCGCAGCGGTAAGCTCTTCGTCGACGATCTGCAGGTACGGGCGGATCTCATCCCAGATCCGGACAAACGTTTCGTCAGAGACAGGGTGGCCGTCGATGCTGATCCGCTCGGTGACCTTGGACAGGTGCGGGCTGGTGTAGCGGCCGGTACTCAGGCCGTGCGCTCGCAGCCCGGCCTCGATCATCCGGGCCGTGGAGGTCTTCCCGTTGGTGCCCGTCACATGGATGATCGGGAACGCCTTGTTGGGCTCCCCCAGCACATCCATGGCCCGAAACAGCGGCGCAAGACGCGGCTCCATCTTGTTTTCCGGCGCACGCCCCAGCAACTCTGCGTAGACACTTTCCACGGAGAATTCGTCAGTCATAGCTCAAGCCTCTACTTTTTCGACGGTAATGCGTGGTTCGCCTGACTCAGCCGGAACTGTGGCCAGCTCCAGGGTCAGGGTTTCGGTCTTGACCAGCTCGGCGTTTGCCAGCAGCGCCTCCAGCACGGCGGGAGCGGCCGTGACGGTGGTGCGGATCCGGTCGCTCACATTCAGTGCAGCGTCCTTGCGTGCCTGCTGGATGGCGCGGACCATGTCCCTAGCCGTCCCTTCGGCCTCAAGTTCGGGCGTGACCTCGGTGTTGAGCACCACAAAGCCGCCGCCCGGCAGGACAGCTACTGAAGCCGATCCGCCGTCGGACTCTGCCACCACGGTCTCCAGCGTGTACTCCTGGGATTCCAGCTCCAGGCCGCCAGAAACAACAACTCCCGCGACGCCGTTTATTTCTTGAACCGACCAGTCGCCGGACTTGGCGCCCTTGATGGCCTGCTGGACGTTCTTGCCCAGGCGCGGGCCCGCGGCGCGTGCGTTGACCACGAGCTTCTGCTCGATGCCGAACTCCTCCGGGGAGGCGCTCTCGGCGTCCAGCAGGCGCACGGAGCGCAGGTTCAGTTCATCGGCGACGACGGCGGCGAAGCCTCCCAGCGCATCCGCGCCAGGTGCCACAACGGTCAGTTCCTGCAGAGGCAGCCGCACGCGCAGGTTTGCGGCCTTCCGCAGCGAGGATCCGGTGGAGCAGATCTGCTGCACGCGGTCCATCGCTTCCACCAGCGACGCGTCGGCCGGGAACAGGTCCGCGTCCGGCCAGTCGGCCAGGTGCACGGAGCGTCCGCCGGTGAGGCCGCGCCAGATCTCCTCGGAGACCAGCGGCAGCAGCGACGCGGCCACGCGGGACACGGTCTCCAGCGCGGTGTAGAGCGCGTCGAAGGCGTCAGCGCTCTCGTCAAAGAAGCGCTGGCGGCTGCGGCGGACGTACCAGTTCGTCAACATGTCCAGGTAGCTGCGCAGTTCATCGCACGCGCCGGAGATGTCGTAGCTGTCCAGCTGGGCGGTCATGTTGCGGACCAGGTCACCGGTGTTCGCCAGCAGGTACTGGTCCAGGGTGTCGGCGTACCCGTCGTAGCGGAGCTTCGCGTCGTAACCCTTACCGCCGTTGGCGGCGTTCGTGTACAGCGTGAAGAAGCTGTACACGTTCCACAGGGGCAGGATGACCTGGCGGACGCCGTCGCGGATTCCCTGTTCGGTGACCACCAGGTTGCCGCCGCGCAGGATGGGGCTGGACATCAGGAACCAGCGCATGGCGTCGGAGCCGTCACGGTCCAGGACCTCGGAGACGTCCGGGTAGTTGCGCAGGCTCTTGGACATCTTCTGCCCGTCCGAACCGAGCACGATGCCGTGGCTGATGACGTTCCGGAACGCCGGACGGTCGAACAGCGCCGTGGACAGGATGTGCAGCATGTAGAACCAGCCGCGGGTCTGCCCGATGTACTCAACGATAAAGTCTGCCGGGTTGTGCGTGTCGAACCAGGCTTCGTTCTGGAACGGGTAATGCACCTGGCCGTAGGGCATGGAGCCGGAGTCGAACCAGACGTCCAGGACGTCCTCGACGCGGCGCATCACGGACTGGCCCTCTTCGGGGGTCCGGGGATCGTCCGGGTTGGGGCGGGTCAGTTCGTCGATGAACGGGCGGTGCAGGTCAACCTCGCCGGCCTTGTTCAGCGGCAGGCGGCCGAAATCGGCCTCGATCTCGGCGAGCGAGCCGTAGACGTCGGTGCGCGGGAATTCGGGGTCGCTGGACTGCCACACCGGGATGGGGCTGCCCCAGTAGCGGTTGCGGCTGATGGACCAGTCGCGGGCGTTGGCCAGCCACTTACCGAACTGGCCGTCCTTGACGTTGCCGGGGATCCAGTTGATGTCCTGGTTCAGTTCGGACATGCGGTCCTTGAACTTGGTGACTTCCACGTACCAGGAGGACACCGCGCGGTAGATCAGGGGGTTGCGGCAGCGCCAGCAGTGCGGGTAGCTGTGCTCGTAGCTGGCCTGGCGGACCAGGCGGCCCTGGGCCCGCAGCACCTGGGTGATGGGCTTGTTGGCCTCGAAGACCTGAAGCCCGGCGATGTCGTGCAGGTCGCCGTGGCTGAACAGCGGCAGGAACTTGGCGCCTTCGTCCACGGACAGGACCACCGGGATGCCGGCCTCTTCACAGACCTTCTGGTCGTCTTCACCGTAGGCGGGCGCCTGGTGGACGATGCCGGTGCCGTCGGTTGTTGTGACGTAGTCGGCCACGAGGAAGCGCCAGGCGTTCTGCGTCCCGTACTTTTCGTCGTCGCTGAAGTCGTTCCACAGCGGCTGGTAGGCCAGGCCCTCCAGGTCGGCGCCGGTGTGGGTTGACGTCACGGCGGCCTCGGCGGAGTCCGCATCCTCATAGCCCAGGTCCTTGGCGTACGCGGCCAGCAGGTCCGCGGCCAGGAGGAAACTGCCGGTGACGGGCGCGTCCGGCGAAGCGGCCTTGACGCCGTTGGGTCCGGCGGGGAGAACGGCGTAGGTGATGGAAGGCCCGACGGCGAGCGCCAGGTTGGTGGGCAGCGTCCAGGGCGTGGTGGTCCAGGCGAGCGCCTGGACGCCGGCGAGCTGCTTCGACAGCGCCGACTCCCCTGCCGTGATGGGGAACGTCACCGTGACAGTCTGGTCCTGGCGGTTCTTGTAGACGTCGTCGTCCATGCGGAGCTCATGGTTGGACAGCGGAGTCTCGTCCTTCCAGCAATACGGCAGCACACGGTAGCCGTTGTACGTCAGGCCTTTTTCGTGCAGCTGCTTGAACGCCCACAGGACCGATTCCATGTATTCGACGTTGAGCGTCTTGTAATCGTTGTCGAAGTCCACCCAGCGGGCCTGGCGGGTGACGTAGCTCTTCCACTCATCGGCGTACTTCATTACGGAGGCACGGCAGGCGTCGTTGAACTTATCGATGCCCATGGCCTCGATCTGGGTCTTGTCCGTCATGCCCAGCTGCTTCATGGCTTCCAGTTCAGCCGGCAGTCCGTGGGTGTCCCAGCCGAAGCGGCGTTCAACGCGGCGGCCGCGCTGTGTCTGGTAGCGGCCCACGAGGTCCTTGGCGTACCCGGTCAGGAGGTGGCCGTAGTGCGGCAGTCCATTTGCGAAGGGAGGGCCGTCGTAGAAGACGAATTCGTTGCTGCCGGGCTGCCCGCCGGGGGCGTCGGCGCTTCGCTGGTCGATGCTGGCCTGGAAAGTGCCGTCCTGGTCCCAGTACTTCAGGATGCGCTCTTCGATCTCCGGGAACTTGACGGAGGCGGAGACACCGGCGGCAGCGCCGCTCGAAACTGCAGCCGAAGGGGAAGCTGAGGCTTTGGGGTAATACGTCATTCTCGACATCCTGGATTGAGCTGGTGAACCACTCAGCCGCTGCTGGATGGTTCCGTTCAGGATGCGAGGACGGCTCGTGTGCTGTCCTGGGACTGCACGCTTACCGCGGTACCACCTCACTTACCGGCACTCCACCATGCTCCGGGGGAAGCTTGTTGGTGCGCCGGCCGCTCATTACTGCTGTGACGGGCTTACCCGTCCGGTTCTACCGGCCCTGGCGCGTGCTGATCCTTGCGCCGGGGCGTTCTTCCGGAAGCTCACCGGTGATGGCCGGGTCAAAGCTGATACGACGATGTTACCGGAGAAGTCACTGCGTTTCACTGCACACTGCCTTGAAAGCACAGCGCGGTCCGCCGGGCAGCGAAACGCAGTGACGGCGGCTGGGCGCCCGGGCCGGTACTAGAAGCCGCGCGGCAGTTTCATCCCGGCAGCAGCCATGACATCGCGGAGCCGGTCCGGGTAGTCGGTGATGATCCCGTCAACGCCGGTGTCGATCAGCGCCCGCATGGTGGGCTGGTCATCGACGGTCCACGGGATGACCTGCATCCCGGCAGCGTGCGCACGTTCCACCATGTCCGCGGTGACGTAGGGGACGTAGCCCGGATCGGTCACTTTGCCGTTCTGCGGGGTGCCGTGCACGGGAGAGACGGCGTCGAAGCCGAGGGAAGACGCTGCAGCGATGAGGTCGCCGCCAAAGTCGTCGGCGTCAATCCCGCCAAGCCACGGCGAGCTGCCCGGCTGCCCGGCCTGGAGGAAGTCCTTGTTGGTCAGGGCCACGGTGCGGATCTGCGGGTCGCGCTGCTGGACGAGGCGCAGGGAGCCCCAGTCGAAGCTCTGGATGGAGACGCGGCTCTGCATCTGGGCGGCGTTGATTTCCCGGAGTGCGACGTCGATGAACTGCTCGCGCGGGGCGGTTTCCGCCGGAGCGCCGGCTTCGACCTTCGTTTCAATGTTGAACTTCACCTGGCTGGCGCGGTGGGCGTCGGCGAGCTCAAAAACCTCGGCCAGAGTCGGCATCTTGGCGCCGGGAGACGCCGTCTGGCCCGGGAACTGCGGCTGGGTGAGCGAACCGCAGTCCAGGCTTCGGACCTGTTCGAAGGTCAAGTCCTTGACGTACTTGCCCACATAGGGGAACTGCGGATCGTTCGGCGTGACCGGCGCGGTATCGAGGCACTTCTTGTTGCTGATCTTGCGGTCGTGCGTGATGACTTCGCGGCCGTCCTTGGTGATCTGGAGGTCAAGTTCCAGGGTGGACACGCCGGTCTCGAGGCCCTTGGCGAAAGACGCCAGGGTGGATTCGACGGTCAGGCCGAGTCCGCCGCGGTGGGCCTGTAGATCAAAATGGTTGTCCGTGCCGTTGGGGTTCGTGTCAGCGGCTTGGGCCTGAACCGAAGTCGTGAGGAGCAGGGCTGCGCTGAGTACGGCAGCGCCAAGCTTCATCGGGGTGCGCATAGGAAGGAATCTCCACTCTGGTGGTGTGCAGTTTTGCGCCTGCTACAGTGCCGTCCTGCGGCCAACGTCAGGCCACAGCGGGCTGGCCGGAGTGCGACTGGACGGTAAACGTTGGGCTTCATCGCAAAGCCGATCCAATCAACGGGCGACGCCAGGGCGGCGACTCTTTAGACTCGTGCCATGACAGTCTCCCGGGCGATTTGTTCCGGTCCCTGATGGGCCATCGTGCACACCACTGCTGGCTGTTGTCTGCTGGCCTGGTTGCGGCCCCTGTTGTGGTGGTGTCCTGGTTCCGCGCCGTTCCGGCGCCGTGGCCGCCGCTTGTGGTGCAGGTAGTGGCCTTTACGCCGTGGCTGGCATTCCTTGCCGCGGCCGCGGTGTTGCTGACACTGCCCAGCCGGCGCGCCTGGGCTATCCTGCCGGCGGCAGTCCTGCTGACCGCACAGCTTACCTGGCTGTTCCCGCCGGAAGTGTTCCTGGCCCGGCAGGGAGGGTACCCCCAGGTCCGGGGGCCGGATGCTCCAGCCGCGGCGAAGCTGACAGTCATGAACCTCAATGCCCGGCTCGGGGGTGCTGATAGCGCCGCCATCGTCCGGCTGGTCCGGGACCACCATGTTGACCTGCTGACCGTCCAGGAGCACAGCCCGGAGTTGGAGAAGCGGCTGGCGCGGGCGGACCTGGGCAGCGTGCTTCCCCACCGCGTGTCCCATCCCCGGAACGGAGCGGCCGGCAGCGCCGTCTACTCGTCTTTCCGGCTCAAGGAGGTGGGAATGGTCCCTGACACAGCGTTCAGCATGCCGGTTGTCCGGCTTGAGACCAGTGACCCAGGCGCCGGCGCCGGGCTGACGGTCATCAATGTGCACGCGCACGCGCCCGTGGACATTGCAGTTCATCAATGGCGAAGTGACCTTACAGCTGTGGCCCGGGCAAGCAGCGGAGCCGGTCCTACGCTTCTGGCGGGCGATTTCAACGCGACATATGACCACTGGGAATTCCGCGCGATGCTGGAGGGGGCCGGCGGCGGCCGGAAACTGGTGGATGTTGCAACCGCGTTGGGCAGCCGGCTCATCCCCACCTGGCCGATGCGGGATTACAGCCTTCCCGGCGTGGCTCTGGACCATTTGGTGACCAGCCCGGACATTTTAAGTTCGGGTTACTCGGTCCACCCGGTCCGCGGCACCGACCACGCTGCAGTGATCGCCACCCTGGAGATCCAGCTTCCCTAACGCTTGCGGATCAGCTTGTGGGTGGCCGCCTGTGCAACGGGCCGGATCACGATCTGGTCCAGGTTGACATGGTGCGGCGCGCTGACGGCGTAGCGCACCACGTCGGCGACGTCGGCTGCGGTCAGGGGCTTCTCCACGCCCTCGTAAACCTTCTCCGCGGCGTCCTGGTCACCAAAGCGGTTGAGCGCGAACTCTTCGGTGCGGACAAGGCCCGGGGCTACCTCGATGACTCGGATGTTGTGTTCCGCCTCTTCCAGCCGGAGGGCACCGGTCAGTGCGTGCTGGGCAAACTTGGCGGCGTTGTAGCCGCCGCCGCCCTCGTAGGCCACCAGTCCGGCGGTCGACGTCAGGTTCAGGACAGTTCCTTCGCCGGTGGCGCGGAGCATCGGCAGGAACGCCCGGGTGAGCTTCACGGTGCCGAGGACGTTGACCCGGAACATCCATTCCCAGTCCTCGGTGTTGGCCTCGCCCACCAGGTCAGCACCCCGGGCCCCGCCGGCGATGTTGATGAGCGTCCCCACGCCGCCGGCTTCGGTGACGCGGGCAAGGAGCCTGGCGACGTCGTCGTCCTCGGTGATGTCAGCGGGAATTCCGACGGCGCCTGTTTCAGCTTCCAGCGCGGCCAGCCGTTCGGCGCGGCGTGCCACAGCGAATACCGTCCAGCCTTCCGCCCGCAATGCCCGCACGGTTGCCTCGCCGATGCCGGTGCTGGCGCCGGTTACTACTGCTGCCTTGTTCAGTGAATCTTCAGTCATGGCACCACCATAACGGGCCCGGCCGGTGGCATGCTTGGAGCGATGTCGCCGGATGAAGTCCCGGCCATGAAACAATTGCCAGATGGCTGAAGACACTCAGGGTACAGACACGCCCTCCACCGCCCCTATCAACGTTCCGGACAAGCCCGCCCTTGAGGGGCTCGAAGCTGCCCTCACGCAGCGCTGGCTTGCCGAAGGGACCTACAAGTTCAACCCGGACACCACCCGGGAGCAGGTCTACTCGATCGACACTCCCCCACCCACCGCATCTGGCTCCCTGCACGTGGGGCACATGTTCTCCTTCACGCAGACGGACGTGCTGGCCCGCTACCAGCGCATGATCGGCAAGAACGTGTTCTACCCGATGGGTTGGGATGACAACGGCCTGCCCACCGAGCGCCGCGTCCAGAACTACTACGGCGTGCGCTGCGATCCGTCCATCCCGTACGACGCCGACTACCGGGCTCCGGCGGAGCCCGCCAAGAACCAGCGCGATTTCGACGTCGTCTCGCGCCGGAACTTCATCGAGCTGTGTGAAGAACTTGCCGTGGAGGACGAGAAGGTGTTCGAAAGCCTGTTCCAGCAGCTCGGACTTTCCGTGGACTGGCAGCTGACGTACCGGACCATCGATGACGCCTCCCGCGAAGTCTCCCAGCGCGCCTTCCTGGCCAACCTGGCAGCCGGCGACGCGTACATGGCCGAAGCGCCAACCCTCTGGGACATCACCTTCCGCACGGCCGTGGCCCAGGCGGAACTCGAAGACCGCGAAGTTGCCGGCGCGTACTACCGCTACCCGTTCTTCACCGAAGACGGTGAAAAGATCTATGTCGAGACCACCCGTCCCGAACTGCTGGCAGCCTGCGCCGCCCTCGTTGCAAACCCCGACGACGAGCGGTACCAGCCGCTGTTCGGCAAGATGGTCACGTCCCCGGTCTTCGGTGTTGAGGTTGAGGTCAAGGCCCACGCGCTGGCCAAGGCGGACAAGGGCTCCGGCATCGCCATGGTGTGCACGTTCGGTGACCTCACCGACGTCACCTGGTGGCGGGAACTCCAGCTGCCCACCCGTGCCATCGTTGGCCGGGACGGCCGCATCGTCGGCGAAACCCCGGACTGGATCACCACCGATGCAGGGCGCACCGCCTACGAAGACATTGCCGGCAAGACCGTCTTCAGCGCCAAGGAAACAGTGGTGGAGCTCCTGGCCGCCGAAGATCTGATCGACGGCGAACCGAAGAAGATCATGCACCCTGTGAACTTCTACGAAAAGGGCGACAAGCCCCTCGAGGTTGTCACCTCACGCCAGTGGTACTACCGCAACGGCGGCCGCGACGAAGAGCGCCGCGCCCGCCTGATCGCGCGCGGCCACGAGATCGACTTCCACCCGGCCTTTATGCGGTCCCGCTTCGAGAACTGGATCTCCGGGCTGAACGGCGACTGGCTCGTGTCCCGCCAGCGCTTCTTCGGTGTGCCCATTCCCGTCTGGTACCCGCTGGACGCCGAGGGCAACCCGCGGTACGACGCCCCGATCGTGCCCCTGGACGAGCAGCTGCCGGTTGACCCCGCGGCCGATGCCGCACCCGGTTACGACGAAGCCCAGCGCGGCGTTCCTGGTGGCTTCGCCGGCGACGCCGACATCCTGGATACGTGGGCCACGTCTTCCCTGACGCCGCAGATTGTGGGCGGCTGGAGCCGGGACGAAGACCTCTTCGCCAAGGTCTTCCCGTTTGACCTGCGCCCCCAGGGCCACGACATCATCCGCACCTGGCTGTTCTCCTCGGTAGTCCAGGCTGATGCGCTGCAGCACGCCGCGCCGTGGAAGCATGCCGCCATCTCCGGCTGGATCCTGGACCCGGACCGGAAGAAGATGTCCAAGTCCAAGGGCAACGTGGTGGTTCCCACCGATGTGCTGGACGAATTCGGCTCCGACGCCGTCCGCTACTGGGCCACGTCCGCCAAGCTCGGCGCGGATACGGCGTACGAGATCGCGCAGATGAAGATCGGCCGCCGCCTTGCCATCAAGCTGCTGAACGCCTCAAAGTTCGTCCTGAACCTGGGGGCGACGGAGAATTCCGTGGTCTCCACCGATCTCTCGGTGCTGACCAACCCGTTGGACCGCGCGGTGCTGGCCCAGCTGGCCGATGTGGTGCGCCAGTCCACCAAGGCGTTCGAGAACTACGATTACGCCCGGGCCCTGCAGATCACCGAGAGCTTCTTCTGGCAGTTCACGGACGATTACGTGGAGCTCATCAAGGACCGCGCCTACGGTGCCGCCGGCGACGCTGAGCAGGCCTCCGTGCTGGCAGCTCTCGCCACCAGCCTGGACACGCTGCTGCGCCTGTTCGCCCCGTTCCTGCCCTTCGCCACCGAAGAGGTCTGGGGCTGGTGGCGCAACGAATCCGTACACCGTGCACAGTGGCCCACCGCAGTGGACGTGGACGGCGACACCACCCTGCTTGCCACCGTTGGCACGGCCCTGAGCGGTGTCCGCAAGGCCAAGTCCGAGGCCAAGGTCAAGCAGCGCACCGAGGTCCTCTCCGCCACCATCACGGCGTCGGAATTCCTGACCACGCAGCTGAAGGCCGGACTTGGCGACCTGAAGGCAGCCTCGAACGCCCGCGAACTGACCCTGGTGGCAGGCGACGGCGAACTGACCGTCAGCGATGTCGTGCTGGCCGCTCCGGAGGAACAGCCCAAGGCCTGACCTGTTTTTGGGCAAAGGGGAAGCCCCATCAGCGTTTTGCCGTTGGTGGGGCTTCGACTTTTCGGCCATCCTGGTGACGTCTTTGATGGTCTGGCAGGATCCTTGGATCTTCAGGTCTTCCTACCTCGTCACTGGTAGCTTGTATCTGACTTTGCCGATGGCTGCGTCGGATACATATCACTGAATCTTTGGTTCCTGCGTCCCGCTTCTTTCGAAGTGGGTAAGATCCATTGTTGTCCCGACGGTTGGGATGCGCAAGAGCCCCGGAAGAACTACATCAGAGTAGTTCGTCCGGGGCTCTTTGCTGTCTGCGTCAGTTGAATTCGGGACGTTCGCTGCGACTGCGCTTAATCTCGAAGAAGTGCGGGTACGAGGCCAGTGTGACGGTGGCATCCCACAGCAGGCCCGCCTGCTCGCCGCGCGGGATGCGGGTCAGCACGGGGCCAAAGAAAGCGGCTCCGTTGAAGGCAACAACCGGCGTGCCGACGTCGTGCCCCACCAGCGAGATGCCCTCCTCATGGCTGGCCCGCAGCTGGGTGTCAAAGGCGTCCGTGGTGGCAACGTCTGACAGACTGGCCGGGAGTCCGCACTCAGCCAGTGCCTTGCTGATGACAACGCCGAAGTCCTTCTCCCCGCCCTGATGAATCAGTATGCCCATGGCGTCGTAGAGCGGCTTCACCACGTGGTCGCCGTGCTGCTCCTGGGCCGCGATGACGACCCGGACCGGACCCCACGCCTTGTCCATGGCCTCGCGGTACGCGGGTTCCAGGTCCCGGCCCTCGTTCAGGACAGACAGGCTCATCACATGCCAGACCGTTTTGATGTCGCGGACAGCCTCGACCTCGCCGATCCAGCGTGACGTGATCCAGGCGAACGGGCACAGCGGATCAAACCAGAAATCGGCCTGGTTGATGGTTGTTTCAGTCATGCATGAGTCCTCTGTTCCTGGGCGTGCGGGAGGGAAGGCGGAAGTGTCGGGCGGGGTGGTGGACGTGTCAGGCGGACTTGCGTCGCTTGGTCACGTGCGGAATGAGGGTGGGCTCGGCCTTGCTGAGGACAACGTCAGCGGTGATGACCACGCTGGCCACGTCTTCGCGGCTGGGGAGGTCGAACATGACCGGGAGCAGCACTTCTTCCATGATGGCGCGCAGGCCGCGGGCACCGGTGCCACGCTCAAGGGCCTGGTCGGCGATGGCGTTGAGGGCGTCGTCATCAAAAACGAGTTCCACGCCGTCGATCTGGAACATCTTCTGGTACTGCTTGACCAGCGCGTTCTTCGGCGTGGAGAGGATCTGGATGAGGGCGTCGCGGTCCAGGCTGGAGACTGTGGTGATCACGGGCAGGCGGCCGATAAATTCCGGGATGAGACCGAATTTCAGGAGGTCCTCGGGCATCACTTCGCCGTAGGAGTCCACCTTATTGCTGGCGTCGTTGAGGGGGGCGCCGAAGCCGATGCCCTTGCGTCCGGAACGCGAACCAATGATCTCTTCCAGCCCGGCAAAGGCGCCCGCCACGATAAACAGCACGTTGGTGGTGTCGATCTGGATGAATTCCTGGTGGGGGTGCTTGCGTCCGCCCTGGGGCGGAACGGAGGCCACGGTTCCTTCGAGGATCTTCAGGAGGGCCTGCTGCACGCCCTCGCCGGAGACGTCCCGTGTGATGGAGGGGTTCTCGCTTTTGCGCGAAATCTTGTCGATTTCGTCAATGTAGATGATGCCCTGTTCGGCCTTTTTGACGTCGTAATCGGCCGACTGGATGAGCTTGAGGAGGATGTTCTCCACGTCCTCACCCACATAGCCGGCTTCGGTGAGTGCCGTGGCGTCGGCAACAGCAAACGGAACATTCAACCGCCGCGCCAGGGTCTGGGCAAGGTAGGTTTTGCCGCAGCCTGTGGGGCCGATCAGGAGGATGTTGGACTTGGCAATTTCGACGTCGTCGTGGTGGCCGCCCTCAGCGAGGCTGCCGCTCTTGGGGGCGTGGCCGGCCTGGATCCGCTTGTAGTGGTTGTAGACGGCGACGGCGAGGGAACGCTTGGCAGGTTCCTGGCCGATGACGTATTCCTGCAGGAAGTCGAAGATCTCGCGGGGCTTTGGCAGCTCGAAGCTTCCCAGATCGGCGACTTCCGCGAGCTCTTCTTCAATGATCTCGTTGCAGAGCTCAATGCATTCGTCGCAGATGTAGACACCGGGCCCGGCAATGAGCTTGCGCACCTGCTTCTGGCTCTTTCCGCAGAAAGAACACTTCAGCAGATCCGTGCTCTCGCCAATCCGAGCCATATGTGAACCCCTTTAGTATCTTGCTGCCAGGCAGCTGTGCACCGTTGCTGGAATCGTGGCGGGCCTGGGAGGACCGGCCGTGACATCTTCCACTCTAGGTCACAATTGCGTCCAAGGGTGGAAAGCGAAGGCCGGTGCGGCCCAAATTACTGGACCGCACCGGCCGTCGAAGAGGCTGGCTACCTGGTGATTGCCTGCGGCTTCATCTTGCGGGAATCAAGCACCTGGTCAATGAGGCCATAATCCAGGGCCTCGGCGGCGGTCAGGATCTTGTCACGCTCAATGTCGTTGTTGACCTGCTCCGGGGTGCGGCCCGAGTGGTGCGCCAGCGTGTCCTCAAGCCAAGCGCGCATGCGCATAACTTCCGCGGCCTGGATCTCCAGGTCCGAGGCCTGTCCACCTTGGCCGCCGGAGAGGGCCGGCTGGTGGATCAGGACACGGGCGTTGGGCAGGGCCAGGCGCTTGCCCGGGGTGCCGGCTGCGAGGATCACGGCGGCGGCGCTGGCGGCCTGGCCGAGGCAGACGGTCTGGATCTCCGGCCGGATGTACGTCATGGTGTCGTAGATCGCGGTCATGGCCGTGAAGGAACCGCCCGGGGAGTTGATGTAGAGAGTGATGTCGCGGTCCGGGTCGGTGGACTCGAGCACCAGCAGCTGGGCCATGACGTCATCAGCGGAGGCGTCATCGATCTGGACGCCGAGGAAGATGATGCGGTCCTCGAACAGCTTCGTGTAGGGGTCCTGGCGCTTGAAGCCGTAAGGCGTGCGCTCTTCGAACTGGGGAAGGACGTAGCGGCTGGTCGGAAGATTACCGGCAGTCGATCCGAAGTTGTAAGTCATTTTGTTGCTCCTGATCTAAGTGTTCTAAGTGCCGGGTTACTTCTCGGAGGCTGACTCGCCGGAGGTAGCGTTGGCGGTTCCGCCGCCGCCTGAGACGGAACCGGCGTGGGCCGCGATCTTGTCGAAGAAGCCGTATTCGAGGGCTTCAGGCGCGGTGAACCACTTGTCACGGTCGTTGTCCTTGAGGATGGTATCCACGGACTGGCCGGTCTGGTCCGCGGTCAGTTCGGCCATGACCTTCTTCATGTGCAGGATCAGTTCGGCCTGGATCTTAATGTCCGAGGCCGTGCCGCCGATGCCGCCGGAGGGCTGGTGCATCAGGACCCGGGCGTTGGGGGTGGCGTAGCGCTTGCCCTTGGTGCCTGAGGAGAGCAGGAACTGGCCCATGGAGGCTGCCAGGCCGGTGGCGACGGTGACGACGTCGTTCGGGATGAACTGCATGGTGTCATAGATGGCCATGCCCGCGGTCACGGAGCCGCCGGGAGAGTTGATGTAGAGGTAGATGTCCTTTTCCGGGTTCTCGGCGGACAGGAGCAGCAGCTGCGAGCAGATGGCGTTGGCGTTGTCGTCACGCACCTCGGAGCCCAGCCAGATGATGCGCTCCTTCAGGAGGCGGTTGTAGATGTAGTTGTCCTGGCTGGCCGGATCTACAGTCGCCATCCGGGGGGCCTCTGCGTGCTGTGACATGTGTACTTACCTCTCGCTGGTGACGGTGACATCACTGAACTTCACTACTTGGACACTAACCGGTTTGGTGGCCGATTTGTTCGCGGGAATCGCGCTGTTCGCTGACGGCGCACGATCCCTGCGAGAGCCCGTTAACCAAGGCAGCCCCCGGACCAATAGGTCCGGGGGCTGCCTTCAGTCGCACTGCCAGGGGCGTGCTAGAACTTCACGGCTGCCGGGTCGTCACTCGGGGTGGCCTCGGTCTCGGCGTTGGTGTCTTCAGCAGCCTCAGCGGCGGGAGCCTCTTCTTCGCCGCCGGGGCGGACGAAGTCGCTGAGGTCAACGGTCTTGCCCTCGGTGTCGGTCACGGTGGCCTGGCCCAGGACAACGGCCAGTGCCTTCCGGCGGCGGACCTCAGAAACCATCATGGGAACCTGGCCGCTCTGATCGATGATCTGGGCGAACTGGTTCGGGTCCATGCCGTACTGGCTGGCGGCGCTGACGATGTAGTCGATCAGCTCAGCCTGGCTGACGTTGACTTCTTCCTTTTCGGCAATGGCGTCAAGGATGACTTCGTTCTGGAAGGCGCGGGCGGTGTTGGCCTTGACCTCTTCGCGGTGCTCCTCGGTGTCGTGTTCGCCTTCACCGTGGCCGTTGCCCTCCTTGAAGTGCGCGTCGACCTGCTCGTCGACCACAGAGTCCGGAACCGGAACCGCAATGAGCTCAACGAGCTTGTCCAGGACCTTGTCCCGGGCCTCTACGCCCTGCTCAACAACCTTGGAGTCGGCGGCCTGCTTGGCCAGGTCCTCGCGGAGTTCGGCAAGGGTGTCGAACTCGGAGGCCAACTCGGCGAAGTCGTCGTCGGCCTCGGGAAGCTCGCGCTCCTTGACGGCCTTGACAACAACCTTCACCTGGGCGGACTCACCGGCGTGGTCACCGCCCACCAGGGTGGTTTCGAAGATGGCGTCCTCGTCAACGCTGAGGCCGGTCACGGCCTCGTCCAGGCCCTCGAGCATGGTTTCGGTGCCCACCTGGTAGGACAGGCCGGACGCGGAATCAACGTCGGCGCCGTCAATGGTGGCGGTGATGTCGATGGTCAGGAAGTCGCCATCGGCGGCCGGGCGGTCCACGGACTTCAGCGTGCCGAAGCGGCCGCGCAGTTCATCCAGGGCCTTGTCAACGTCTTCGTCGGAGGACTCCGCTGCGGCTACCTCGACCTTGATGCCGGCGTAGTCCGGGAGTTCGATCTCCGGACGGATATCAACCTCGGCGTGGAACTTCAGTTCCCCGTCCGTGGAAGTGGGGTCCGGAACTTCGGTGATTTCAACCTCGGGACGGCTCAGGGGGCGGATGCCGGATTCCTGGACTGCAGCCTGGTACCAGCCGTTGAGGCCTTCATTGATGGCCGTCTCCAGGACGTAGCCGCGGCCAACGCGCTGATCAATCAGCTTGGACGGGACCTTGCCCTTACGGAAGCCAGGGACCTGGATCTGCGAAGCAACAGTCTTGTATGCCTCGTCGATGCTGGGCTTCAATTCCTCAAAAGGGACCTCAACATTGAGCTTGACCCGCGTGGGGGTGAGGTTCTCGACAGCGCTCTTCACGGTCTAAGTACTCCTGGGTTTGTGGGATGGGTTTCTGCAAACGCATTTTTCTGCCCGGGCCGCTTGCACGGCCCGAGCCGCAGAGTCGGGGTGACAGGATTTGAACCTGCGACTTCCTGCTCCCAAAGCAGGTGCTCTAGCCAAGCTGAGCTACACCCCGTAAGTGCACAGGCAAGTCTACGGTCATCCGGGCGTTCTTTGCACATTTGACACGTGGGGCATGAATTAGGTTTAGTTGTATCCGGCTTCAACAGCCAGCCCGAAGAAACGCAGAGCAGCCCGACGCAACAGCTGAGCTGTATTTTTCCGGGGACGTAGCTTAATGGTAAAGCCTCAGTCTTCCAAACTGATTACGCGGGTTCGATTCCCGTCGTCCCCTCCATATAAGCAGGGCCCCTCAGCTGAGGGGCCCTGCTTTTTTGTTTGGCCGGCTGGGGTTGGCTACTGCTGGCAGCCGGGGCACCAGTAGAGCTTGCGGCCCACCATTTCGGCGATGGCCACCGGCACGGCGCAGACCCGGCAGGGCTGCCCTTCGCGCTTGTACACAAAGTGGGCGTCGCCGCCCGTGGGCAGGAGCGCCCCCGGTTCCCGGTTATCCGGCTCCCAATACACCGGCGGTGTGGTGATGATCCGCCCGTCGCGGACGCCGTCGGCCATTACTGCGGCTGTGTCGTCCCACAACAGACCGGCGGCGCTGCTGGAGAGTCCAGTACCCGGCAGCCACGGATCCAGCCGCTGCCGGAACAGCACTTCGGCCCGGTAGACATTCCCGACGCCGGCAATCACCTTCTGGTCCATCAGCAGCGCTGCGATGGACGTCTTGCGGGACAAAAGGCCCGTCACAAAGCGGGTCCTGTCCGCGGGATGGTTGTGCAGCGGATCCGGCCCCAGCCGGGCCAGGACGGCCCGGGCTTCTGCCTCGGTGATAGCCGCGCAAGTGGTGGCACCGCGGAGGTCCGCCCAGCCATGCTTGCTGACCAGCCGGACACGCACGGCGCCGCGGGGCTCGGGAGGTCCCGCGTACTCAACCATCCCGGCGTCGTCGGTAATTTCGGGGTCCTCGAAAACCTCGCGCTCCCCGATCTTCCGCGGGGCACCGATGCTGGAGGCCCCGCTGAAGGTCGCGTCGCCGCCGAAGTCCCAGGCCCCGTAAAGCCCCAGGTGGACGTGCAGCACCACAGCGTGGTCAAAATGCAGGAAGAGATGCTTGCCGTGGGCGCGCGAATCCGTCAGGACCTGGCCGTCCAGCAGGGCTGCGCCGGCAACGAACCGGCCCTGCGGGCTGCTCACGGATAGCGATTCCCCGGTAAAGACGTCCCCGAACTGTTGCGCCAGGCGGCGGACTGAATGCCCTTCGGGCACTACTCGATGACCTCGCCGGTGGTTTCGTAAGCCGCGATCTTGCCGATGCGGCGGACGTGCCTTTCGTCATTGCTGAAGGGCTCAGCCAGGAACGCCTCGATCAGTTCGGTTGCTTCCTCGACAGTGTGCTGGCGGCCGCCAACGGCCACCACGTTGGCGTCGTTGTGTTCGCGTGCCAAAGTTGCGGTGGAGTGGTTCCAGGCGAGGGCTGCGCGGACCCCCTTGACCTTGTTGGCGGCGATCTGCTCACCGTTGCCCGAGCCGCCCAGGACGATGCCCAGGGCGTGGATTCCTGCCTGCTGGTCAGCGACGACGGCGAGCGCTGCGTTAATGCAGAAGGACGGGTAGTCGTCCAGGGCGTCGTATTCCTTGGGGCCGTGGTCCACCACGTCGTAGCCCTTGGCCGTGAGGTGGCTGACCAGGTGGGCGCTGAGTTCCATGCCTGCGTGGTCGGTGGCGATGTGTACCCGCGGGAAGGCAGGGGAAGAAGTCACAGCAATATCCGTTCGTTTCGGCGCCGGGGCCAGCAGTGCTGGTTCAGGCCAGGGTCAGATCATCAGGGACAAGGTTACTAGGACTCAGACTCCGGCGCGCGTTCGCCGGAAGTGCCCCCGTGCGCCCTGGCAGCCACCCGGGTCAGGACTTCCGCCAGCCGGGCCGCGGATGCCGGGCTGCCGCCGCTGACCGTAAGGTTGCGCCCATCTGTTTGATGAACGACGACGGCGGGGCCGCTGCTGACCAGCATCGCGGCGGTGCCGCTGTGGTTGCGGTAGCCCCACCCGCCGTAGTCGGCGGCGCGGACGTCCGCGGCACTTGCGGTGGAGATCGCGGCCGCCGGCACATCCATGACCGGCAGCACTCCGGCCACCAGGACACGCAGGCCGCGGCGATCGGCCTTGACACGGGCGCAGAGGAAAGCAGCGGCCACCACAGCGAGGGCAGCCACCAGGGCCCCGAGCCAGGGAAGCGCCACAGCGATCAGCGCGGCCGGGAACAGGCTTGCCACCGCGATCATCACAAAGACCGAGCTGCGGGCGTGCACCCACATCCGGAACGTGTCCCCCGCAAGCTCCGGGTCAAGCTCGCGGGCGAGGGCCAGCTCCAGGGCCCGGTCATCGTCAAGCGACCACTGCCGGTCGGCTTTGAACACGAAGCCCATGATGACACCCAGCGACAACGCCGCCCCGCTGCCCAATGCGAGAACCGTGAGATCCACCCGGGACTCCCGGGCGTCCGCGAGGCCGGCCTGCCCCACCAGCCCGGCCGCCAGGACGCTGGTGATGAACAGGCTCAGGAACAGTCCCGTCCCCATCATGATCCGGCGCATCACAGCGGGCCGGGACAGCGGTGCCGCCTGGAACATGACCAGCCAGCCTGAGGCGATGATAAGCAGCGCGCCGCCGCCCGCATAGGCGCCGAACGGGGCAAAGGAGGCGCCGCCGTCGGCCGTCCAGCTGATGGCTACGGGGTCAGGAAGATCGGGACGCAGCAAGAAGGCGCAGAACACAAAAGCCGCCGCCAGGACCACGGGAAAGCCGACGGCGAAGCGCAGTGCCTTGGTGTCCACCGAATCCCGGAACTTTCCCATGCATTAACGCTACTCCCGCCGGAGGCCGTGACAGAATGACTTCACTGTGCCGGTGCAGGCCACCGCCCGCCGGCAACCGCAACCCCTTCTGGAGGCCCCACTTGCCAGGTATGAACCTGACTCGCGCCGAAGCCCGCGAGCGTGCCGCACTCATCAACGTTGACTCCTACGATGTCATCCTCGACCTGACCAGGGGCGGGAAGGTCTTCGGGACCACCACCACGGTGAAGTTCACGGCAGTGCCGGGTTCCACCACTTTCATCGACGCCGTAACGCATGCCGTGCACAGCGTCACGCTCAACGGGCACGCCCTGGACCCTGCGGCAGTGTCCGACGGTATCCGGATCCAGTTGCCGGACCTGGCGGCGGCCAACGAGCTCACGGTGGTGGCCGACGCGCCGTACATGAACACCGGCGAAGGCCTGCACCGTTTTGTGGATCCGGTGGACCACGAGGTATACCTGTACACCCAGTTCGAGGTTCCCGATTCGCGCCGGATGTTCGCGGTGTTTGAGCAGCCCGACCTCAAGGGCACCTTCAGATTCACGGTCACGGCGCCCTCGCACTGGGATGTTATCTCCAACTCCCCCACCCCTGCCCCGGTGGAAGCCACACCAGGGGACGACGGCGGCGCCCGCTCCGTCTGGACATTCGCCCCCACACCGCGGCTGTCCTCCTACGTCACCGCCCTGATCGCCGGCCCGTACCAGTCAGTCCGCAGCGAAGTGGCCAGTTCCGACGGCCGGGTGATCCCGCTGGGAGTTTTTGCCCGGAAATCCCTGATGCAATATCTCGACGCGGACAACATCTTCGAGCTGACCCGTCAGGGCTTCGAATTCTTCGAGGCGCAGTTCGGCTTCCCGTACCCGTTCGAGAAGTACGACCAGCTCTTTGTGCCTGAGTTCAACGCGGGCGCCATGGAGAATGCCGGCGCGGTGACCATCCTGGAAGGCTACGTTTTCCGGAGCAAGGTGACCGGGGCCCAGATCGAGCGCCGGGCCATCACCGTGCTGCACGAACTCGCCCACATGTGGTTCGGCGACCTGGTGACCATGCGCTGGTGGAACGACCTCTGGCTCAACGAATCCTTCGCCGAATACATGTCCCACCTCGCGGCCGTGGAAAACACGTCCTTCACGAGCGCGTGGACCACTTTCGCCTCGGTGGAGAAGTCCTGGGCCTACCGCCAGGACCAGCTGCCCACGACGCACCCGATCTTCGCCGACATCAGCGACCTGCAGGACGTGGAGGTCAACTTCGACGGCATCACCTACGCCAAGGGCGCCTCGGTCCTGCGCCAGCTGGTGGCCTGGGTGGGGCCGGAGCAGTTTATGGCCGGGGTCCGGGAGTATTTCGCGAAGCACGCCTGGCAGAACACCGAGCTGAGCGACCTCATGGTGGAGCTGGAGAAGGCCAGCGGCCGCGACCTGGACCAGTGGGGCCGCCTCTGGCTGGAGACCGCCGGCGTCAATACGCTCAAGCCGGAGCTCTCCGTGGACGGCTCCGGGACGCTGACGTCCTTCACCATCGTGCAGTCAGCCGTCGAGGAGTGGCCCACCATCCGTCCGCACCGGCTCGCCGTCGGGTTCTACAACCTGAACAGCTCGGGCAAGCTGGAGCGCGTGCACCGCGAGGAGCTCGACGTCGACGGCGAGCGCACCGAGGTCCCGGAACTGGCGGGCCTGGCGCAGCCTGACCTGATCCTGGTCAACGACGACGACCTCGCCTACGCCAAGGTCCGGCTGGACGAGAAGTCCCTCGCCACGGCAACGGCGCACCTGAAGGACTTCAGCGAGAGCCTGCCGCGCACCCTGGTGTGGAACTCCGCCTGGGACGCTGCCCGCGACGGCGAGTCCCCGGCGCGCCGGTATGTGGAGCTGATCCTGGCCAACGTGGCCGCGGAATCGGATTCTTCGGTGATCCTGGTCCAGCTGCGCCAGCTGGCCACCACGCTGAACTTCTATGTGGCCGAGGAGCACCGCGAGGCCACCACGGTCGCCGCCGTGGACACGCTGTGGGACCTTGCCAGCGCAGCGCTTGGCGGGTCCGACGCCCAGCTGCAGTTTGTGAAGTCGTTTGCCCTGCTGGCCGGCAGCACAGGCCAGCAGGACACCGTCGCCGGGCTCCTGGACGGCACCGCCACCCTGGAGGGGCTGGCCGTCGACCAGGACCTGCGCTGGGAGCTGCTGGCGTCCGTGGTGGCCGGTGGCCGGCGGGGCCAGGCACAGATCGACGCCGAACTGGAGCGCGACAACACTGCCAGCGGACAGAACGCCGCGGCGCTGGCCACGGCCGCCATCCCCACCGCCGAAGCCAAGGCCGCAGCGTGGGACTCGATCGTGGTCACGGGAGAACTCTCCAATGCGCTCCAGGGTTCAGCCGTCACAGGCTTCATGCGGGTGCTGGACCGTTCGCTGCTCGAGCCGTATGCGGAAAAGTACTTCGAGGCTGTTCCCGGGATCGTGGCAAACCGCACACACGCACTCGCCCAGCAGATCGTCGTCGGGCTTTATCCGGCATTGCTGACCACGCAGGCAACGGTGGACCGGACGGATGCTTTCCTCGCCGGGCTTCCGGCCGACAGCAGCGCCCTGCGCCGCATGATGCTGGAAAACCGGGACGGCGTGGCCCGGGCGTTGCGGGCACGCGCGGCCGACGTGCTGCCGGGCGAAGCCTAGGCCGGCGCCGTGGGCCTGGGCGAGCACCACTATTCCCTGACGGTGCAGTGGACCGGCAACCTGGGTAACGGCACGTCGTCGTACCGGGGCTACTCACGGGACCACGACATCCGGATCCCCGGGCTGCCGGTCCTGCCCGGTTCCGCCGATCCGACGTTCCATGGGGACCGTGACCGCTACAACCCGGAGCAGCTGCTCCTGGCGGCGTTGGCGCAGTGCCACATGCTGTCGTTCCTGCATGTGGCGGTGAAGCACGGGGTGGTGGTGACCGACTATCAGGACGACGCCACCGGTGTGATGCGGCTGAACCGCGACGGCAGCGGACAGTTCGAGTCCGTCACGCTGAACCCGAGGGTGACCGTGGCGGACGCGGCCCATGTGGATCTGGCTGAACAGCTTCACCGCGAAGCCAACGCGGTCTGTTTCATCGCCCGCAGCGTCAACTTCCCCGTGGATCATTCGCCCGTGACCCTGGTGGCCTGAGACCCAACTGGGTCGCACTAACTGTCGTTATGGGAAGTCATAACGACAGTTAGTGCGACCTACATGGGTGGGGTGCTACCCAGTTCGCGTCCGGCCGGACTCAGCGGCTTCGAACAAGCTCCTCTGCCAGCCGTGCTTCGGTGGCGGGCGTGAGCCCTGCCTTGCGGGGGCGGTCCAGGCCGCGGCGTCGTTCGTCCTCCAGTGTGTCCGCCAGTGTTTCCTGCCAGGGTCTTATGGCCAGCCCGGCGGCCCTGGCGGCGTGGTTGCCGCGGCTGCAGAACCCCTCGTGGCCGGGCGGCAGCCACAGCGGGAGGGAATCCGGTCCGGCCCAGTAGTCGATCCCGTGCTCCACCAGCCAATCCTCCGGGGCCTTGAGGACTTCGCCCCGGTATTCGGCCACTGTTTTGGCCGCCTCGATGTAGTTGCCAAAGGGCACCTGGTCCCCCACGGCGTTCAGCGGCCCCGTCACCCCACGCCGGGCAGCATCGAGGACCCAGGCCGCCAGGTCCCGCACATCAATGACCTGCGTGGCGTGGGCGTCGATATCCGGGACCACGGCCGGGCCGTCGTCCCTGGCGAACCTCGCAGGCCAGTAGCCGTACCGGTCCGTCCCGTCACCGGGGCCGCTAATCAGGCCGGCGCGGCAGAGGTGCGCCCTGTCCCCCGCGGCCTCCAGGGTGGCCTGTTCAATCGCTGACTTGGATTCACCATATGTATCCGGAGTGGATTCCGTGCCTGCTGGCAGCGGTGCCAGCAGGTCAGCGTCCTCAGCCGCTCCCGGCGTCGAATGGTCTGCGTAGACGGAGCAGCTGGACACAAACGTCCAGTGGGCGGTCCGGTGGGCCAGTGCGGTCAGCGCCTCCTTGGCAGGGACAGGATCGCGAGCCACGTCAATCACCGCGTCCCAGTCCCTTGCCACCTGTGCATAGCTGTTCACGCCGAGTGAACGGTCCGCTCTTACCCACTGGACGCCGGCTGGCGGTTCCGTCGCGGATCCGCGGGCCAGGCACGCGACTGTGTGACCTGCGGAAACGGACTGCCTGGCGATTTCAGACGAGAGAAAGGCGGTTCCGCCCAGAATGAGGATGCGCATGGGGCCACGCTACGGCGCTAGGGTTGAAGGAGAACAGAGCCTTATGCCGCGGGCGAACCTGTGCATGGGCCGACGTCATCCCCCCGGCCGCCGCCGGTGACCCCCCAAGGAGTTTTACCTCTATGTTCAGCACGATGTCGCTTACACCCCCGCCCCTCACCTCGCAGCCAAGCGGCGTCAGCATTACGGGCATTGTGATCAGCCTTGGCGTCGGAATCGCGATATGGCTGGTGGCCACCTTCGTAATTTCCCGGATCAGCAAGCGAGTGGCGTCGGGTACCAATTTCTTCAAGAAACCGCACTTCAAGTGGGTTGCCCCCGCCCTGCGGGCCCTGGATCACGAGCGCCGCGTGCAGCGGGCGGAAACCATCGGTTCCCTGCTCAACAGCATCGTCGGAGTTCTGGTGGCCGTGATCACCACCATGTACGTGCTGCAGAACCTGGACATCAACATCGCCCCGCTGCTGACCAGCGTGGGAATCCTGGGTATCGCCATCGGTTTTGGCGCGCAGCAGCTGATCCGTGACTTCCTCGCCGGGATCTTCATCACCATCGAAGACCAGTACGGGATCGGCGACGTCATCGAAACCAGCGAAGTAGTGGGTGTGGTCGAGTCAATGGGGCTGCGCATCACCCGGGTCCGCTCGGAGGACGGCGCCATCTGGTACCTCCGCAATGGCGAGATCCTTCGCGTCGGCAACCGTTCGCAGGGCAACTACGTGCCAGTGCCGGACTTGCCGGCCGCCGGGCCGGACACTGCCCTGAGTGCGCCCGCCACCGAGGCGAAAAAGACCGAGCAAAAGGCCGGAGAATAGAGACATGACCATACCCGCCGAGCCGCAGCAGCCACGCCAGCTTATGCAGAACGATCCCTTCAGCCAGCCCGGCTACACGGACAACTTCTACAACGCCGTGGGCGGCCACGAGACGTTCGTCAAGCTGATCGATGTCTTTTACGACGGCGTAGCCACGGACCCGCTGTTGCGCCCGATGTACCCGGAGGAGGACCTCGAACCGGCCAAACGGCGGTTCCTGATGTTCCTGGAGCAGTACTGGGGCGGCCCCACCACGTACGGCGAGGAACGCGGCCACCCGCGCCTGCGGATGCGCCACATACCGTTCCGGGTCACGCCGGAGGCCAAGGACCGCTGGCTGTTCCACATGCGGACCGCTGTCGATGCCCTGGAACTGCCACCCTTGTACGAGGGAACGCTCTGGGACTACATGGAACGCGCCGCCCTGTCCATGGTGAACAGCCCGTCGGAGGCCTGACGCGGCCTTCGGGCTTAGCGTATGGGCGCGTACGACGGCGGCTGGCCGGGTTTTAGAGGCCGCTGCCGGTGCGTGCCAGGACGTGGCCGCGTGGACCACTGAGGCGGAACCAACGGCCCGCCCGGTACAGCTTCTGGTCCGCGTCTGCGAGGAATCCCAGGGTGAGGGCCGCGAAGGCGGCTCCTGCCGGAAGGCCGGAGTCATCAAGGGCCCGGCCCCACACAGCGGCGCGTGCGTTGTTGACGATCAGCGCCCCCGGCTGGGCGGGCATGATGCCCGCCACTTCGGTGATGCCGGCTTCGGCCGCGCGCCGGAGTTCAGCATCCGACAACGCACCCACCAGTTCCCAGCCGGTGCGCGGTGCGCCGACGCCTGTCCACGATTCGGTGACGGTGGACGGCGGAACCGGCAGCTCGACGTCGTCCTCCCCTGCCCTGGCAAGCCGGTCAAGAACGGCTGAGAGCGGTACCGTCACGTCAATCGCGGAAGGTTCCGCCAGCGCCATGGTGCGCAGGCCCAGGATGGTGGGGGTGGATTCGCCCAACAGGCGGGGCCGCAGAATGCACACGTAGGCCGCGAGAACGGAACCTGCGGCCTGAAGCCGGATGGCGCCGTCGTCGACCGTCTTGGCACGGGTGGTGAATGTTCGCAGATCGGCGAGATCACGCGGGTCGGCGAACCGGAAGGACTTCGTAAGTAGGTCAGACACATTAAGAACACTACCGGCTGAAGCTTGGTTGAGCAGCGGCCGGGCGGCGTCTAGAGTCGATCCATGACTGAAGCCGAAACCGGACTGCTGGCGCCACCCAGCGGCGACCCCACCGAAACGCTCATCCAGCTCCTGGACCTTGGTGAGCTTGAGGGCGCCCGGACGGATGAGGACATCTTCCTTGGCCCATCGCAGCAGCAGCCCCGGCAGCGTGTGTTCGGCGGCCAGGTGCTGGCCCAGTCGCTGGTCGCTTCCATGAGGACGGTGGACCCGGAACGGTTTGTCCATTCCATGCATGGCTATTTCCTCCGGCCCGGCGACGCCAACAAGCCCATCACGTTCGGTGTCCAGCGCCTGCGTGACGGCCGGTCCTTTTCGGCGAGGCGTGTCCATGCCTACCAGGAAGGGGTGCCCATCCTTTCGATGATCGCGTCCTTCCAGGACCTGGACGAAGGCCTCGACCACGAATCCAAGATGCCCGCCGGCATTCCCGATCCTGAGTCGCTGCCGAGCACGGCCGACCTGCTGGGCAAGTTCGACCACCCCATCGCCCAGCATTGGGCTTACGAGCGGCCCTTTGATATCCGGCACGTCGACCCGCCGCTCTACGTTTCGGCCAAAGGCAAGAAGGAGGCCCGGAACGCCGTCTGGATGAAGACGTTCGGGCCCATGCCCGATGATTCAAACCTGCACCGGGCCGCCCTGGCCTACGCCAGCGACTACACGCTGCTGGAATCCATCCTGCGCCGCCACGGGCTGAGCTGGATCACGCCCGGCATGAGTGTCGCCAGCCTCGACCACGCCATGTGGTGGCACCGTCCCGCCCGGGTGGACGAATGGCTGCTCTACGTCCAGGAATCCCCCAGCGCCCAGGGAGCCCGCGGCCTCGCAACGGGCAAAATTTTCAACCGGGCCGGGCAGCACGTTGCCTCGGTGGCGCAGGAGGGCATGGTCCGGGTTCCCACCGACCTGAAAAACAAAGTAGTTGGCGCGTTCCAGTCCAAGGTCCTGGAGCACCAGATCCGCAAGGCCGGGCGGAACTGAGGCTGAGCGGGCTGACTGAGCCCGCTGGCAGAGCGGGCTGACTGGCTCCCGGCAGGCAGCAGAAAGGCCGACACCCTGACGGGGTGCCGGCCTTCTTTGCGATCAGTCGCGGGTGAGGCGGCGGTGCGTCACGCGGTGCGGCTTGGCCGCATCGGGTCCGAGCCGCTCTACCTTGTTCTCCTCGTAGGATTCGAAGTTGCCCTCGAACCAGTACCACTTGGCGGGGTTTTCCTCGTCGCCTTCGTAGGCCAGGATGTGTGTGGCCACCCGGTCCAGGAACCAGCGGTCGTGCGATACCACCACGGCGCAGCCGGGGAACTCCAGCAGCGCGTTTTCAAGGCTGCTGAGCGTTTCGACGTCGAGGTCGTTAGTGGGTTCGTCAAGGAGCAGCAGGTTACCGCCCTGTTTGAGCGTCAGTGCAAGGTTGAGGCGGTTGCGCTCACCACCGGAGAGCACCCCGGCCTTCTTCTGCTGGTCCGGACCCTTGAAGCCGAAAGCGGCAACGTAGGCGCGGGACGGCATTTCGACCTGGCCCACCTGGATGTAATCGAGGCCGTCCGAAACAACTTCCCACAGGGTCTTGTTCGGGTCGATGCCGCCGCGGCTCTGGTCCGCGTAGGAGATCTTGACAGAATCGCCGATCTTCAGCTCACCGCCGTCGAGCGGCTCCAGGCCAATGATGGTTTTGAACAGCGTGGACTTGCCCACGCCGTTGGGGCCGATGACGCCGACGATGCCGTTGCGGGGAAGCGTGAAGGACAGTCCGTCGATCAGGGTGCGGTCGTCGAAGCCCTTCTGCAGGTTCCTGGCTTCCAGGACCAGCCCGCCCAGGCGCGGGCCCGGCGGGATCTGGATCTCTTCGAAGTCAAGCTTGCGGGTGCGGTCAGCCTCGGCAGCCATCTCCTCGTAGCGGGCCAGACGGGCCTTGGACTTGGTCTGGCGGCCTTTGGCGTTGGAGCGTACCCACTCGAGTTCCTCGGTGAGGCGCTTGGCCTGCTTGGCGTCCTTTTTGCCCTGGACTTCCAGGCGGGCACGCTTCTTCTCCAGGTACGTGGAGTAGTTGCCTTCGTAGGGGTACAGGTGGCCGCGGTCAACCTCGGCGATCCATTCCGCGACGTGGTCAAGGAAGTACCGGTCGTGGGTGACGGCAAGGACTGCGCCGGCGTAGCTGGAGAGGTGCTGTTCCAGCCACAGCACGCTCTCGGCGTCGAGGTGGTTGGTGGGCTCGTCCAGGAGCAGGAGGTCGGGCTTCTGCAGCAGGAGCTTGCAGAGGGCCACGCGGCGGCGCTCACCGCCGGAGAGCAGCGTCACGTCGGCGTCCGCGGGCGGGCAGCGGAGGGCGTCCATGGCCTGCTCAAGCTGGGAGTCGAGATCCCAGGCCTCAGCAGCGTCAATGGCTTCCTGCAGCTGACCCATTTCTTCAAGCAGGACGTCGAAGTCAGCGTCGGGGCTGGCCATTTCCTCGGAGATCTCGTTGAAGCGCTGGATCTTGCCGTAGATCTCGCCAACGCCTTCCTGGACGTTGCCCAGGACAGTCTTTTCCTCGTTCAGTGGCGGTTCCTGCAACAGGATCCCCACGGTGTAACCGGGGCTGAGCCGGGCCTCACCGTTGGAGGGAATGTCCAGTCCGGCCATGATCTTCAGGATGGTGGACTTACCGGCACCGTTCGGGCCTACAACACCGATTTTGGCGCCCGGGAAGAACGACATGCTTACGTTGTCAAGAATGAGTTTTTCGCCAACTGCCTTGCGGGCATTGGTCATTGTGTAGATAAATTCCGCCATGGTTCCAAATCTAGTGGGTTGGCGGGCTTAACTCACATTCGAGGCGTCAGGCAGCCGCTCCCACGAAACACTTGCCGCTGGCCAAGACAGGCAGAATGATAACGGTGACCTTGCCGTCACGGACCTGTCCCACCACGCAGTCCGTGCCCTGCAACACAGCGACCTCAATGGCATCAGCTTCCAGCCCGGTAGGCGTCCGGCTCGCCGACACTTCGAGCGCCGGCGGGGAAATCCCGGCGCCGGTCAGGGCATCTGTCACCTGGGCTGTGGCTGGCTTTGGTGTCCCCGCCGCCAGCTTCCCCAGCGCATCCGTCACAGTCTGTTTCATCGCCACGGTGTCCGGATCCTCCGCCGGGGACGTGGCGGCCGGCTGGGTGGAGCCCGTGGTTGCCAGCCCCGAGGGGGGTGCCATTTCGCCGGGCGTGGCAGCGCCCGTGCCTGCCGCCGTTGGGGAGCTGCCAGTGCAGGCTGCAAGCGCAAGAACCATCAGGAGGCTTCCGGCGAGCGCCGCAGGCGCCCGACCCGCACGTGCCCCAAACCGCCGGGAACGGGTGGCCCGGCTGGTGATTGGGGTTGCCTGCCGGTTGTCCGTCGCGCGATTCATGCCGCCATTCTGCCACGCGGCCACGCCTGGGACGGAACGGTCCCGGCGCGGGCGGACTGCCGGCCCCGGGCCCGCCCGCGTCCCGTGCGGTATCCAACGCCAGCACTTTCAGACGGTGGCTCCGGCGAGCTCGCCTGTTTCAGCATCCACCGGAATGCGGTTGCCGTCTGCATCCTCGTGGAAGACTCCCAACGCTGCAGCGTCGTCGTCCGTGTGCTCCCCTTCTTCCGGGTCTCCGCCGTCCTCGTCAGGATCAGCGGGGCCGACGCCGCTGCCCTCCGCTGACGCCTCCTGCCCTGCCGCGCCGTTGTCTGAGACGAGGTGCAGTCCGGTGTCGCTGGTACGGATGTAGTTGGCCGAACCGCGCTTGAGGTCGTGACCCACGGAATCCGCATCGATTTCGGCCGAATGGTAGACCCGGCCGTCTTTCTCCCAGCTGCGCAGCTTGAGCCGGCCAACGACGATGACGCACTGGCCCTTCTTGATGCTGCAGGCCATGTTTCCGGCAAGCTGACGGTAGCCCTGGACGTTGAACCAGTTGGTGTGGCTATCCACCCAGGTGCTGGTGGCCCGGTCAAAACGCCGCGCCGTTGAACCGAGGCGGAACGAGGCGGTGCCAACGCCGCCCGGAGTCGTGGAGGTCTTGATATCCGTGGCAACGAAGCCCCGGAATGTTTGGTAGTCAGTCATCGTCTTGTCCTGTCTCGAAAGGTAGCGCCTTAGCGGCAGAACCAGCTTCGCGCGGACGGCACCGGACCGCGAGGGACAACTTCGCGTATGTGCACAACCCTGCCTGCAACCGCCCTGTTGAGGAGGAGTACCGGCAGTGCGCGACGCTGACGCTGCTGCGCGTCGGGGCAATGTAGACTTTTGATGCGCCGGATCTATCGTCGTGGCGCCACGTGCCCCAGTAGCTCAGGGGATAGAGCAGCGGCCTTCTAATCCGCCGGTCGGGGGTTCGATTCCCTCCTGGGGCACAAGTTGTTGAACCAGCACCTCCGCTACGGATGGGCCGGTCAGCGAAGAACACCCCCGGTCTTCGGACCGGGGGTGTTCTTCGTTGTGTGAGTGTTACGAACCTGCGGTGTGAATCAGGCGTAGGGCAGGACGAGTTCCGCGTAGCGGGCCTTGACGGTCTCCATGACAGCATCTCCGTCGGCGTCCCAGATCTCCTGGTTGAAGATTTCAACTTCGATGTCCCCGGTGTACCCGGCGTCCCTGACCCAGGTGCCGATGGTGGCGAAGTCGATGACGCCGTCGCCCATAAATCCGCGGGACAGCAGTGGATCGGCCGCTATGGGCATGTTGAAGTCACACACCTGGTAGGAGGCGATGCGCCCGTCCCTGCCAGCACGTACAATCTGGGCCTTCAGGTCCGGGTCCCACCAGACGTGGAAGGTGTCGACGGCGACGCCCACCGCCTGAGCATTAAACGGGGCTGCAAGATCCAGGGCCTGGCCCAGGGTCGAAATGACGGCGCGGTCCGCTGCGTACATGGGGTGCAGGGGTTCGAGCACCAGCCGGATGCCGTTCTCGGTGGCGAACGGGACAAGATCGGCGAGGCGGTCGGCAACGCGCTGGCGGGCTGCCACCACGTCCTTCTCCCCCGGCGCCAGGCCGCCGACCACCATGAAGAGTTCCCTGGTGTCCAGCGCAGCGGCTTCGAGGACGGCCGCGCGGTTGTCCGCCAGGGCGGCGGCCTGGCCCTCAGCGTCGGGCGCTGTCAGGAAGCCGCCGCGGCACAGGGAGGACACCCGGAGGCCCGCGTCCTTGATCAGCTTCGCGGCCTTGTCCAGCCCCGCTTCTTCAACCCGGTCGCGCCACGGGGCGATCGCGGGGATTCCGGCGCGTACACAGCCACCAACAACTTCGGCAAGCGTCAGCTTCTTGGTGGTGGCGCTGTTCAGGGAAAGCCGTGAAAAAGGGGACGGTTCTGAATTGGATGTCATACTCCCACTCCGTTGATGCGCAGGTAGTCGGACATCCGGAACGCGGCGAGCGCCGGGTCCTTCAGCAGCCCTGCCTGGTCGGCAAGTTCGAAGGTCTTGGCCAGGTGGCAGACGGAGCGGCCGGAGTGCAGGCCGCCCACCATCTGGAAGCCGGGCTGCCTGCCGTTGAGCCATGACATGAAGGCGATCCCGGTCTTGTAGTAGAACGTGGGGGCGCTGAAGATGTGCTTGCCGAGCTCGCGGGTGGAGTCCAGGATGGCGCGCGCTTCCTCAGCCTTGCCGGCGTCGTACTTCTGCAGCGCAACCGATGCGGCAGGGTAGATCGCAGCGAAGATGCCCAGCAGCGCGTCCGAGTGGTGGCTGCCGTCGCCGTCGATCAGTTCCGGGTAGTTGAAGTCGTCGCCGGTGTAGAGGCAGACCCCTTCCGGCAGGGCAGCGCGCAGGGCAACCTCGTGCGAAGCATCCAGCAGCGATACCTTCACGCCGTCCACCTTGTCCGCGTGCTGGCGGACAAGGGACAGAAAGGTCTCGGTCGCGGCAGCGACGTCGTCCGAACCCCAGTAGCCGGCCAGCGCGGGATCGAACATGGTTCCGAGCCAGTGCAGGATGACGGGCTGGTCCACTTCCTGCAGCAACGTGGAGTAGACGTGCAGGTAGTCGTCCGGACCGTTGGCCACGCGGGCCAGCGCCCGGGAAGCCATCAGGATGATCTTGGGTCCGGCTTCACTGACGACGGCGATCTGCTCGCGGTAGGCGTCCAGGACAGCGGCGAGTCCTGCGTTGCCGGTGGGCAGTGCGGCGAGGTCCAGCTGGTCGGTGCCGGCGCCGCACGAGACGAGATCGCGCACAGTCTTCCCGGCGGTAGCGGGGCCACCGGCAGCGACCACCGAAGCGGCCTCCACACCGGTGCGCTTGATGAGCTGCTGGGTTGCGGCCCAGTCCAGGCCCATGCCGCGCTGGGCGGTGTCCATCGCATCGGCGACACCGAGGCCGTAGGACCAGAGTTCGTGCCGGTACGCCAGGGTGGCGTCCCAGTCGAGGCTGGCCGGGGCACCTGGCGTGTTGTCCGCCAGGACCTCGGGAATGACGTGCGCGGCGGCGTAGGCACGCCGCGACGTGAGCGGGACGGTGGGGCGGGCCCACGACACGCCGCCCTGGAGGCGGTACTCGCGGGTGCCGCCGCCGTGGGTGGGAAGAATCAGGGAAGTCATCAGAGCGTGATCTCCGGGATGTCGATGGTGCGGCGTTCGTCGTTGGACTGCAGGCCAAGCTCGGCGAGCTGGACGCCGCGGGCGGCGGACAACAGGCCGAAGCGGTGCTCGCGGCCGGCCACCACGTCGCGCAGGAACTCTTCCCACTGCAGCTTGAAGCCGTTATCCAGCTCGGCGTTGGCAGGGACTTCCTGCCACTGGCTGCGGAAGGATTCCGTGACGGGCAGGTCCGGGTTCCAGACGGGCTTGGGGGTGTGGGCACGCTGCTGGGCTACGCACTTGTTGAGTCCGGCAACGGCCGAACCGTGCGTGCCGTCGATCTGGAATTCCACAAGCTCGTCGCGGTAGACGCGGACAGCCCAAGAGGAGTTGATCTGGCCGATGACCGGCTCGCCCGCCGGCGTTTCGAGTTCGAAGATGCCGTAGGAGGCGTCGTCCGCCGTGGCTTTGTACTCCTTGCCTGCCTCGTCCCAGCGGGCCGGGATGTGGGTGGCGGTCTTGGCGTTGACGCTCTTGACCTTGCCGATAATGCCTTCGAGGACGTAGTTCCAATGGCAGAACATGTCCGTGGTCATGCCGCCGCCGTCTTCTTTGCGGTAGTTCCAGGACGGTCGCTGTGCTGCCTGGACGTCGCCTTCGAAGACCCAGTAGCCGAATTCGCCGCGGATGGACAGGATGCGGCCGAAGAAGCCTTCGTCCACGAGGCGGCGGAGCTTGACCAGGCCGGGCAGGTACAGCTTGTCGTGCACAACACCGGCGGTGACGCCGGCTTCTTTGCCGATGCGGGCCAACTCGATGGCCTCTTCGAGGGACTCGGCCGTGGGCTTCTCGGTGAAGATGTGCTTGCCGGCCAGCATTGCCTTCTTGAGCGTGGCAGCGCGGAGGCTGGTCATGGAGGCGTCGAAGATGATGTCCACGGTGGGGTCATTGATCACGGAATCAAGGTCCGTGGTCCACTCGGCCACCTTGTGCAGTTCGGCCAGTTCGCGGATCTTGGCTTCATTGCGGCCCACCAGGATGGGCTCCACCTGGACCTTGGTGCCGTCCTCCAGCGTGAAGCCCCCAGCGTCGCGGATGGGAAGGATGGAACGCAGCAGGTGCTGGCGGTAACCCATCCGGCCGGTGATGCCATTCATGGCGATACGGATCGTCTTTGTTTCGAAGCCCATGTGTCCTCCACGGTGAGTGAGCAGTGTTACTCAAGGGATATTGGGAAAGCGCATTCCCACTGCGTCCATCATGCACCGCTCGCGTTCGGGTTGGCAAGCGCTTTCCCAAAGTATCCTCAAACTGCCATACTGAAAGCGGCGCTAACGGCGCTGAAAGTCTGTACGAACGGGAGAAGTTGTGGCTGCAAGTACCCTCACCGAGGTGGCCCGGCTGGCGGGCGTTTCGCCGGCCACCGCCTCCCGCGTGCTGAACGGCTCCGCCCGGATACCCGGCAAGGATATTGCGGACCGGGTGCGCCAGGCCGCCGAATCCCTCGGCTACATTCCCAACGCCCAGGCGCAGGGGCTGGCCAAGTCCAGCTCCGGGCTGATCGGGCTGATCGTGCATGACATTGCCGATCCGTACTTCGCAGCCATTGCCCGCGGCGTCCAGGATGCCGCGAGGGAACAGCACAAGATGGTGCTGCTGGCCACCACCGAGGGCGCTCCAGACAGTGAGAAGGAGGCCGTGGCTGCCTTCGCCGCACGCCGCGCCGATTCCATCGTGATCGCAGGATCACGGACCTCCCGCACCGAGGACCTGGAAGGCAACACCGAACTCGCTGCGGAACTGGACCGATACTGCCGCAACGGCGGCCACGTGGGCGTGATCGGCCACGGGATTGTGGGGGCCGCGACAGCGGACGGCTACCACGTGGTGAGTGTGCCCAATGAGGAGCTGGCCGCGCAGCTCGCAACCGAGCTGGCCGCGTCGCGGGAAGAAGACTTCGTCATCGTCGGCGGCCCGGAAGGGCTGTTCACCTCCGACGACCGGATCCGTGGGTTCCAGCGCGGCCTCGCCAGCGCCGGCCTGCCTGCCGCGGACGTCATCCGCACGGACTTCACCCGTGCGGGCGGCTTCGAGGCCGGCCTCGCCCTGGCTGCACGGATCACAGCGTCCCAACCCGGGACCGCGACAAAACGGCTCTGCATCTTTGCCGTCAACGATGTTATGGCCATCGGGGCCGCTGCCGCGCTGCGCTCCCAGGGACTGCGGATCCCGCGCGACGCCGCCGTTGCCGGTTTCGACGATATTGAGACTCTGCGCGATTTCCGGCCGGCCCTCTCCACGGTGCACCTTCCCCTGGAGGAGATCGGACGGCAGGCCGCCAGCAGCGCGGCCGGCCCGTCCGCCGACGATGCCGGATCGCCCCCGATAACCGGCCAGGTCATACTCCGGCGCAGCACCGAAGTGGCACACCCGACCAGCGCCGAGTCGGTGGCCTGACCAGCATGACGGACGGGCCCGCCCCCGGCCTGACGACGGCCGCGGCGCAGTGGAACGGCGTCGAGCGCTTGTTCAGCCGCCCCGGCGAGCCGTCCCCGCTGCTGGTGCCGCTTCTTTGCCCTCACCGGTCCGGAGTACTCCGCGCTGGGGCCGGCCGCCCGCAAGGCACAGTTGAAGGAAAGGTTCGACGGCGGCTCCCCCGCCCCCGGCGTCCTCGCCTTCGTCGACGGTCAGCCCGTGGGCTGGTGTGCCGTGGAGCCACGGACCTGTTATCCCCGAGTGCTTCGCTCCCGCATGCTGCGGCTGGCTGAGGAACCAGGGCCGCCCGATTCCGAAACAGCATCACCGGATGCGTCCGGCGGGGTGTGGTCAGTGACCTGCTTCGTGGTCGCCGCCGGCCACCGCCGGAGCGGTGTGGCAGCCGCGCTGCTGCGCGCCGCCGTCGAGCATGCCCGGCTCAATGGTGCCGACGTTGTGGAAGGCTACCCGGTGGACCGCGAGCAGCGGCCCAACGCGGGACCCGCAGACCTTTACCACGGCACGCTGAACCTCTTCCTGCGCGCCGGGTTCACCGTGGACAGCAGCGCCGTCCCAGGGCGGGCCATGGTGCGCCTGAGCCTCACCGGACCTAAGGGAGCGTAAGGATCAGCGGGCCATCGGCAGTGATGGCCACTGTGTGTTCGCTGTGGGCAGCCCGGCGTCCGTTGGCGGAACGCAGCGTCCAACCGTCGTCGTCCTGATAGTAGTCGTCCTTGCGGCCAAGGATCAGCATAGGCTCGATGGCGATGACCAGCCCCTCGGTGAGCTTGATCCCCCGTCCCGGCCTGCCGTCGTTGGGCACCGGCGGTTCGGCGTGCATGGTGCGGCCGATCCCGTGGCCGCCGTGGTCAGCCAGCAGACCGTAGCCCGCCCGCCGCGCGGCGCCGCCGATCGCGTAGGCAAGATCGCCCATTTTGTTGCCGATCCGGGCTGCCTCGATCCCACGGGCCAAGGCGGCATCCGTGGCATCAATGAGGGCCTGGTCCACAGGATCGGGTGTTCCCACAATGAAACTGACGGCCGCATCGCCGCACCAGCCCTCCAGAAATGCCCCGCAATCCACGCTTAGCAGGTCACCGTCCTGGAGTCTGTAGCCGTCGGGGATTCCGTGGACCACGGCGTCGTTCACACTTGTGCAGATCACGCCGGGAAAGGGAACTGCGGCCCAGCGCGGGTGGTAGTCCAGGAAGGCCGGTGTGGCTCCCGCCGTGGCAATCGTCTCCGCGGCCAGCGCATCGAGGTCACGCAGGGTGACACCCACTCCGGCGGCCTGACGCACCGCCGCCAGGGTATTGGCCACCACCCGCCCGGCTTCGCGCATGAGGGCAATCTGCTCGGGAGTCTTGATCATGGACATGCAGGGAACCTCCAACGTCGGGTAGCACGGTTCACGGGAACGTGCAGTTTGTCTGGTCCCACTCTAGAGCCGTCCCGCTGAGGATGGACCGGCCGACATCCACGCCGCCGGCACCTCGCTAAAGTTGCACCATGGACCGAATGTCGCCGAATGACGAATCGCTGGACACGGAGGCACCGGTCACGGATGCTCCGGGTACGGAGACTCCGAACCGCGAGTTGCTGGATGCCGTGCGCGCGGCGCTGCGGGAGCGGACTGACCCGGTGCGGGCCACTGGCGCGCAGGCGTATATGAAGTCCACCCTGCCGCCACTGGGCGTCAGAGTCCCGGAAGTCAGGCGGCTGGCGCTGGCCGCTGCTTCCGTCCACCCCGTTACGTCGGCGGGCCAGTTGCGGGCCACGGTGCTGGAACTCTGGCGCGGCTCCACAGTACGCGAGGAACGCTATGCGGCCATTGACCTGACAAGCCTCCGGTTGGTGGCCCGTGACCAGCTGATGCTCCCGGTCTATGAGGAGATCATCCGCACCGGCGCGTGGTGGGATTTCGTGGATGGGGTGTCGCATCGTATCGGCGGGCTTCTTCAGGCCCACCGGCCCATGATGACCGAACTCCTGCTGGCCTGGAGCACGGACCAGGACTTCTGGATCCGGCGGTCGGCCATCACCTCGCAGTTGAAGGCCAAGGCCAGCACGGATCAGGACCTGCTGCGGGCTGTCATTGAGCCGAACCTGGCGGACCCGGAGTTTTTCATCCGGAAGGCCATTGGCTGGGCGCTTCGTGAATACGCCAAAACGGACCCGGAGTGGGTACACGATTTCGTGGTGGAAAAGGGTACGCGGTTGAGTCCGCGGTCCCGGAAGGAAGCCTTGCGGCATCTGGAACAGGGCACGACGGCGGGAATCACCGGCGCCGGATAACCGCGCCTGCGGAGACTAGATAACGGGGCGTTCGGTCACCGGTTCGGCCGACTTCCGGAAAAGCCCTTTGGTGTCTGGATCCATGAAGATCAGGTACATGGCAAAAAGCAGGCCGGTAATCGCCGCCGCGAAGCGGGCCAGGACCAGGGCAAGTCCCAGGTCCTCGGTCTGGAGGTAGGGAAATACCTCCAGCTGGTCAGAAATGGCGTAGATCATGAAGAACGATACGATGAAATACAGGGCCTTGACCTGCCAGTCATTGCGGATGCCTGTCACCGCGAACAGCGGGATGAGCCACACCACATACCAGGCCTGGATCATCGGCGCCAGCACCACAATGGCCGCAAAGCCCAAGGTGAGGCGGCGGATCAGCCGCTCATGCTCACCCCTGAATATCTGGAAGGCGACGATGCCTACGGCAAGTATTTTGCCGGCGTCGAACACCCAGTCGGCGAGCGTCCACCCGTCGAGGCCGAAGGCGTTCGAAACGGAAGCGACCATCAGCCCCACCAAGCCCACCGGCGCGTACCAAATGAAGAGGCTGCCAGGGGCGGACAGCCCATTGATCCAGCCGAAGCCGAACCCGTTGACGAGGCTCAGGCCGTACAGAATGGCCAGGCTCAGCCCTCCGGTCAGTCCCCAGAACAGGAATTTCCGCGGCCAGCCGGCGTTCTTGCCTGCCCAGATCAGGCCGATGAACGGCAGGAAAACGATGGTGATGGGCTTGACGGCGATGGAAAGGGTGACGAGGACTATGCCCAGCACCACGCGCCTGGTGGCCGCGTAATACAGCCCGGCAAGGGCCAACCCGATCATGAGGGCGTCGTTGTGGACGCTGGCGATGAAGTTGGTGAGGAACAGGGGGTTGGCCGCGGTGAGCCACAAGGCGCGGTGCGGATTGACGCCGTGAAGCTCGGCCAGCTTGGGCACGTAGATGACACAGAGGACCACACCAAACAGCGCCACGAGCCTGAAAAGCATCACGCTGGCCTCGGGCTGGACGTTGGTGGACCAGACCACAAACTGCTCGATCCACAGAAACAGCTGGCCGTACGGCACGGGAGCTTCAGTCCACTGCTTGTCGGCGCCAAGCTGGAAATAGTTGGACAACGCCGAGATGCCGTTCTCGTAGGGGTTGAACCCCTCCACCATCAGCCTGCCCTGACCAATGTAGGCATACACGTCGCGGCTGAAGAGCGGGACGGTGAACATCAACGGCAGGCCCCATGCTGCGATGGCCTGCAGCGTTGCCTTTCGCGCCGCCGGCCCCCATACGCGGACCCGCTGGCCGAGCCTCAGCCAGGAGCGGACCAGGAGCATGCCGCCTACCGCAACCAGCACGATGGCCAGGGCAACGCCGATGGCCTCCGTCCGCATCCAGATAAAGATCGGTACGCGGCGGAGTTCGGAAACGGGGGCCAGCCAGCCGACGCCGAGGGATCCGAACACCATAAGCACCGAGCCGACAAGACCGGCAAGGATGGGGGACCTGGCGTTATCCACTTCTGCCGCACCGGGCTCCGGGATCACGCTGGCCGCCATCTCCCCCGTTGCAGGCACAGGCGCCGTCATCTTAGGATCGTCCAATCTCTTTACACTTCGCGCAGACACCGCACAGCGGCAAAATCCTCGCCCCATGTACCCGAAATCCTAGCATCGGACGGTTGCGCCGGAGCTAAACGGTAGGCTGGTCCGGTGCCTATATCTAACGAACGCATCGTCTGGATCGACTGCGAAATGACCGGCCTGGACATCAAGAACGACGCCCTGATCGAGGTGGCGGCGCTGGTGACGGACTCAGAGCTCAACATTCTCGGCGACGGTGTGGACGTGGTGATCAAGCCTGAGGATGCGGCCCTCGCCCAGATGAACGACTTCGTGAGGGACATGCACACCCGGTCCGGGCTGCTCAAGGAACTGCCGCACGGCAAGACCATGGCCGAGGCCGAAGCCGCCGTGATGGAATACATCGAAAAGTGGGTGCCGGACCCGCGCAAGGCACCGCTGGGCGGCAATTCCGTGGGGACCGACCGCGTCTTCCTCTCCCGCGACATGCCGGCCGTTGTGGAGCACCTGCATTACCGCGTGATCGACGTGAGCACCATTAAGGAACTCTCCCGCCGCTGGTTCGCCCGGGCTTACTTCCAGTCCCCCGCCAAGAAGGGCGGCCACCGCGCCCTGGGTGACATCCAGGATTCCATCGACGAGCTCCGCTACTACCGCGAGGCGGTTTTCGTTCCGGCTCCGGGGCCTGACAGCGCCACGGCCCGTGAAGTCGCCCAGCGCATCACTGCCTCGCCGGGCACAGCAGGTATTCCGAAAGAGTAATCTGCGCCACGTTTGGCGGAAATTTTCGCTAAAAGCCCAAAAATGGCGCAAGCACCCTCAAACAGCAGGTAAGCTATTTGAGTTGCCTTTCCAGAGCACCGGACTACCGGGAAATCTGTGGGGCGCATGGTGGGCTTAGCTCAGTTGGCAGAGCGCCTGGTTGTGGTCCAGGAGGTCGCGGGTTCAACCCCCGTAGCTCACCCTCATAGGGCGGCAGTGAAAGCCGTCCATTTGGAGGCCGTACCGGATATCCGGTACGGCCTCCATTTTTTTGCATAACCGCCGGCGCCACGCCGCACGCACGAAGGGCCGCCTGACATGACAGTTCTGCCAATCACCGTCTGGGGTGAACCGGTGCTGCACCGCCGCGCCGCCGAGGTGGAGGTTTTCGACGACGAACTGCGCACCCTGATCGCGGACATGTTTGAAACCAACGAGGCCGCCAACGGCGTGGGCCTGGCGGCGCCGCAGGTCGGTGTGGGCAAAAGAATCTTTGTGTACAAGTACGCCAATGACGACGGCGCTCCGCCCATCGGGGTCCTGGTAAACCCGGTACTGACCCTGTCCAAGATCTCTGGCGCGCTGCCGGACCCCGAGGAAGAGGAAGAGGGCTGCCTCTCCTTCCCCGGCGGCGCATACCCGCTCAAGCGTGCGGAGTGGGCGCGGGTGGAAGGATTTGACGGCCATGGGCAGCCTGTGGAGTTCGAAGCGACCGGATGGTTCGCACGGGTCATCCAGCACGAATACGACCACCTCGACGGAAAGCTCTACGTCAACCGGCTGATTGACCGCTATGCACGGAAGGCCATGAAACTGGCCAAGAAGAGCGGCTGGGGTGTGCCCGGCCTGACCTGGATGCCCGGTGTGGATCCGGACCCGTTCGGCCACTGAGCCGACGCATTACCTCGCAGTAATGGTTGGCTGGTCCGGGCAGGAGTCCAGGACGCGCTTCATCGCATCCTTCTCCGGCTGCGTGACCCACAGTCCATAGGATGCCTTCACCGAGATCTGGCGGGCCACGTAATGGCAGCGGATGTTTTTGTTCTTCGGCAGCCAGGTGGCGGCGTCGCTTGCGCTCTTCTGCTGATTTGCAGGACCGTCCGCGGCGATGAGGTTTAACGGATCGTTGGCCAGGCTCTGGCGCTGCTGCGGGGTCAGCCCCTGTGCGCCTTTCTGCCACGCGTCACTGAGCGCCACGACGTGATCGATCTGGATTTCCTTGCTGCTTTCCGGGCCACGCCGGAACAACATGGCTTTGCCCGTGTACGGCTCATGGATGGACCCTGACACTACCTTGCATTTGGAACCCTCCGTGAAGCCCACAGCGGTGAGGTCCCTGCGGAGGATGTCATTGCGGGTGTCGCAGCCGTTCCGGTCCACGTCCAGCCAGGCCTGCCCGAAGGCCTCCCGCTGGTAATTGTCTTTGGGAGCCCGTCCCTTGACGGAAAGCCGCTCGAGGGCGGTCAGGGCACTCCCCTGCGGTACAGCGTGCACCGGGATCACGGGCTTCATCCAGGTCCCGTCGAAAACAGGCGCCTCGCGGGGCCCGGCGATTGCCGGTTCTGCCACAGCGAACTGGCCCGCGGTGAAAAACCACCCCGCGGAGCCCACTGCCGACACGGCCAGCACCGCCAGTAGAGCCCAGGCCTGCCTCGAGCGGCGGCGGGCACGGCGGTAGGCACGCCAGCTGACGGTCATGGGCAACCGGCTCTTCCTGAAATGTAATGCACCAGAAGAGCCTAGGCCACCCCACTGACACCCATGCGGTTATCCACAATGGGGAGGACGAGTGGCCCGGGACATCCGCCTACTGCTATGGCCGGCTACTGCTCCCGGACTACACGGCGCAGGTCTTCTTCGGCAACCTGAAGGAGCCCTGCGAGCTGGCGCACGCGGTCGTCGCCGACGTCGCCGGAAGCCCGGGACGCGCGGGCCTGCTCCAGGAGCCTGATGGCCTCTTTGTGGTTGGCCCTGGCGACGTCGAGGGCGTGTTCAAGGGTGGTCTCGTGGAGAGTTTCGTTATCCATGCCACCAGTGTGGTCCCGATTCCCGGCTGATTCCAGCGAACCAGCCGGGAATGTCCGGCAGCCAGCCCGCAAACGGCCTAGACGGCGATTGCGGCCAAGGCCGCAGCGGCCTCCTTGGCGGGGAACGCCTGCGGGTTGACGCCGGCCATCTCTTCCATAACCCGGACTACCTGGCAGCTGTAGCCGAACTCGTTGTCGTACCAGACGTAAAGAATCAGGTTCTTGTCGTTGGAGATCGTGGCGAGGCCGTCAACGATGCCGGCACGGCGCGAGCCGACGAAGTCCGTGGAAACAACCTCAGGCGAATCGATGTAGTCAATCTGCTTGCGGAGGTCCGAATGCAGGGACATCTGACGCAGATAATCATTCACCTCATCCTTGGTGGTGCCGTTTTCCAGGCTGAGGTTCAGGATCGCCAGCGAGACGTCCGGCGTGGGGACCCGGATGGAACTGCCCGTGAGCTTGCCCAGCAGTTCGGGCAGGGCCTTCGCCACAGCGGTGGCCGCACCGGTTTCCGTGATGACCATGTTCAGCGCGGCGGAGCGGCCCCGGCGGTCGCCCTTGTGGAAGTTATCGATCAGGTTCTGGTCGTTGGTGAAGGAGTGGACCGTCTCCACGTGGCCGTGGATCACACCGAACTTGTCGTTGATGGCCTTCAGGACCGGGGTAATGGCATTGGTGGTGCAGGACGCCGCGGACACGATCTGGTCCGTGTCCTCGATGGTGCCGTGGTTAATGCCGTGCACGATGTTCTTCAGCGCGCCCTTACCCGGGGCAGTCAGGAGAACGCGGGCAACGCCCTTGCTCTGCAGGTGCTGGGACAGGCCCTCAGCGTCGCGCCAGCGGCCCGTGTTGTCCACCACCAGGGCGTTGTGGATGCCGTACGCGGTGTAGTCGATCGTGGCGGGGTTGTCCGAGTAGATGACCTGGACCTGCACACCGTTCGCGGTGATGGTGTTGGCGTCCTCGTCCACGCGGATGGTTCCCTCGAAGGAGCCGTGGACCGAGTCGCGGCGCAGAAGGCTGGCGCGCTTGGTGAGGTCCTTGTCCGAGCCGCGGCGCACCACGATGGCACGCAGGCGCAGGCCGTGGCCGCCGCCGGCCTTTTCGATGAGAAGGCGCGCCAGCAGGCGGCCGATCCGGCCAAAGCCGTAGAGCACAACGTCGGTGCTGGTGCGGTCATCGCCACCACGCCTGCCTACTACCTCGGCAAGCTCGGCGCGGAGGAACTCTTCCAGGGTGGCGCCGTCGCCTTCTGCCTTGAACTTCTCCGCGAGGCGGGCGACGTCGATGGCCGCCGCACCTAGCTCCAGCTGAGCCAGGATGTTCAGCAGCGGTGCGGTCTCTTCGAGCAGGAGCTCGGTGTTGCTCATGCGGCGGGCGAAACGGTGCGCCTTGAGGATGTTCATAGTGGACTTGTTGATCAGGCTGCGGCCGTGAATGCTGGTCACCACGTTGTTTTCGCGGTACAGCCGGCCAATCACCGGAATCATGGCCTCGGCGAGAGCCTCCCGGCCCATCCACGTATCAAGACAAGAATCTGACGTCTGGCTCACAGAACTACCTTCCTCGGTTCAGCCGCATACGTCGTCGTACGCGGTTGGCGGCCACCTGATGTTGTCCAGGGGCTCTGGCACCGGCAGGATGCGGTCCATCCCGGGTGCCGTGGAGAAGCGTAAAGAAAAGCCACCGGCTGCGAACGCAGACCCGGCGGCAGAACTTCTACGTTCGCTCTCTATTCTAGGCTGGAGCGACACCGCGGACCGCCGCAACCGGCGTGAAATCACTCACATGCGGGGCGCGTCGGTGCCCGGCGGGTGGTGTTGGATGGGTTGACCGATACGCCGGGTTCTGTGCTCCCGTGCCGTTACCAGCGCGGGAGTAGCGGCCATCCATCTACGGACGCCGTTGCCGACGCCCTCCAGCGGCCTACCCGGACACTCGGGCGGGCAGCCCTCAAACGTGTCCTGTCTGGCCTTGCTCCGGGTGGGGTTTACCTAGCCTTCCCGGTCACCCGGGAAGCTGGTGGTCTCTTACACCACCGTTTCACCCTTACCTGCTGAGCTTCCGTTGCCGGAAGACGCAGGCGGTCTGTTCTCTGTGGCACTGGCCTGCGGGTTACCCCGAGTGGGCGTTACCCACCACCCTGCCCTGCGGAGCCCGGACGTTCCTCGAGCCACTTGCGTGACGCGCGGCCGCCTGGTCAACCCATCCGCAGCCAGTCTACCGCCGGAAGGAGGCCCCTCAGTCGCCGGTAGGATCGTACGGTGCTGATTCTGCTTCCCCCCTCCGAAGGCAAGACCCCCGCAGTCCGCGGGTCCGCCGTCGACTGGCCGTCACTGAGTTTTCCTGAACTCAACACCTACCGGGCCAAGGTCCTGGAAGCGCTGGGGACGGTGAGTGCACATGAGGATGCCCTCGCGCTGCTCGGCGTCGGCGCATCACTGCAGGACGACGTCGAACGCAACACCCGGCTCCACGCCGAACCGGCGGCCCCTGCGCACCAGATTTATTCGGGCGTTCTGTACGACGCCCTCGGCTACAAAACGCTGACCCCGGCGCAGCGCCGGAAGGCCGATGGTTCGGTGCTCGTGATCTCGGCCCTGTGGGGTGCCATCCGCTTCGCCGATCGTGTGCCCGCCTACCGGCTGTCGATGGGAACGGCACTGCCCGACGTCGGCCGCCTCGCCTCGTTCTGGAAGCCGCAGCTTTCGGAAGCCCTCGCGGAGTCGGTGTCCGGGCATCTGCTCGTGGACTGCCGCTCCAGCACGTATGCCGTGGCATGGGCACCACCGCCGGCTCAGACGGTGGCCATCAACGTGTTCACCGAGGTCAACGGGGTGCGCAAGGTGGTCAGCCACTTCGCGAAACACACGCGCGGCGAGCTGGCACGGCACCTGCTTGCCCGCCGCGGCAACGCCCCGCAGACCCCGGTACAGCTGCTGAAGGCCGCGCGCGAGAAATGGGACGCGGAGTTGGTTGACGGTTCAGCGCGGAAACCGCACGCCCTGAACATCATCCTTCCCAACTAAGTAGCACTAACTGTCGTTTTGAACGTTCAAAACGACAGTTAGTGCTACTTACATGGGCTGCTAGGCAGTTGGGGCGGGGGTGTTCCACTCGGCGGAGCGCACGAGGATGGCGCCGGAGTCCGGGCAGAACACAATGTCGTCTTCGGCGGCGGCCTTGATTTCTGCGAGGTCTCCGGGGCTCAGCTTCATGCCGGAGGCTTCAGAGGTTCCGTGGAACAACCGGGCGGCGCCCACTCCCCGCTTAGCGAGCGTCTTTTCGTAAATAGCCAGCATCCCGGCGTCGAGTCCTGCAGCGAATTCGGCACGCTTGCCGCGGACAACGGTCGCTTCAGCGGCCACCTCGGCCAGGGCCTCATCGAGTTCGGCGCGGATGCCTCCGAACGAGCCCTGGACGTTGTCCACGATGAGCTGCTGGGCAGCCTGGCGCTCGCGCAGCGAATCCAGGCGTTCCAGGACTTCCAACTCCACGTCTTCAAGGTCGGACCGGCGCTTGTTGAGGGAGGCAATGTCCTTCTGCAGGGCCACGAGGTCCTTTGACAGCCCTGTTCCGCTGTTGAGCCGGGCTTCGTCGCGTTCGATGCGGGAGGCGACCTGTTCGACGTCGGCCTCGGCGCGCTTCAGCTCGGCCTCGGCGTCATGGACGGCCATCTTGGCGGAGCCGAGTTCACCGTTGGCGACGGAAAGGGCTGACTGCAGGTCCTCGATCCGAGGATCAGTTTCCAGGGCGCGACGGCGGTTGGAGAGGGACTTGAGCTTTGCGTCCAGCCCCTGCAGTTCGAGCAACTTCAACTGTTCCGCCGGTGCTGCCTTGGCCACTATTTACCTCCGCTAAATCCAATCCGGCCGAAGCCGGGCACCGTATCGGCGCTCTATAGACTCTAGCGCCTAGCGTGCTCCCCAGGCTCGACAGGTCCCCACCGGCTCCGGAGTTCGCACGCCAGGCTTAGCCCGGCGTCAGAATGAAGTCCCACGGATCGCTGTTGGTGGTACTTACCTGGATCTCGACGTCGTGGCCCTGATCGGCGAGCACATTGCCCAGTGCCGACGCAGCGGCGGGCAGCCAGAGCCATTCGCTGGCGAAGTGCGAAACGTCAATCAGGTACGGCCGGCCGTTCACTGCCGCTTCCCGGGCTTCGGACGCCGGATGGTGCCGGAGGTCGGCGGTGACATAGACGTCGGCGTTGTTGGCCCGCACTTCGTTAAACAGGGAATCCCCGGCCCCGCCGCAAACCGCAATACGCCGCACCAGCCCATCCTTATCCCCGGACACGCGGACTCCCCCGGCCACCGACGGCAGGATGCCGAACACCCTGGCTGCGAAATCGCCCAGGCTCATCACGTCCGCCAGATCACCCACGCGTCCGATGCCTTCCTCGGGCAGGCCGTTTGCGGCAACGGTCAGCGGGACAACGCCCTCCAGTCCCAGCGCATCAGCCAGGACGTCGGAAACGCCCCCGACGGCGGAATCACCGTTGGTGTGAACGGTCAGGAGAGCGGTGCCGGACTCGATGAGACGGTGGATGGCCTGCCCTTTGGCAGTGGTGGCGGCCACCGACGTGACGCCTTTGAGGAGCAAGGGGTGGTGGGTGATCAGGAGCTCGGCACCCCATTCCACGGCTTCCTCGATCACCGTGAGCGTGGGATCAACGGCGAACATCACCCTGGTAACGGGCGCTGAGGGGTGGCCGGCCACGAGCCCAACTTCGTCCCAGTTTTCGGCCAGGGACTCGGGCCAGAGTTCCTCGACCGCCAGCAGCACCTGGCCCAGCGTGGGAGCAGCTGGACCATCCGCTGCAGCGTCCTCCCCGGTAAGGGTGCCGTCGTCGTGCTTGTCCGCATCTGTAACGCCGGTGTTCACAGGTTCCATAGTCTCATTTTTACCCCATGGAGCCATCTGGCCCGCATGTGTCACAGTCTCGTAAGGTGGTCAGGGAATCATCCGGGGCACTCAACCATTGAAGAGGTCATGAAAACTTTTGTTCTTGGTGGAGGCTGCTTCTGGTGCCTTGACGCCGTTTACCAGATAACCAAAGGCGTCAGCTCGGTGGTTTCCGGCTATACGGGCGGCCACGACCCGTACCCCGACTACTACTCCGTCTGCGGCGGGACCACCGGCCATGCCGAAGTTGTGGCCGTCACCTTTGACGAGGCCGTCATTCCGGCCGAGGTCATCCTGGACATGTTCTTTGCCCTGCACGATCCCACCACGCTCAACCGCCAAGGGTACGACGTCGGCACCCAGTACCGCTCGTCCATGTTCTATGAGACCACCGAGGAGAAGATTCTCTTCGAGGAAGCCATCGAACGGAACCAGGCGCTGTGGTCGCACCCGATTGTGACCGAGGTCAGCCGGCTGCCGCGGTTCCATGCCGCGGAGGAGGTCCATCAGGACTACTACGCCAAGTATCCCGAGCAGGGCTACTGCCAGGTGATCATCAATCCCAAGCTCGCCAAGGCCAGGAAATATTACTCTGCATGGCTTAATGCTTAGCAGCGCCGCTCAGCCATCGTTAGGCTGACCTCAGCATTCACTCTTGAGAGATAGGCATATCTACATGGCACGGATCTATGACGATGTAACGCAGTTGGTCGGCGGCACTCCGCTGGTCCGCCTGAACCGGCTCACCGAGGGCCTGGGCGCCACTGTGGCCGTCAAGCTGGAGTTCTACAACCCGGCAAACAGCGTCAAGGATCGCATCGGCGTGGCCATCGTTGACGCCGCCGAGAAGTCCGGCGCCCTCAAGCCCGGCGGCACCATCGTTGAAGGCACTTCCGGCAACACCGGCATCGCCCTGGCCATGGTGGGCGCTGCCCGCGGCTACAAGGTCATCCTGACCATGCCGGAGACCATGTCCACCGAACGCCGCGTTATGCTGCGCGCGTTCGGTGCCGAAATTGTGCTGACCCCGGGTTCCGAGGGCATGCGCGGCGCCGTGGAAAAGGCCCAGGAAATCGTGGCCAACACGGAGAACTCCATCTGGGCCCAGCAGTTCGCCAACGAGGCCAACCCTGAGATCCACCGCACCACCACCGCCGAGGAAATCTGGTCCGACACCGACGGCAAGGTGGACATCTTCGTCGCCGGCATCGGCACCGGCGGAACCGTCACCGGCGTCGGCCAGGTCCTGAAGGAACGCAATCCTGACGTCCAGATTGTGGCCATCGAACCGAAGGACTCCGCCATCCTGAACGGCGGCGCTCCCGGGCCGCACAAGATCCAGGGCATCGGCGCCAACTTCATCCCGGAAATCCTGGACACCAACGTCTACGACGAAGTCCTGGACGCCACCCTGGAGGATTCCGTCCGCGTCGCCCGTGAACTTGGCGTCAAGGAAGGCATCCTCGGCGGCATCTCCTCCGGCGCCATCGTCTGGGGTGCCCTGGAACTTGCCAAGCGTCCGGAGAATGCCGGCAAGCTGATCGTGGCGGTTGTCTGCGACTTCGGTGAGCGTTACATCTCCACCGTGCTCTATGACGACATCCGCGGCTGATCAGTCCGTTGTCGCCCCGTTTCCTGTAGAAAGAACTTTGTGGGCTTTTTCGCAAGACTGAAGGAAGACCTCGACGCCGCCCGGTCACACGACCCGGCGGCTCGAGGTTCTTTTGAGAACTTTTTCGCCTATTCGGGGCTGCACGCCATCTGGATCCACCGGCTGACGCACCGTATGTGGCAAAGCCCGGGGCTGCGGTTCCCGGCGCGGCTGGTGTCGCAGCTGGGCCGCTTCCTGACCGGAATCGAGATCCATCCCGGCGCCACGATCGGCCGGCGCTTCTTCATCGACCACGGTATGGGTGTGGTCATCGGCGAGACCGCCGAAATCGGCGAAGACGTGATGATCTATCACGGCGTCACGTTGGGCGGCCGCTCCCTGGCCAAGGTCAAGCGCCACCCCACCATTGAGGACCGGGTCACCATCGGTGCCGGGGCCAAGATCCTGGGACCCATCACCATCGGCCGGGACAGCGCCGTGGGCGCCAACGCCGTGGTGGTCAAGGACGCGCCGCCGGAATCGATTGTCACCGGAGTGCCCGCCAAGTGGCGCCACCGCGATGCCCAGCGCGAAACCAAACCCGCAGTGGATCCGGCCGAGTACGACATCGAATACCGGATCTGATCCGTTACTGCAGCCTCTACCCGGCAACACGCTTCAGGACTGCCATGACCACCGCGTCATAGATCCGGTCCGGCAGGACGCGCCGCAGGCCCAGAATGGCTGCCGCTCCCCTGCCCACCGGATACCGGGTCCGGGGACGCGCAGCCGTGGCCGCGTGCAGTACAGCCGCAGCAATCACCGCTGGCTGCGTTGACGTCTCCGGCCTGTCCGTGGACGCCAGGACATCCGCCATGTGCTTTGCCTGGGCGGCGTACGGCCCCTCGCCGCTGCTGGCCAACAGCCCGTCAGCGGAAATCCGGCCCCATTCGCTGAGCGTACTTGCCGGTTCAATAACGGCGACGTCGATGCCGTGCGGCTTGAGTTCCAGCCGCAGCGCATCGCTCATGCCCTCAACGGCGAACTTCGTGGCGTGGTACCAGGCACCGAGGGGTTCGTAGAATTTTCCGCCGATGGACGAGATGTTGATGATCCTGCCCCGGCCCGCACTCCGCATGGCCGGCAGGACCAGCTGGGTCATCCTGGCAAGGCCAAAGACGTTCACTTCGAATTGGCGCCGGCCTTCGGCCAGGTCCACCTGTTCCAGCGCCCCGTAGGACCCGTAGCCGGCGTTGTTGACCAGAACGTCTATCCGCCCTCGTTCTTCCAGGACACGGCCGACGGCGGCACGCATCGAGTCGTCGTCCGTCACGTCCAGTGCCAGGACCTGGACGCCCAGCGCTTTCAGCGGCTCCATCCTGTCCACGCGGCGGGCGCCAGCGTAGACGATGAAGCCATGGCTGCTGAGCTTCTTCGCCGCCTCGAAGCCGATACCCGTGGAAGCTCCCGTAACAAATGCGACTGGCTTGGGCATTCTGACTCCTTGGTATGGACGGACACCGCGGCTGCTGCCGGAAACGCCAACGGCCGGCAGCTCCCAGAATATCCGGGAAGTGCCGGCCGCAGGGTTTGCAGCTTGATGCAATCAGAGCATGGGGATTAGTGCGTGTCCACTGCTTCGATTTCAGACTTGTCCTCGCCCCACAAGGTGTGGAACGTGCCCTCAGCGTCGACGCGGCCGTAGGTGTGCGCGCCGAAGAGGTCACGCTGGCCCTGGATCACTGCGGCCGGCAGTCGCTTGCGGCGCAGGCCGTCGTAGTAGGCCAGTGAAGAGGAGAAGACCGGCACGGGGATGCCGAGCTGGACGGCGGTGGAGACCACGCGGCGCCATGCCGGCAGGACCTCGGCGATGGCCTTGGTGAACGCCGGGGCGAACAGCAGGTTGGCCGGCTTATCTTCGGCGGCGTAGGCGTTGGTGATTTCCTTGAGCAGCTCTGCACGGATGATGCAGCCGCCGCGCCACAGCGAAGCGATCTCGTCCAGCTTGAGGTCCCAGCCGTATTCCTTGGCTGCTGAGGTCAGCATGTCCAGGCCCTGGGCGTAGGAAACCAGCTTGGACGCGTACAGCGCCTGGCGGACGTCCTCAACGAAGGTATCTGGAACGTCGACGGCAATTTCCTCACCGGCGAGTAGTTCCTGGGCGATCTTGCGCTGCTCGGACTGCGATGACAAGGCGCGGGCGAAGACCGACTCGGCGATGCCCGACGTCGGGGAACCAAGCTCCAGCGCGGAGATGACCGTCCAGCGTCCGGTGCCCTTCTGGCCTGCGGCATCCACCACAACATCTACGAACGGCTTGCCGGTGCGGGTGTCAACGTGGCCCAGGACCTCGGCGGAGATTTCGATCAGGAAGGAGGCGAGTTCGCCCTTGTTCCACTCTTCGAAGATCTTGGCCTGGTCAGCGGGTTCGATGCCGGCGCCGGAGCGGAGGAGGTCGAAGGCTTCGCCGATGACCTGCATGTCGGCGTATTCGATGCCGTTGTGGACCATCTTGACGAAGTGGCCGGCGCCGTCGGTACCGATCCAGGCACAGCAGGGCTTGCCGTCGACGTGCGCGGAGATCTTTTCGAGCAGCGGGCCGAGGGCGTCGTAGGACTCCTTGGAACCACCGGGCATGATGGACGGGCCGTTCAGGGCACCTTCCTCACCGCCGGAGACGCCGATGCCGACGAAGTGCAGGTCCTTCTTCGCAAGCGCGGCTTCGCGGCGGCGGGTGTCCTCGTAGTGGGAGTTTCCGGCGTCGATGATGATGTCGCCGGCTTCCAGCAAGGGTTCAAGCTGCTCGATGACCGAGTCAACCGGCTTGCCGGCCTTGACCATGATCAGGACGCGGCGGGGCTTCTCCAGCGAGTCAACAAGTTCCTGCAGCGTTTCGGTCCGGACAAAGTCGCCGTCCGTGCCGTGCTTTTCGAGCAGCGCGTCGGTCTTTTCAACAGACCTGTTGTGCAGGGCAACGGTGAAGCCGTTGCGGGCCAGGTTGCGGGCCAGGTTGGCGCCCATCACCGCAAGGCCGGTGACACCGATGTGTGCAGACATCAAAACTCCAATTTCGTTGTGCAATGGATGTGCAGATGGCTCCGCGTTCGCTGCGAAGCACGCTGTCACGAACCGATGGATCCTAATAAAGCATATATATTCAATCGGCTTGAGGGAAGCGGTGCCCACTTTGTGGAACGGGCCCAGTCAATCCCAGTTTAGGCTTGAGTCCATGTCGACCAGCCTGCACCACCGTGCCATCGAGAACCTAGGCACCCGGATCATCACGGGCGAGCTGCCCACCGGACACATTATGCTGGCCGAGCACCTTGAGGAAGAACTGCAGGTTTCGCGTTCCGTGGTCCGCGAGGCCGTGCGGGTCCTTCAGTCCCTGGGCCTCGTGGAAACCACCAAGCGGGTGGGGATCCGCGTGCTGCCGCCGAGCCGCTGGAACCCCTTCGATTCCCAGGTCATCCGCTGGCGGCTATCCAGCGACGCCCGCGGCGCCCAGCTGCGTTCACTGATCGAACTGCGGTCCGCCGTCGAGCCCGCAGCTGCCGAGCTGGCCGCGAACAATGCCCCGGCACAGCTCCGGCGTGAGCTGGTGGACATTGCCCATGCCCTGCGCGACGCCGGCCACTCCGGGGACGCGCAGAAGTTCCTGGAGCTGGACATCGCCTTTCACTCGGTCCTGCTTTCCGGATCGGGGAACGAAATGTTCGCCAACCTGATGGGGCAGGTGGCGGAGACCCTGACGGGGCGCACGGTCCACGGACTAATGCCGGACCACCCCCATGAGGGGGCGCTGCAGTGGCACGTCGATCTCGCCGAAGCGGTTGCCGCCGGGGACGCCGCCACGGCCCGGGCCGCTTCTGAACAGATCATGCGCCGCACCACATCCCGGCTGTCCGGAACGTGGACGGACCAGCCCCGGGTGTTCCTTCCCGTCCGCCGGAGCTGACAACGCCCAGAACCAGCCAGAACCAGGGCGTCCTTTATCGTGCTATTCCGGTTGGAAGTTGAGGAGTACTTTTCCTGATGTGGCGGAGTTCCTGGCTGTTTCGAAGGCTTCCAGGCCTTGGCTGAGGGGGTATTCGTGGGTGATGACGGGGCCGATGTTCAGGGTGCCGTCGGCGAGGGCTGTGATGACGTCGTCGATTTCGTTGTTGAAGCGGAAGGATCCGCGCAGGTCCAGTTCCCGGGTGATGGCCAGGGAGATCAGGACCGGCTGGGGTCCGGTGGGCAGCAGCCCGACCATGACCACGGTACCGCCGCGCCCCGCGCCCTGAATGGCTGAGGCCAGGCCGTGGTGGCTGCCCGAGGACTCGATGACCACGTCGGCCTGCACCGCGGCGATCGCGTCCGTATCCCCGGCCTGCAGGGTGTGATCCGCGCCGACGGCGGCGGCGATCTCCAGCGGTTTGGCATGGACGTCGACGGCGGTGATCCGAACCGCGCCGGCACGTCTGAGGACCGCGACGGCCAGGGCGCCGATCGGGCCGCAGCCGATCACCAGCACACTCTTGCCGGCCACGTCCCCGGCACGTCCGACGGCGTGCCAGGCCACCGACGCGGGTTCGATCAGCGCCGCGGTCCGCAGATCAAGACCGGCCGGGAGCGCCCGCAACATCCGGGACGGCAGGTTCACGTACCGGGCGAACGCCCCGTCGGTGTGCGGGAACCGTGCCGCGCTGCCCAGATACGTACAGCCCGGGGACAGGTTGGGCCGGTCCGCCGGCCACCGCACCTCCCCCGCACCCGGACCCGGGGTGGCCGGATGGACCGCAACCGGGGTGCCCGCGGCCGGGCCGGTCCCGTCCGCCGCGGCCCGGACCACGGTCCCGGAAATCTCATGCCCCAGCACCAGCGGCGCCCTCAGGACGGACTCCCCCGCCGCCCCGTGCAGCCAGTAATGCAGATCCGACCCGCAGATCCCGCCATAGGCAACCTCCACCACGGCCTCGTCCGCGGCCGGTGCACCCAGCGGGACCTCCTCGATCCGCAGATCCCCCGCCGCATGCGCCACCACCGCCAAACCCGACACCGGCACCCCGGAACCAAGCAGGGCTGTTGCTTCGGTCCCCTGAGCCACTGCTGAAGCGCCCATCAGACCACCACCGTCATTCCGCCGTCGATAAAGATCGTCTGCCCGTTCACAAAATCCGACCCGTCCGAAGCCAGCCACACCGCCGGGCCCGCCAGGTCCTGGACCGTGCCCCACCGGTGCGCCGGGGTCCGGCCCAGAATCCAGGCATTGAACTGCTCATCATCCACCAGGTTCTGCGTCATCTCCGTGTGGATGTAGCCCGGGGCGATCCCGTTGATCTGCAGCCCGGAGCCCGCCCACTCCGCCGTCATCGCCCGGGTCAGGTTCCGCAGCCCGCCCTTCGCCGCCACATACGGGGCGATCGTGGGCCGGGCCAGGTCCGTCTGCACCGAACAGATATTGATGATCTTGCCCCTGCCCCGCGGGATCATGTGCCGTGCCGCCTCACGCCCCACCAGGAACGCGCCCGTCAGATCCGTCCTGATCACCCGCTCCCAATCCGCCACATCGAGCTCCAGCATCGGCACCCGGTGCTGGATCCCGGCATTGTTCACCAGGATCTGCAACGGACCCACCTGCTCCTCCACCCACGAAACACCCCGGGCAGCCTCGGCATCACTCGTGACATCAAACGCGACACCATGCACCCGCCCCGGCGCGAAGTCCGCGGCCATCGCCGCCTCCGCCGCCTTCAACCGCTCCGCATTAATCCCGTTCAACACCACCGTCGCCCCGGCATCAGCCAACGCCCGCGCCAACGCGTTGCCAATCCCCCGGCTCGAACCCGTCACCAGGGCAACCCGCCCCGTCAAATCAAAAAGTCCACTCATGGTGCGGCTGTCCCTTTCGTTGCGGCATCCACAGGTTCCGCGATATCGGTGTTGTCGCTCAGATTCGAAATGGCCTGGCGGACCACGGCAAGGTCCCGATCGCCAAGGCCCTGGCGCTTGAGTTCGGCGTAAAGCTCGACGGCGGCAGCCGCCATCGGCACGGCAGCGCCGGCCGCCCGGGCTGATTCGAGCACAAAAGACAGGTCCTTATGCATGAACTTCGCCGGGCCTGTCGGTGTGTAGTCCTTCCGGGCCAGACGCGGTCCCACGTTCTCCAGCACACGGCTGCCCGCAAGGCCGCCGGCCAGGACGCCGAAAAGCGCCGCTGGATCCATCCCGGAGCGCTCGGCGAGCTCGGCCGCTTCGGCGAGCGCCGCCGTCGTGGTTCCAACAATGAGCTGGTTGCAGGCCTTGGCGAGAGACCCCGCGCCCAGTGGGCCCATGTGCCTGACGGTTGTCCCCATCGCGTTGAAGAAGGGCTCGAGCCGCCGGAAGTCGTCCGCGGTACCGCCAGCCATGATGGCCAGGGTGCCGTCGGCGGCGCCCTTGGTCCCGCCGCTGACCGGGGCGTCCACCACAGTGGCGCGGCCGTGGCTTGCCGCGTGGACCCGTCGCCCGAAGTCCTGGACCTTCGCCGGTGAAACTGAGCTTGCGACCACTACGGCAGTGCCGGCGTGCGGCGGATTCGCATCCCAGCTCGCCAGCAACCCCGCCGAGGCCTCCTCGATGAAGGACAGGTCCGGGAGCATAAAGGCGATGATTGGCAGGTCCCGCAGGGATGTAACGTCGGGCGCGGAGTGGCCACCCTGCGCCACGAATTCCTGGAGGGGAGCTTCGGATCTGTTCCAGGCGGTGACCGCCCAGCCGGCGCGGACCAGATTCGCTGCCATGGGCAGCCCCATCAGCCCCAGGCCTACAAAGCCCGCTGTTCTGTCTTCCATATCTAGGCCTCGACTCACATCGTTGTGTGGTTAATGAAGGGAAATCTGTCCAATATCCTAGCCGCTATTCAGTATGATGAACACTATGACGACTCTAACCACCGTCGCGATCGCCGTCCCGCTCGAAGCAGAGCTGGTGGACCGCATCCGCGCCGTAGACCCCTCCGTAACTGTCCTCTATGAGCCGGACCTGCTTCCGCCCGAGCGTTTTCCGGCCGACCACTCCGGGGATCCGGACTTCAAACGGACTCGCGCGCAGGAGGAGCAGTACTGGGCCATGCTCAACAAGGCGCAGGTTCTGTACGGCCTGCCCAATGAGAGCCCCTCGGGCCTTGCCCGCATCGCGAGCGAGAATCCACGGCTCCAGTGGGTCCACGCGATGGCCGCCGGCGCCGGCGGTGCCGTCAAGGCCTCCGGGCTGGACCAGAAAACACTCCTCAAGTTCAAGGTGACCACCTCCGCCGGCGTCCATGCCCTGCCGCTGGCAGAATTCGCTGCGCTGGGAATCCTCAATGGCTTCAAGCGCAGCGCCGAGTTGGCCCAGGACCAGGCCGCCAAGGTGTGGCCCGAGCTTCGGACCCCCACCCGTCTGGTCAGCGGTTCCACGCTGGTTGTGACCGGCCTGGGCGAAATCGGCCTGGAGACCGCCCGGATCGCCCGCGCCCTGGGCATGACGGTCAGCGGCACCAAGCGGAATGTTGAGCCGATCGAAGGAATCGAGCAGGTTGCCGGCAACGACGGACTGGCCGGGCTGCTCGCCTCGGCGGACGCCGTCGTCAATACGCTGCCCGGCACGCCGTACACGGAGAAGCTCTTCAACCGTGAGGTGTTTGCCGCAATGAAGCCGGGAACGGTTTTTGTGAACGTGGGCCGCGGCACTGTGGTGGACGAGGACGCCCTGCTGGAGGCCTTGGACAACCGCCAGGTCTCCTACGCCTGCCTTGATGTCTTTGCCGTGGAACCGCTCCCCCAGGACAGCCCGCTGTGGAAACACCCCAGGGTCATGGTGTCGCCGCATACCTCGGCGCTCAGTGCCGCGGAGAACCGCCTGATCGCGGAGCGCTTCTGCAGCAACCTGCGCACGTTCCTCGACGGCGGCGACCTCCCCCACCTGGTGGACCCGGTCCACTTCTACTAAGGCGCAGGCCCCGGCCCGCACTACAGAGCCCCTGCCGTGGATCCTGGAAACAGGAATCCGCAGCAGGGGCTCTTTTGTGTCAGGCGGTTGTGTCCGCGTACTGTCAGCGGCGAATTAGTTACGTACTTACGCTGAGCAGCGGCGCCCAATTAGCGAGCGGCACGGAAATAGGCCGCCTCCCCATCAAGGGGAGGCCGCCTATTGCATGGGTGGAGTGCCTAGCGTGCGTCCTCCACCAGGATCAGGTCCCGGCCGTTGGTTTCCGGGGTGAAGAAGGTGGTGCCGAAGGAGATCAGCGCCAGGACCAGGGAGTAGATGGCGGGAACCAGCCAGGAATGGCCTGTCGCAGCCAGGAGGGCCACACCGATCATGGGTGCGAATCCGCCGGCCAGGACGGCGGAGAGTTCACGGCTCAGCGCCACGCCGGTGAAGCGGTGCTGGGAGCCGAAGAGTTCCGGCAGCATGGCGCACTGCGGACCGAGCATGGACTGCACGCCAAGTGAAATGCCCACCACCATGACCACCCAGACGAGGGTGACGTTGCCGAGCGTGACCAGGTAGAAGGCCGGCAGGGCGATGACGGCCTGAAAGAGGGCGCCGTAGCGGTATACAGGAACGCGTCCGAAGCGGTCGGAAAGGGCGCCGAAGGTGACCACCATGACCGCTGCGAATCCAGCGGCAATGAGGAGGCCGGTGGGGCCAATGAACTTGTCGCCGGCGAAGATTCCGGCGGGCATGCTGATGAAGGATACCAGGAGGGCGGAGTAAATGGAGGAGTTTCCGTTTTCTCCCATCCGCAGGCCGATGCCGATGAGCACGTTCTTCTTCGAGTGCTTCCAGATCTGCACGACGGGGTTCTTGACCACGGCCTTGTGCTTTTCCAGTTCCTGGAAGACCGGCGTTTCCTTGAGCCGGAGTCGGATGAAGACCGCGATGACAATCAGGATGACGCTCGCCAGGAACGGAACGCGCCACAGCCAGCCCTGCAGTACTTCCTTGTCCGCCAGTGCCATCAGGGCGAAGGTGCCTGCGCCGAGCAGGGTGCCCAGCTGGATGCCGACGAACGGCAGTGCGGCGAAGAATCCACGACGGCGGCGCGGGGCCACTTCTGAGATCAGGGTGGTGGCGCCTGCCTGCTCGGCACCGGCGCCCAGGCCCTGAAGGATCCGAAGGGCCACCAGGAGCACTGCGCCGACCATTCCCGCCTGTTCAAAGGTGGGCAGGAGCCCAATGGCGAAGCTGGCCATGCCCATCAGGCCGATGGTCAGGATCAGGACCATCTTCCGGCCGAACCGGTCACCGATGTAGCCGAAGACGATGCCGCCGAACGGCCGGGCTGCGAAGCCCACACCATAGGTGGCGAATGACGCGATCACGGCGCCGCTTTCCCCCAGCGGTGAGAAGAAGAGCGGCCCAAAGATCAAGGCCGAGGCGAGGCCGTAGATGTAGAAGTCGTAGTACTCCAGTGCGGAGCCTACCGAGCTGGCAAGGGTTGCCCTTCGCAGCTGCTCCGGATCGACGGCGGCGCCGTCCATGTCAGTCTGCGGTGATTTAGTACGAGTTGTCACAACAACTCCCTCAAAAACACTCCAGGCCCCCGTTGGCCTGGTGGGATAGCGAGGACACTCCGTGGTGTCGATCACTATATTGAACAGAGTACAGCAAGTTGAACACGCAGCAAGTGGTTGACGGATGTTTTGTTCACAACCGGGGTGATGAACGTTAAATAGGGCCGCCAGAGCGGGGGCACTCAGCCCATGGGGTTGCCCAGGGACCGCGCCAGCTCGTTCAGTTCCCTGACCATCTGGGAACCCTGCTCCGCGGAGTATGTGGCCTTCGGGGCCGTGACTGACAACCCAAGGCTCGGGCCGTGGGCGCCGCGCGTAGGCACGGCCACAGCCAGGCAGACCACTCCAGTAGTGGATTCCTCATCTTCGAACGCATAGCCCTGTTCACGGATGGTTGAGAGCTGTGCCTTCAATTCGGCCCCGGTGCGGAGGGACTTCGGGGTCAGCACCGGAAGTTGGGCGTCATCGGAAAACATTGCGTCGACGTCGTGGTCATGAAGGCGGGCAATCAGGGCCTTGCCCACGGCACACAGGGACACCGGCATCTTGTCGCCGATGTTGGACGTCAGGCGGACCGCCGGATGGCCCTCGTAGCGGGCCAAATAGATCACGTTGGTTCCGTCCAGCATGGCTATTCGTACCGTCTCCCCGGAAAGGGTCGGCGCCTGCTCGCAGAACCGGTAGAACTCCTGTACTTCGTCGAGCCGGCTGAGATAGGCGGCTCCGAGTTCCACGAGCTTGCGGCCCAGCGTGAATTCGGCGCCCTGGCGGCTGATCAGCCGGGCTTCTTCCAATGCCAGCAACAGGTTGGAGGTGGACGACTTGGGGATACCCAGCTCGCGGGCCAGATCGCTCAGTGTCAGCCGCCCCGTCGCAGAGGCTGACAAGGCGTCCATGACGGCGGCGGCACGCGTGACCGCCGGCGCCGGCGATGTGCTCCCCAAACCCTCGGAGGAGCGGGAAGTGCGGGAATCGGCCATGATTCTCCTTCGATCGGCACGCCGGGGCGCGTCGCGTAGATGCGTTCATTCTGCTGAACAGTAACCATCATAATGGCTTAGCGGCGATTCAGGGCCCGGGCCAAGGCACCGTCCACCGCGCCCCGCACCCCGGTTCGCGTGGCATTTGTTTGTTTCAGGAAGTTCACGGTATATTCATTTCAGACCCTCCACCGCGGCATCCCCCAATAGTCGCGGTGGAGGGTTTTCCAATGCCTGAATGTTGTCGTGGCCTTGGCCGCCGGGTTCAGGCGACGTCCACCACGGATTCCCTCAGCCTCCAGCCGCCACCAAGTCCGTCGCGCTCCAGCACCATGGTGGTCAACGCGGACTGCGGATTGCGGCCCAGCCGCACCTGGACCTGCAAGACCTCAACGTCCACGCGGCCCAGACCTTTGGGCATACGCCGCTGCGCCTCCCACCAGCTCACACGCTCAAACCATCTCACTGCGTCGGCACCGACGGCCCATTCCCTGCCGTTGCTGACCACCGCCGTCGGGCTGCCGTCCCTGGCCGTCTTCACCACCACATATTCCATAGCGGGAACACTAGGGACAGCCACCGACAATTTGGCGCCCTAGCGGTATTGAGCCAGGAGGGCACGGATTGTTGAACCCTTGGCTTCTGCGTAGTCCTGCATGAAAGTCCATTCCTGATCCGCCAGCCTACGTTTGAGCTGCTCGTATTCGATCCGGGCGTCCTGGCTACTTCGCAGGTAGTCCCGAAACCGGCGGTGTTCGAACCACGCCGGCTCGCGCTTCGAAGCAAGCTCGGGAACAGATGTCGAGCCGACGTGCTCCACTGTGATGCTTGTGGAGCCCAGTGCCGAACGGATGTTGTCGCGGAGGTCGCAAAAGATCTCCCGCTACCCTGCGTCGTATGCCACGAGCTCCACGGGTCTATTGAGGGAATCCCTGCCGCGGAGATACTCGACCCCATTCACATTCATGGGCCGACCCTACGCCCTGAACCGCACAGGGCAACAAAAACCCCGCCGTTCCCGGCCACTCGGGCCAGGAACAACGGGGTTTGGTGGTGGGTCCTACCGGGATCGAACCGATGACATCCACGGTGTAAACGTGGCGCTCTACCAGCTGAGCTAAAGACCCAAACTGCCGGTTTTTCGCACCTCAGCGCGTCAGCCAACGAACATAAACTCTACCTGACGGGCGGGACGAAAAGCCAATCGACACGGTCGGCCCCCAACGGTCAAAGATCGGGGAGTTCGGCGGCGAGCCAGGTCAGTGCCTCGCTGACGCCTGCGTCGAGCTTGATGGTGGCGTACTGGTCGCCCCGGGTACCGCCCCTGTTGATGATCACCACAGGCTTGCCGTCCTTCGCCGCGTGACGGACGAACCGCAGTCCGCTCATCACGGTCAGCGATGAACCGGCAGCAAGCAATGCCTCTGCACTGTCCACCATCGCGTAGGCGGCTTCTGCGCGTTCTTTGGGCACGTTCTCGCCGAAGTAGACAAAGTCAGGCTTGAGCATTCCGCCGCAGGCGGGGCAGGCAGCGACCACAAAACTGCTGATCAGAGCAATGTCCTCAACAGTGGCGTCGGCGTCGGGCGCCATTTCCACCAGGCCGGAAGTTGTGGCGCGCGCCAGGAAGCCGGGATTGAGTTCTTCGAGCACCTCCGACAGCAGGCGGCGGGTGTACGTGCGCTTGCAATCGAGGCAGACCACCCGGTCATAACGGCCGTGGAGGTCAATGACATTCCGGCTGCCGGCGTCTTCATGCAGCCGGTCGACGTTCTGGGTGATCAACCCAGTGAGCAGGCCCCGCCGCTCAAGTTCTGCGGCCGCATTGTGCCCAGGGTTTGGATCTGCGTGCCGCAAGTGGGACCAGCCGATATGGTTCCGCGCCCAATAGCGCTGGCGGTTGGCGCCGTCGCGCACAAACTCCTGGTAAGTTATGGGCGAACGTGGCACGGCGTCCGGCCCGCGGTAATCCGGTATGCCCGAATCGGTGCTCAGCCCTGCGCCGGTAAGTAACGCCAGCCGCTTGCCGGACAATAGCTCCCGGACGCGTTCAAGCCCCTGAAGGTCCGCACTGGACAGCGCGGCAGGGTCAGCGGCCGGTAGGCTGGCGAAGCCTGTCAGGCCGATGCCGTGCCGCTGCTGGTCCATGCGGCCTCAGGCCTGTTCCAGACCTGCCAGAGCATCCTGGTACTCGGCGAGCTCGCGGGCCTGCCCGCGCGGATTCACCACGACGTAGCGGATTGTTCCTGCTGCATCGATGATGAACGTCCCGCGCCCAGCCATGCCACTCTCCGGGTCGAAGACTCCATAGGCGGAAGCGACAGCGCCGTGCGGCCAGAAGTCAGCCAGAAGGTCAAAGCCGTAGCTTTCCTTCTCGGCATAAGCCCGCAGGCTGAACTTGCTGTCCACGGACACGGCCAGGACGGTGGCCCTGGCATCCTCGAACGCGGCCAGGTTGTCCCGGATTTCGCAGAGCTCGCCTGTACAGACACCCGAAAAAGCAAACGGATAAAACACGAGCACAACGTTCTGCCCGCGGAAACTGGATAACCGGACAGGTTCTCCGAACTGGTTTACCAGCTCAAAGTCCGGGGCAAGCTCCCCCACCGCCGGAACAGTCTGCCCGGCTACGGCAAGAGCTGCCGTCACTTGTTCTTCCTGCTGACCAGGCGGGTGGCACTCCAGTCCTTTGACACACCTGCCGAGGTGGTGAGGTGCAGGCCCGCAGTGGGCGCCGCTTCCTGAATTTCCGCCGGCGACACGTACCCGGTGCGCCCTGACTTTGGCGTCAACACCCAAACAACCCCGGTTTCACTCAGGGTGGTCAGGGAATCCATGAGGCTGTCGACCAGATCCCCGTCGCCGTCCCGCCACCAAAAAATGACGGCGTCAACAACGTCGTGGTCGTCCTCGTCCAGGAGCTCGGACCCTGTCAGGTCCTCAATATCATCACGTAAGTCGAAATCGACGTCGTCGTCGTAACCGAACTCCTGAATCAGATCCCCGTTTTTGAAACCCAATTTTTCCGCCACATTTACCGAAGTGGCGGCGTCGGCCTCGCTCACGTGTTCCTCCAATGCCTAATACATGCAATTCGCATAGTGATTTCCATTACTCCCAGCCAACACCCTTTGTGCCTGCGCTTCAAGCTGCCGCCACCGCGATCCGCCATATTCTGCGTCACATCCGGCGCCGTCAGCCTGCGTTGCAGCGGCTTTCGTCACACAACCAGTATGACGGCGAAATACAACAGGGACGCCATGGACGCGGCTACGCATCGTGCTGGAGTCACAGCTAGAGTGACTGGTGACAACTATGCCTGCGGGGCGACCGCCTGGAACAATGGCAGACATAGGCGTGATAGGACCCTGCCCGGCGCACATGACCGGGCTGTTGTAACCGATACGTCGCACACGTCGCATTCATGCCGGACAGTCACCCTGCCCGGCATGTGGGCGCCGATGCATGCGCGCAAAGAGAGGTTGGACGTGGCTGCAGGAGAAGATACCTCCCATATCCTCAGCGGGTTGACAAACCAGCTGCCTGATCGTGATCCGGAAGAGACCGCCGAATGGGCTGAGTCCCTGGATGCACTGATCAGGGAACAGGGCACGGAACGTGCCCAATACATCATGCGGAGCCTGCTGCAGCGCGCCGGCGCGCAGAGTGTCGGTGTGCCGATGGTGACCACCACGGACTACGTGAACACCATCCCGGTGGACCAGGAAGCTCCGTTCCCCGGCAACGAAGAGTTCGAGCGCCGGTACCGGGCGTACATGCGCTGGAACGCCGCCATCATGGTGCACCGGGCACAGCGGCCGAACATCGGGGTGGGCGGGCACATCTCCACGTACGCCGGGGCCGCCACACTGTACGAGGTCGGTTTCAACCACTTCTTCCGCGGCAAGGACCACCCCGGCGGCGGTGACCAGGTCTTCTTCCAGGGCCACGCCTCCCCCGGCATGTACGCCCGCGCGTTTATGGAAGGCCGGCTCGCCGAGGAGGATCTGGACGGATTCCGGCAGGAAAAGTCCAAGGAAGGCCACGCGCTCTCCTCCTACCCGCACCCGCGCCTGATGCCGGAGTTCTGGGAGTTCCCCACGGTCTCGATGGGCATCGGTCCGATGAACGCGATCTACCAGGCCCAGTCCAACCGGTATCTGCACAACCGCGGCCTCAAGGACACCTCGGACCAGCAGGTCTGGGCGTTCCTGGGCGACGGCGAAATGGACGAGCCCGAGTCCCGCGGCCTGCTCCAGCTCGCCGCGAACGAGAACCTGGACAACCTGAACTTTGTGATCAACTGCAACCTCCAGCGCCTGGACGGTCCCGTCCGCGGCAACGGCAAGATCATGCAGGAACTCGAAGCGTTCTTCCGTGGCGCGGGCTGGAACGTCATCAAGGTCGTCTGGGGCCGGGAGTGGGATGACCTGCTCACCAAGGACGCCGACGGCTCGCTCGTGAAGATCATGAACGAGACCCCGGACGGTGACTACCAGACCTACAAGGCAGAATCCGGCGGGTTCGTCCGCGAGCACTTCTTCGGCAAGACCCCGCAGACCAAGGACATGGTCGCGGACCTGAGCGATGACGAGATCTGGAACCTCAAGCGCGGCGGCCACGACTACCGCAAGGTCTACGCCGCGTATAAGGCTGCCGCCGAATTCAAGGGCAAGCCCACCGTGATCCTGGCCAAAACGGTCAAGGGCTACGGACTCGGACCCCACTTCGAGGGCCGCAACGCGACCCACCAGATGAAAAAGCTCACCCTCGATGACCTGAAGAAGTTCCGCGACCACCTGCGGATTCCGGTCACCGACGAGCAGCTGGAGAAGGACCCGTACCAGCCTCCGTACTTCCACCCGGGCACCGATGCGCCGGAGATCCAGTACATGATGGAACGCCGTGCCCAGCTGGGCGGTTCTGTTCCGGAGCGCCGCTCCAAGCACCAGGAGATCGCCCTCCCGGAGGCAAAAACGTACGAAGTCGCCAAGCGCGGTTCCGGGAAGCAGCAGGCCGCCACCACCATGGCGTTTGTCCGGCTCCTCAAGGACCTTATGCGGGACAAGAACTTCGGCAAGCACATCGCGCCGATCATCCCCGATGAGGCCCGCACGTTCGGCATGGACGCGTTCTTCCCCACGGCCAAGATCTACAACCCCAAAGGCCAGAACTACCTCTCCGTGGACCGGGACCTGGTCCTGGCCTACAAGGAATCGGCCCAAGGCCAGCTGATCCACCCCGGCATCAACGAAGCAGGCGCCGTGGCAGCGTTCACCGCCGCCGGAACCGCGTACGCCACCCACGGCGTACCGCTGATCCCGGTGTACGTGTTCTACTCCATGTTCGGATTCCAGCGCACCGGCGACGCCTTCTGGGCCGCCGGGGACCAGATGGCCCGCGGGTTCATCATCGGCGCCACCGCCGGCCGCACCACGCTGACCGGCGAAGGCCTCCAGCACGCCGACGGCCACTCCCCGCTGCTGGCCTCCACGAACCCGGCAGTGGTCACCTACGACCCCGCGTACGGGTACGAGATGGGCCACATCATCCGGGACGGCATCGAGCGTATGTACGGGCCCGATTCGGCTGACCGGAACCTGATGTACTACATCACGGTCTACAACGAGCCCATCACGCAGCCCGCAGAACCCGAAGAGCTCGACGTGGAAGGTGTTCTCAAGGGCATCTACCTCCTGGCTCCGGCGAAGATCGACGGTCCCCGGACCCAGATCCTGGCTTCCGGCGTCTCGGTTCCCTGGGCCATCGAAGCCCAGCGGCTGCTCGCCGAGGACTGGGGCGTCTCCGCCGACGTCTGGTCCGTCACGTCCTGGAACGAACTGCGCCGCGACGGCATGGCCGCCGAGGAAGAGGCGTTCCTGAACCCGGGCAAGCCCGCCCGTGTTCCGTTTGTGACCCAGCAGCTTGCCGGTGCCACAGGACCCGTGGTTGCGGTCTCGGACTACATGAAGGCCGTCCCGGACCAAATCCGCCAGTTTGTGCCGAACGAGTTCGCCACGCTGGGTGCGGATGGCTTCGGCTTCTCCGACACCCGCGCAGCGGCCCGCCGCTTCTTCAAGAACGACATCCACTCCATCGTGGTCCGTTCCCTGCAACTACTGGCGCGCCGCGGCGAAGTCGATGCCCAGGCCCCGGCCCAGGCAATCGAGAAGTACAAGCTGCACAACGTCAACGCCGGTTCCACCGGCAACGCGGGCGGCGAGTCCTGATCATCTCCCGCTGACCTGCTTGTCAGCGTAAATGAACGACGACGGCGACCCTCACCGAAAAGGCGAGGGTCGCCGTCGTCGTCCCCCTGCCTTTCTGGACAGGAGGCAGCCTGTGACGCAGGTCCAACAACGTTGTAGCCTTTGCACAAATGGAGCTTGCCGGGCAGGCACCGTATGCTCGTAGGATGCCAGAGCCAACCACCCCGCCCGTGAAGCGCAAGCCGTCCTCGCGTAGCATGACACCGGAGAAATCCGAAACCCTGAAAAAGCTCCGGGCAAGCGTGGGCCAGCTCTCCACCACCACCCTTCGCCAGCTGGAAAAGTCGCTGCCGTGGTATTCGCGCCTTAGCTCCGACGAGCGCTCGGCCCTGGGCATGGTGGCGCAAAACGGCATCGCAGCGTTTGTCACCTGGTATGAGCGGCCCAGCTCACCGTCGTGGATCCTCACCGACGTTTTTGGGACGGCCCCCACCGAGCTGACGCGCTCCATCAGCCTCCAGAAGGCGCTCCAGCTCATCCGCATCGTGGTGGAAGTGGTGGAAGACCAGGTGCCGGTCATCGCCCCGGAAGCTGACCAGCCCTCCCTCCGCGAGGCGGTGCTGCGGTACTCACGGGAAGTGGCCTTCGCGGCGGCAGACGTGTATGCACGGGCGGCCGAGTCCCGCGGTTCCTGGGATACGCGGCTGGAAGCGCTGATCGTGGACGCCATCCTCCGTGGCGAAAACACGGACGCGCTGCGGTCCCGGATCGCCGCGCTGGGTTGGAAGGCACAGGAGAGGTTCACTGTGATGGTGGGCAATTCGCCTTCTGAACCCAGTGCCAGCTACGTCAGCGAACTGCGCCGCCTGGCAGGCCGCTACGCCGAGGATGCGTTGGTGGGCATCCAGGGCGACCGGCTGATCCTGATCCTTGGCGGCGTCCAGGACCGCGAGACCGCATACCTGAAACTCAGCGAAATGTTCGCCCCCGGCCCGGTGGTCTACGGTCCGGAGGCCGGCTCCCTGCTGGAGGCCAGCGGCTCAGCGCAGTCTGCCTTTGCCGGCCTGACCGCGGCAAGGGCGTGGCCCGCCGCCCCCCGGCCCGTGGCCGCCGATGACCTGTTGCCGGAACGCGTCATCTCCGGTGACGAAGCGGCGCGCCGTTCCCTGGTCAAGAACATCTACCGTCCGCTTGTCGCCGCCTCCAACGGGCTGGTGGAGACCTTGGGCACCTACCTGGAGCTGGGCCATTCCCTTGAGGCGACCGCCCGCGAATTGTTTGTCCACGCCAACACCGTCAGGTACCGGCTCAAGCGCGTCTGCGACGTCACGGGCTGGGATCCGCTGCTCCCCCGGGAGGCGTTTGTGCTGCAGGCGGCATTGGTTGTCGGGCGGCTGTCGGCGCCGCCAAAAGCCCCGGCGGAGCGTCATCCGGCGCGGAATCAGCCGTGAGTCGTTGTAGACTTCCTACAAACTGACCCCTTGAGCTTGGTGCAGTGAAACACCGCTGGATGACCCCGAAATTTGGAAAGCTGGATACGTGCTTGCAATAGTCTGCCCTGGACAGGGCTCACAGACCCCGGGTTTTCTGGCCCCTTGGCTGGAACTGCCTTCGGTAGCAGGCCATCTGGCCTCCCTCAGTGAGATCGCAGGCATCGACCTGACTGCCCACGGGACCACCTCTGACGAGGACACCATCAAGGACACCGCCGTTGCGCAGCCCCTGATTGTTGCCGCCGGACTGGTGGCCGCAAAGTCGCTGTTCGACGTCGAACTCGGCACGCTTCCCGTGATCCTTGCCGGCCACTCCGTCGGTGAAATCACCGCCTCGGCCCTCGCCGGCGTGCTCACCGAGCAGGAAGCCATGACGTTCGTGCGTGAACGCGCCAACAGCATGGCCGCCGCCGCTGCCGTAACCCCCACCGGCATGAGTGCCGTTGTGGGCGGGGACCCCGCAGAGGTCCTGGCCGCCATCGAGGCTACCGGCGCGACACCTGCCAATGTCAACGGCGCGGGCCAGACCGTGGCAGCCGGAACCTTCGAACAACTCAAGGCCCTGGCGGACAACCCGCCGGCGAAGGCGCGGGTCATCCCGCTGAAAGTGGCCGGGGCGTTCCACACCTCACACATGTCCCCCGCCGTGAGCGCCCTCGAGTCGCTCAAGCCTGGCCTCAAGCCGCAGAAGCCGCAGGTGCCCCTGCTGTCCAACTTTGACGGCCGGGAAGTGACCGACGGCGGCGCCGCCGTCGAGAGCCTCATCGCGCAGGTCTCCCGGCCGGTCCGCTGGGACCTCTGCATGGAAACCCTTGTGCAGCGCGGCGTCACCGGTGTCATTGAGCTGGCCCCGGCCGGCACCCTGGCCGGGCTCGCCAAGCGCGGCATGCCCGGCGTCAAGACCGTTGCAGTCAAAACCCCGGACGACCTCACGGCCGCACTGGCACTCTTCGCAGAACTGGAGGGAAACGCATGAGCGTTCCCACGCTGAAACAGGTTTCCGTAAACGAATACAGCCGCATCATCGGCCTCGGCGCATTCCGGCCTGACGTCATCGTCACCAACGACGACGTCTGCCAGTGGATTGATTCCTCGGACGAATGGATCCGCCAGCGGACCGGCATCGTGACCCGGCACCGGGCCGCTGCCGACGTCAGCGTCATCGATATGGCCGAGGGCGCTGCCCGGGAGGCCCTGCAGCAGGCAGGCATCGAAGCCTCCCAGCTTGGTGCCGTCATCGTTTCCACCGTCACCCACCCGTACGCCACGCCGTCGGCTGCCGCCGCCTTGGCTGACCGCATCGGTGCGACGCCGGCTCCGGCCTTCGATATCTCGGCCGCCTGCGCCGGGTACTGCTACGGCATCGCCCAGGGTGATGCCTTGGTCCGCTCCGGCACGGCCACCTACGTGCTGGTGGTCGGCGCGGAGAAGCTCTCCGACGTCATCGACAACCGGGAACGTACCATTTCCTTCCTGCTGGGCGACGGCGCGGGCGCTGTTGTCATCGGCCCCTCGGACACCCCCGGCATCGGACCCTCAGTGTGGGGTTCGGACGGCAGCAAGTGGGACGCCATCGGCATGACGCGTTCCATCCTGGATGTCCGCGACCTCAGCATGGCCGCCCGCCAGTCCGACGAGCCCGGCGACTTTGCCCTGCTCGAAGAAGCGCAGGAGCTCTACCCCACACTCCGCCAGGACGGGCAGACCGTCTTCCGTTGGGCGGTCTGGGAAATGGCCAAGATGGCACAGCAGGCTTTGGAGGCCGCGGGCGTCAAGGCTGAAGACCTCGTTGCGTTCATCCCGCACCAGGCCAACATGCGGATCATCGACGAGATGGTCAAGAAACTGAATCTTCCTGAATCCGTCACCGTGGCCCGGGACATCGCTGATGCCGGAAACACCTCGGCGGCCTCCATCCCCCTTGCTACCCACCGCCTGCTCAAGGAAAACCCTGAGCTCAGCGGCGGCCTCGCACTCCAGATCGGCTTCGGCGCCGGGCTGGTCTTCGGTGCCCAGGTAATCGTCCTTCCTTAGGAACGCCCCATACAGCCCGCATCCGCGGACTGCACCGTTTCCGGCACCCCCTGCCGGCAATAACAAGAAAAGGAGCCATCAATGGCTAGCAACGAAGAGATCCTGGCCGGCTTGGCTGAAATCGTCAACGAAGAAACCGGCCTTGCCCCCGAGGCTGTGGAACTGGACAAGTCCTTCACCGAGGACCTGGACATCGACTCCATCTCCATGATGACTATCGTGGTCAACGCCGAAGAGAAGTTCGGCGTGCGTATCCCGGACGAAGAGGTCAAGAACCTCAAGACCGTGGGCGACGCCGTCAGCTTCATCGCAGGCGCACAGGCCTAGCCAAGGCTTCAGCCCCTTAAGGCTGACTGGACTGCCGGTCCGTGCTCAGGCCGGACCGGCAGTCCACCACATTTTTCGGCAGCCAGCTGCCCCACACGCGGGACCCCGCCGGACAACCGGATACGGCCTGCCCACCGACAGAGAGTGATCCAATGACACGCAAAGTAGTCATTACCGGTCTGGGTGCCACCACGCCCATCGGCGGCGACGTACCCACCATGTGGAACAACGCGCTGAAGGGGGTCTCCGGTGCCCGCACGCTGGAAGACGAATGGGTCGCCAAGTACGAACTGCCGGTCCACTTCGCCGCCCGCTGCTCCACTCCGGCACTATCGGTCCTGAGCCGCGTTGAGGCCAAGCGGATGGACCCGTCCACCCAGTTCGGCGTCATCGCCTCCCGTGAAGCCTGGGCCGATTCCGGCATCACCGAGATTGACCCCGACCGCCTTGCCGTCGCCTTCGCCACAGGCATCGGCGGCGTCTGGACGCTGCTGGACGCGTGGGACACGCTGAAGGAAAAGGGCCCGCGCCGCGTCCTGCCCATGACGGTGCCCATGCTGATGCCCAACGGCGTCGCAGCAGCCGTCAGCCTTGACCTTGGCGCCCGGGCCGGCGCCCACACCCCGGTTTCGGCCTGCGCGTCGGGCACCGAGGCCCTTCACCTGGGCCTGGAGCTGATCCGCTCCGGCAAGGCCGACGTAGTGATGTGCGGCGGCGCCGAGGCAGCCATCCACCCCATGCCCCTGGCCGCGTTCTCGTCCATGCAGGCCCTCTCGCGCCGCAACGACGACCCCCAGGGCGCCTCACGCCCCTACGATCTGGGCCGCGACGGCTTTGTGATGGGCGAAGGCGCCGGCGCGCTGGTGCTCGAAGCTGAGGAACACGCCATTGCCCGCGGCGCCCGCATCTACGGCGAACTGGCCGGCACCTCCGTGACGGCCGATGCCTACCACATCACCGCCCCGGACCCCCAGGGCCTGGGCGCCACGCGCGCGCTGAAGGCAGCCATGTTCGACGGCCGGATCCAGGCCGAGGACGTTGTCCACGTCAACGCGCACGCCACTTCAACTCCCGTCGGTGACAAGCCCGAGTACACGGCCCTCCGCGCATCGCTGGGGAACCACCTCGACAACATCGCAGTGTCCGCCACTAAGTCACAGATGGGCCACCTGCTGGGCGCGTCAGGTGCCGTGGAGGCAGTACTCACTGTGCTGGCCGTGTACCACCGCAAGGCCCCGGTCACCATTAACCTCGAGAACCAGGACCCGGAGATCCCGCTCGACGTCGTCACGTCGGCGAGGGATCTGCCGGCAGGCGACATCGTGGCCCTGAGCAACTCGTTCGGCTTCGGCGGCCACAACGCCGTGATCGCTGTCCGCAGCATCTAGCAGCAGCGCGGGAACAGCAAGTACCGCAGACGAAGCAGAGGCCCCGCCATGTGGCGGGGCCTCTGCTTTTGCTATGGAGCGCCGCCTTCCGATCCGGCACGTCTTCTGCCGGGACAGCGGACAGGAAGTACGACGTCGTGATGTCCGACGGCGGTCAGCCCACCTGGTGCAGCCAGCGGACCGGTGCGCCCTCGGCTGCGTGGCGGAACGGCTCTAGTTCCTCGTCCCACGCCTCACCCAAGGCCAGGGAAAGCTCGTGGTACACGGCCGAGGGATCGCCGGCACCCGATTCGTAGGCGTAACGGATGCGGTCCTCTGAGACCATGATGTTGCCGTGGACGTCCGTTGTGGCGTGGAAGATTCCCAGTTCGGGGGTATGCGACCAGCGGCCGCCGTCAACTCCCTGGCTCGGCTCTTCAGTGACCTCGTAGCGAAGATGGGCCCAGCCGCGAAGTGAGGATGCCAGCAGCGATCCGGTGCCCGGGGTTCCTGTCCAGGAGAGCTCGGCGCGGAACATTCCGGGCGCGGCAGGCTGAGGGGTCCACTCTAGATCCGTCCGCTTGTCCACGACGGATCCAATGGCCCACTCAACGTGCGGGCACAGTGCTGTAGGGGCTGAGTGAACAAACAGCACACCGCGGGTCATTGCAACAGACATTCCATCCTCCATAGCTGTAGGTACGTCTTCCCCAACGACCTCTGCCTGGATGAAACTGCCCGGTGCTGTATGTTCCAGCGGCGGTGTTCCCTGCCTGATTATTAAGCTGTGTCCGGACTTGCGGGTGACGCGCGAAGCGAAAGAGCTTCAAGCGTCACTTGAAAGTTGCCGGACGTGACTCTTATTGTGCCGTACGCCGCGTAATTACGCCAGTGCGATCCGCCATAGGTAACACAGTCCTGGAATTAACCCCGCGTTGGCGGGAATCCACGGCTCTCAGGCCCGGGGATGGGCCTGCTGGTAGCTGCTCCGGAGCCGCTCAACGGACACATGGGTGTAGATCTGCGTGGTGGCGAGGCTGCTGTGGCCCAGGATTTCCTGGACCGCACGAAGATCCGCGCCGCCATCGAGCAGGTGCGTTGCCGCAGTATGCCTTAGCGCGTGCGGACCGGTTGCTGAGGTGTCGCCCAAAGCTTCGAATAGAGCATTCACCACGGTCCTGACCTGACGCTGGTCAACACGGTTTCCTCTGGCGCCCAGGAAAAGCGCCGGTCCGCTGTGGCCCGTCGCCAGGAGCGGCCTGGCCCTGCGGAGCCAGTCGTCGACCGCTACAGCTGCCGGGACGCCGTAGGGAACCGTCCGTTCCTTGTTGCCCTTGCCGACCACCCGTAGGGTCCGGCGGTCCGGGTTGAGATCGTCCACATCCAAGGCGGCCAGCTCCCCCACCCGCAGCCCCGTGGCGTATAGGAGCTCCACCATGGCCCGGTTACGCACCGGAACCGGTGACCCGTTAGCCGCGGCTTCTTCCAGACTGTTCAGCAGCCTGAGGAGTTGTTGGGACTGCAGCACCCCGGGCAGTGACTTTTCCGCTTTGGGAGCCCTGAGACGGAGGGCAGGATCGGTCTCGATGAGCTCTTCCCGCATGGCCCACGTGGTGAAGGAACGCGCTGTAGCCGATCGCCGCGCAAGGGTGGCCCGGGATATCCCGGCCTGGCTCTGCGCCCCGAGCCAGCGTCGGAGAGTGCCCAGCTCCAGTTCCGGCAGATCCGTGACGCCCTCGGAGGCGGCGTATTCCAGGAGGCTTCGAAGATCGGACAGGTATGCCCGAAGCGTATGCCCGGACCGGGCCCGCTCGGCGGTCAGGTATCTGCCGAAGTCTGCGAGTGCCTGCTCAAACGCCCGGGACAGTTCCTGATTCTGCACTGTTCCACTGTCCCAGAACTCCGCGGGAATCCCGTGCCGGACACAGGCAACTACGCTAATTCCTTGGCCCGTTTCCAGCCTCCCCTTTCTGAAGCTGCGAGCCCCAGCAGGCCTAGCCTGCCCAACCCGGCCCGCACGGAGTCCGCACTGAGGCCGGCAACTGCGCAGAGCTTGTCCACGGACGTGGTGGACCGCAGCGGCAGGGCGTCAAGAAGGATCAGATCCTCCAGGGTCAGTCCGTCATGGTCGGCCGCATGCGCTGTCCCGGGCGCCGCAAGCCCCACGCCGCTTGGGGAGGCCAGTTCGGCGATCTCCGCGGCGTCAGTCACGCAGACAGCCCCGCCATCCCGGAGTAGACGGTGGCAGCCGGCGGAGTTGGCGCTGTGCACGGACCCCGGCACAGCTCCCACCGCCCGGCCAAGCGTCTCCGCGTGGTGGGCCGTGTTCAGCGCACCGGACCGCCAGCGCGCTTCCACCACCACCGTCACAGCGGCCAAGGCCGCGATCAGCCTGTTCCGTTGGAGAAAGCGGTAGCGAGTGGGCGCCGACCCCGGCGGCACCTCTGCGAGCACCGCTCCCTGGTTGCAGACCGCCCGCAGGAGATCCTCATTGCCGGACGGATAGAACCGGTCCACACCACCAGCCATCACCGCGATGGTAGGCACCGCCGCTGATCCCCCGGCCAGTGCTGCCCGGTGCGCGTGGGCGTCGATGCCGTACGCGCCCCCGGACACCACGGTGAAGCCCCGCTGAGCCAGGGAGTAGGCGAGGTCCCCGGTCACCGATGCGCCGTAGCTGGTGCTGTCGCGGGACCCCACCAGCGCCACGCTCCGGGCCGGACCGGGAAGCTCCTGTTCCAGGCCCCGCCACCACAGACAGATGGGCTCCTGCATCCCAAGGTCCCCGAGCTGGGCAGGCCAGAGATCATCCGACGGGATTATCAGCCGGCCGCCAAGGCGTGCCATGGTGGCCAGGTCACGCTCGGGCGCCAGATCCGGAATGCGGGGAGCCCAGCGTTTGAGGGAGGCAGCCATCCCCGCCCAGCTGGTTCCGGCGCCGTTGTCCGCCAGCAGTCCGGTGATCTCCCGCTCCAGTGCCGGGCCGGCGGCCGCCTGGCCCGTGGCGATTTTCAAGGCGTCGGGTGCGCCGGTGGCCTGTACCAGGGCCAGTCCGGCCGCGTCCTGCGGTTCCATGAGCCGCGACAGGGCGGCCCGGGCGATCCGTTCGTTGTCCATGTGGTTTCTTCCTTCACGCAGCTGCCGAGGCAGCCTGCCGGAGGCCAAGGGCCTGGCCGATGTCGTTGGTGTCGGGCATGTCGCGGTGCGACAGGTCCGCCAGGGTCCAGGCCAGCCGGAGAACCCTGTCATAGCCCCTGGCGGTCAGTACGCCCCGCTCCAGTGAGTGGTCCAGGATCCGCGTGGCGTCGGCCGGCAGCCGGAGGGCGCCGCGCAGAATCCGGCCGGGCACCTGCGAGTTCGTTTCCATTCCCAGCGGCCGCAGCCGTTCGGCCTGGCGCCGGCGTGCGTCGCCTACCCTCCGTGCCACGGCGGCTGTGTCTTCTTCGGCGCCCGCCTGGCCGAAGTCGGCCAGTGACACGCGTTCCACCTGCAGCTGGATATCCACCCGGTCCAGCAGCGGACCGGACATCCTGGCCACGTAGCGGCGCCGCATCATGGGCGTACACGTGCAGTCCAAACCCTTTCCCGAAGCCTTGCCGCAGGGACAGGGATTGGCGGCAAGGACCAGCTGGAACCGGGCAGGGTAGGCTGCCGTTCCTGCCGAGCGGTGAATGACCAGCTCCCCGCTCTCCAGGGGCTGGCGGAGGGCGTCCAGGACGCGCCGTTCGTATTCCGGGGCCTCGTCCAGGAACAGGACACCGCGGTGCGCCCGCGACGCCGCACCCGGGCGCGGCAACCCCGATCCCCCGCCGATAATGGCGGCGGCTGTAGCCGAATGATGCGGGTTTTCGAACGGCGGCCGCCGCACAAGCTGAACGGCGGATGAGGGAAGGCCGCAGAGGGAGTGGATGGCAGTGACTTCCATGGCCTCATTATCGGCAAGGTCCGGCAGGAGACCGGGAAGTCTTTCGGCCAGCATGGTCTTGCCCGCACCCGGGGGTCCGGTCAGGAGCAGGTGGTGGGCCCCGGCAGCGGCCACCTCGAGTGCACGTCTGGCTTCGCCCTGGCCGGAGACGTCGGCCATGTCAGGAACAGCCTGGGCTCCCGGTTCGGAGTCCCCGTGACCGGCCTCGTCCTCCGGCTCGAAGTCCAGTGCGAGCTCTTGCGGGTCTGCACCGAAATCGAGCGCCAGCCGCGCCAGCGTGCGGTACCCCTTGACGTTGGCTCCGGGGACTAGCGATGCTTCGCCGAGGTTGGCGTGCGCGACCACCACGTCCGGATAGCCGGCCTGCACCGACGCCATCACTGCCGGCAGGATGCCGCGCACCGGCCGTAGCCGGCCATCCAGCCCGAGTTCGGCGATGAAGACGGTCCGGCCGGTGGGCTTGATGTCATTTGCGGCCCTCAGGACTGCCATGGTCACGGCAAGGTCGAAGCCGGAACCGCGTTTGGGCAGCGACGCAGGGATGAGGTTGGCCGTGATCTTCCGCCGGCTCAGCGGAATTCCGGAATTTTTGGCCGCGGAACGTATGCGTTCCTTGGCCTCGTTGAGGGCTGCGTCCGGGAGGCCCAGGATCACGAATGCCGGCAGGGTCTGGCCAATATCTGCTTCTACCTCGACGATGTACCCGTTCAATCCCACCAGTGCCACGGAGTAGGCCCGGCCCAGCGCCATCTACCCCACCCCCTTGAGGTGTTCCACCACGGGTTCGCCGCCGCCGTCGTCCACCACGGCAATGACGTCCACGCGCCGTAGCGGCATCCGCAGCTCCCGGTCTCGGCACCACGCCGAACCGAGCCGATGCAGCCGGGCGAGTTTGTCCGGCCCCACGGCTTCGAACGGGTGCCCGTAGTCCAGGGAACGGCGGGTTTTCACCTCTGCGATGACCAGGGCGTCGCCGTCCAGGGCCACAATGTCTATTTCACCGTCGGCGCAGCGCCAGTTGCGTTCCACCACCAGCATGCCGAGCGATTCAAGATAGCCGGCCGCGAGTTCCTCGCCGCGCCGGCCCAACAGGTCTTTGGATTTCATTTCTACCTCCGCAACCAGCCTGCAGTGGCAGGACAGCGGAGGACAGCAGGCTATTCGCGTATGTGGGCAACCCGGGAAAACCGCCCCAATACAGCGGGGCTGTGGAGGAGCAGTGGGCCGGCGTCAGTTGCCGAGGTCAGCGTCCTTCGGCAGGGCGAGATCCTCGTTGCGGGGCAGTTCTTCGACGTTGACATCCTTGAACGTCAGGACACGGACTGTCTTCACGAACCGTGCCGAACGGTACACATCCCACACCCAGGCATCCTGGAGCGTCAGATCGAAGTAGACCTCGCCGTCGGCGCTTCGGGCCTGCAGGTCAACGTGGTTTGCGAGGTAAAAGCGGCGTTCGGTCTCGACAACGTAACTGAAGAGCCCGACAACATCGCGGTATTCACGGTAGAGCTGCAGCTCCATGTCGGTTTCATAGTTTTCAAGATCCTCTGCACTCATGCTTCCATCTTGCACCATCCAGGGCGCCGCAGTCGCAGCGTCCGCGCCGCACGAGCCCCACACCAGTGCGGCAGGCACTGGAGCGGCACGGAATCAGAGTTCGCCGCCCAGGAGGTTCCAACTCACCCGGTGGTACGGTGTGGCTCCGGCGGCGCGGAGCGCGTCCCGGTGAATTGCCGTGGCGTAGCCCTTGTTGACGTCCCAGCCAAACTCGGGGTATTCACAGTGCAGGCCGCGCATCTGCTCGTCGCGTTCCACCTTCGCAATCACGCTGGCTGCGGCCACGCTCAGGCACTGCATGTCCGCCTTGATCTTGGTGTGGACCGGGGCAAGGCACGCGAAATCCACGGGCGGCTCGTCAAACAGGGAGGGCTGCCCGGCGGGCGAGAGCCAGTTGTGGCTGCCATCGAGCAGCACCACATTGGGGCTGATGCCGGCCGCAAGGATGTCCTGCCAGGCGCGCGTACCGGCCAGCCGCAGCGCAGCGATTATGCCCAATGCGTCGATCTCCCGCGCGGAAGCGTGCCCGACGGCGGACGCAACACTCCAGCGTCTGACCAACGGTTCCAGCCGTTCCCGTTCGGCGGGGCTGAGGAGCTTGCTGTCCCGCACACCGGCCAGGGGCTTCTGGGTGTGGAGGTCCACGACGGCGATTCCGACGCTCACCGGTCCTGCCAGCGCCCCGCGGCCGACTTCGTCCACGCCGGCCAGGTAACGGGCGCCCTGCGCTTTGAACGTCCGCTCATGCCGGAGCGTCGGCGCTTTGGAGCGGACCCCGTCCGTCTGGCGGGCCGGAGCCTTGGACCCGGTGGCCGGTATCACTGCGGACACCCCTAGCCTCCCGCAGGCACGTTCCGGAAGACGGCCGGATAATTGTCAAGGACAGTGATCCGGTTCAGCGGCCATGCGATGACGGCGGCTTTGCCCTCTACGTCCACGAGGTCGACGAATCCGCCATTGGATTCCAGGTGCGAGCGGGAATCCGCGGAGTGATTGCGGTTATCGCCCATGACCCAGACCTTTCCTTCAGGAACAACGACGTCGAAAGCACGGATCTGCGGTTCCTCAGCCCCGTTGACATAGGTTTCATCAATAGGAGATCCGTTGATGGTCAGTTTACCGCCGGCGTCGCAGCAGATCACGTGGTCACCGGGTAGCCCGACAACCCGTTTGACGAGGTGCTGTTCCGAGTTGTCCGGCAAAAGTCCCACAAATGTCAGACCGTCCTGGACCCATGTGAAAGGTCCATTCGGTTCCTCCGGTGCGGAGCTCAGCCAGCCCTTGGTGTCACGGAAGACCACAACGTCGCCGCGTGAGAGGGAAAACGGCTCCGGAACCAGCAGGTTCACGAAGATGCGGTCGTTGACGTCCAGGGTGCTGACCATGGACTCGGACGGAATATAGAACGCGCGGAACAGGAACGTCTTGATCAGGAAGGACAGCACCACGGCGATCACCACTACCGTGGCAACCTCCTTCAGCCAGACAAAGAGCTGGCTGGGGGCGGCGGGCTCGGAAGTCGGTGCCGCGGATCGCCTGCCGGACTGTGGCGCCGACGGGCTGCTATCCGCCACGCCGTCGGATGTCCCGCCGCCGGAAATCGCGTTGGCGGACATACCGTCGGTGTCGGCACCGGGGGCGCCGTCGCGAGGCGGCTCAGGTGTCCGGGCTTTGTTCTCGGGCATCTACTGTCCGTCCTCTGTTGTTGATCCTGCCGCTGGCGGCCGTGGTACTGCAGCAAATCTATCAAGTGGCCAGACGATCTGGACCGGCGTGCCGATAACGCGGTCCATTGGCACCATGCCGCCGCCGGGCGCACCGAGCAGGCTGCGCGAATCGGCGGACGCCGAGCGGTGGTCACCGAGCAGCCAAAGCCTTCCGTCGGGCACCACGGCGCTGAAGACCTGCGTGCTTGGGCTGTCTCCGCCGAACAGGTACGGCTCATCGAGTGCCCCACCGTTGACGGTGATCTTTCCGTCTGCATCGCAGCAGACCACGGTGTCCCCGGGGATGCCGATGACACGTTTGACGTACGTGGTGTCGCTGCTGGCCAGGCCAAGCCACTGCCCGGCCGCTGCAAGGGAATCCAGAAAGGGGCCCTTCCCACTGTGCAGGGGAGCAAACGAACCCCTGCCGTCGAAGACCACAATGTCGCCCCGACGGATGGGTTCGGCATGGAAGTCTGTCCTGGAGACCAGGATGCGGTCCCCCTTCGCGAGGACCGGCTCCATGGATTCGGACGGTATGTAATAGACATCCAGCAAAAGTGAACGGACCAGCCCGCTGATGGCCACGGCCAGGAGAACTGCCAGGAACGCAAAACGCCAGCCCATTCGTCTGGGCTGGCGTTTTGTCTGGTCCATGATCCGTATTCCTGGGGCGCTGATGCGAAGGGCTCCGGCGCTGGCCTGGTACGGCTGGGGCCTGCTTTGTAGGTCCCTGGGGACTTACTTCTTGGGCTGGAAGTCGCGCTTTTCCTTGATCTTCGCAGCCTTGCCGCGCAGGTCGCGCATGTAGTACAGCTTCGCGCGGCGCACGTCACCCTTGGAGACAACTTCGATCTTGTCGATGATCGGGGAGTGCACCGGGAAGGTACGCTCCACACCGACGCCGAAGGAGACCTTGCGGATGGTGAAGGTTTCGCGAAGACCGTCGCCGTGGCGGCCAAGGACGAAGCCCTGGAACACCTGGACACGGGAGTTCTTGCCTTCGATGATGTTCACGTGAACCTTGAGGGTGTCACCCGCGCGGAAGACAGGAACATCGGTGCGCAGCGAGGCTGCATCTACGGAATCGAGAATATGCATAATTGCACTCCTGGTGAACGCCACAGGACATTCACTTTGGGTCACGGCGGGCAAGCCCGGAAGTACCGGAAATTACCGCCGAAAATTAAGTGGGGCCGGTTCCTTCACTGATTGAAGGTCCCGGGGTGTCCAGCTGTTGGTTGCGCTCCCCCTGTGGCAGGTGCGGACCCAGCAGACACAAAGACTAATTTTGCCACACTCGCGGGCCTACAGCCAATCGCCTTGGACCACAGACGCGCCGGTTCAGGTTGAGGCGTCGGTTCCGGCGTCCGTGCTGGTATCGGCCTGCCGCCGCGCCAGGAGGTGACCGTCGACGACCTCGTACCCGAGGTCGGCGAAAGCCGTCCGGTCGGCACGTGGCAGCTTCCCGGCGTCGAACGTTTCCAGGAGGTCCGGACGGCGTTCCGCCGTCCGCCGGTACTGCTCGTGGCGGCGCCACTGCGCGATCTTCCCGTGGTTGCCGCTCAGCAGCACTGCCGGGACTTCCCGGTCCCGCCAGCTGGCGGGCTTGGTATACACGGGGTATTCCAGCAGCCCGTCCGAATGCGACTCCTCCACCAGGGAATCAGGGTTGCCCACAACGCCTGGCAGCAGCCTGCCGATGGCTTCGACCATGGCCAAAACGGCCACTTCGCCGCCGTTCAGCACATAGTCACCAAGGCTCATGGGGCGCACCGTGAAGTGCTCTTCCGCCCACTCGATGACACGCTCGTCGATGCCCTCATAGCGGCCGCAGGCAAAAACCAGCTGGTCCTCTTCTGCGAGCTCATGGGCCAGGGCCTGGTTGAAGCGCTCCCCTGCCGGCGACGGGACGATCAGAACCGGTTTGGCGGGCTCGGCCGCCGTGGCCTCGGCGCCCCCTGCGGCTTCACCGGATCCGGCGACAGCAGCTGCGGCAACAGCAGCCAACGCCTGCGCCCAAGGCTCAGGCTTCATCACCATGCCGGCGCCGCCGCCGTACGGGGTGTCGTCCACTGAGCGGTGCTTGTCGGTGGTGAAATCACGCAGGTCATGGACGCGCAGGTCCAACAGGCCGTCCTGGCGGGCCTTGCCAATGAGCGAGAGCTCCAGGGGCGCCAGGTACTCCGGGAAGATACTGACGACGTCGATTCTCATCTACGCGTTTTCCTCCGCTTCACCGGGGCCGGCTTCGCCGTCGTTGACCTCAAAGAGACCGTCCGGCGGCGTCAGCAGGACGAAGCCATCGGCCACATTGACCTCCGGAACGATCTGCTCCACAAACGGGACAAGGATTTCCTTGCCGTCCGGCGTTTCAACCACGAGCAGGTCCTGGACGGGCAAGGTGTGCAGGGCGGCGATCCTGCCGACCACCTGCGACCCGACGCGCGCCTCGAGCCCTACTAGTTCGTGCTCGTACCAGCCTTCGTCGTCGTCCTCGTCCAGCTCTTCGGTTTCGATGAAAAGCTTGGCGCCGCGCAGGGTCTCTGCCTGGTTGCGGGTCTCGATTCCTTCGAATGCGAGCAGCAGGATGTCCTTGTTCCAGCGCGCACCCTCAACAATGAGCGGGCCGGCCGATGCAGGCTCCACCACAAACTCGGTACCGGGAACAAACCGGTCCCCCGGAGCGTCGGTCAGCACCTGGACCGTCACTTCGCCGCGGATTCCATGCGGTTTGCCGATTCGTGCCACCTGAAGCTGCATCTGTTCCTCTGTCTGTGATCGTGCCGGGATTGGGCGATGTGGTGAAAGCACTCCGGCCCCTCCACCGTTGCTGGTGGAAGGGCCGGAGCAAAAAACTGATGTTGCCGAGCGCTTAGCGGCGGCGGTCGGTGTCGACGACGTCGACCCTGACCGGCTCGCCGTCTGCCAGTGCCGCCACAACGGTGCGCAATGCCCGTGCGGTGCGGCCCTGGCGGCCGATCACCCGTCCCAGGTCATCCTGATGAACACGAACCTCGAGGGTGTCCCCGCGGCGGTTGTTCTTCGAGCTGACCTTGACATCCTCCGGCGAATCAACGATTCCCCGGACGAGGTGTTCGAGCGCTTCTGCCAGCAATCTACTCAGCCTCTGTGGTCTCTGCCTCGGCCGGGGCCTCGGCTGCGTCAGACTGCTTCGACTTCTTGGTGATGGCTTCCGGGATGATCACGGAACCCTTTTCAGGGGCAACAAAGGCAGCCTTCGGAGCTTTGGTCTTCAGGGTGCCTTCCTGGCCCGGCAGGCCCTTGAACTTCTGCCAGTCACCGGTGATCTTCAGGATCGCGGCAACCTGCTCGGACGGCTGTGCGCCGACGCCGAGCCAGTACTGGGCACGGTCCGTGTCCACCTCGATGTATGAGGGCTCTTCGGTGGGGTGGTACTTACCGATCTCTTCGATGGCACGGCCGTCACGCTTGGAGCGTGCGTCCATGACGACGATGCGGTAGTACGGTGCGCGCATCTTGCCAAAGCGCTTAAGGCGAATCTTTACGGCCACTTTTGTGGTCACTCCTGTTTCAGAAAAGGGGTGAACCGACGTTCTGCACCCGTGGGGCGGGCCATACTTGAGGGTTCGAAGGACAGGATCCGGACGCGGAGAGAGGGGCCACGCAGATCGAGTACCTGTTTATTGTGCCAGATCAGCGTCCGGATTTCGACTTGACACGTCGGGATGGGGCAGCCGGGCGGACCCGGCGGGCCACGGCCGGCCTACGACGACCAGACATACACGCCCGTGCGTGCGGCGTCATCGACGGAGTTGGCCAGCTCAGCGAACTGCTGGACATACGTCCGGGCCTCGGCCACGCCGAACGGCATGTCATCCTGGGCAGCCCACCTTTCAGCGACGTCGTCCAGGACATTGCCTTCGCCTTCAGTCTCGTAGCTGAGCAGGTCGGCGAGCGCACGCACCATGGCCGGCGGGACCCCGAGGAGGGAATCACTGGCCACGTCAACCATGGCCAGTTCGTAGTCCGCGCCACCGGCGTGCACCGCAACGCCGGCAAGATCGCCAAGCTGCTCGATTTCGAAATCGCTGATTCCGGGAATCCGCAGGGCCTGGCCCGCCGGGGAGCCGCCTGCATCCAGGACGTCCGCCCGCTTCAGCGCGGCATCGTGAGTGGAAACAAAAATTTCAGTGAAGCCCATGGGAACAGCCCTCATTCCGTCGACGGTGCGGCCTGGAAGGGCAGCAGCAAGTGCCGCCCCGGCCGTTCAGAATCAGCCTAGTACAAGGCAGTCCGCACATTTGGCATCCGCACTCAGCGGACGGCGACACGGATATTGTTGCGCCACGGGTCCTCGAAGCGAAGCTCGGCGCCCGTGTGGTGCGAGGCTACACCGGCGACCTTCAGGCGGTCGGCGAGCGCTCCGACGTCATCCCCGGAAGGGACCTCGATGAGCACTTCGCCGAGGCCCAGGGTGTCCTTGCGGGGACCGGCTCCGCGGCTGTTCCAGACGTTCATGGCCATGTGGTGGTGATACCGGCCCGCGGAGACAAACAGCGCCTGCCCGTGCCAGCCGGCGGTCTTTTCGAAGCCCAGCGTGCCCACGTAGAAATCGTGCGCTGACTGGACGTCGCCCACCTGGAGGTGGACGTGGCCCACGCCGGCTTCGCTGGCCCGCTGGCCGGCCACGGATTCCTGGGTCAGGTGCTGCTCGAGGTAGCGCTGCGGCGGCAGTGCCAGGCTGTCCATCACTACAGCCTTCCCGTTCCAGGACCAGTTTTCGCGGGGCCTGTCCCAGTACAGTTCGATGCCGTTGCCTTCGGGGTCGTTGAAGTAGAAGGCCTCGCTGACGAGGTGGTCGGCGCTGCCGGTGAAGGACCGGGGTTCGTACTGGGCGGCGGTGGCTACCGTGGCGGCCAGCGAAGCCTGGTCGTCAAACAGCAGTGCGGTGTGGAACAGCCCGGCCTCTCCCCTGCCAGGCAGATTCAAGGACGGGGCGGCCGCGAGATGGACCAGCGGGCGTTGAAGGCGGCCAAGATAGACGCCGCCGTCCTGTTCTGCGACGACCTCCAGGCCGAGCGCACGCTGGTAGTAGTCGGTCATCAGCTTCATGTCGCCCACCTTGAGCATCACGGTGCCCATGGAGAGGTCGGCAGGAAGGAGATCCCGGCTGGTGGCTTCCGCAGTCATTTGAACACTCCCGGTCCGTTGGCCTTCGGATGGAAGGCGGCTATGGTTCTAATTTACTTGAAGCTTCAATTTAATTCAAGTGGCGAAGCAGACTGATTGCGACCGCTTTCCCGTGATTGCTGTCACCAGTCCACCCTCGGCCTGTGGTAGCTTCGACTTGACCACACGGGAGCCCTTGCACGGGCTGAGATCGGGCTGACGCAGCCTGCGACCGTTGAACCTGTCCGGGTAATGCCGGCGAAGGAAGTGAGTATTCATTGAATACACAAGAAACACAGCTGATCCCCGTCCAAAATGAAACCGACGTGGATCAAACGCTCCAGCCTGAAACCCAGTCACTGAAGTCCCACTCGCTGGCGTTTATCACTGATGACGCCACCGGGATCCGGGTTCCCGTGACCGAGATCGCCCTCGAACCGTCGCCAAACGGCGCGCCGAACGGGCCTTTCCGGACCTACCGCACGGCGGGACCGGGCAGCGATCCGGTGGTGGGCCTCAACCCGTTCCGCTCAGAGTGGATCGCCGCCCGCGGAGACACTGAGCCCTACAGCGGCCGGGAGCGGAACCTGCTCGACGACGGCAAGTCGGCCGTCCGCCGCGGCGCAGCCTCTGCGGAGTGGAAGGGCGCGCAGCCGGTGCCCCGCCGCGCCGTCGGCGGCCGGACCGTCACGCAGATGCATTATGCGCGGCAGGGTGTCATCACCCCCGAGATGCAGTTCATCGCCCTCCGCGAAAACTGTGATGTGGAACTGGTCCGCAGCGAAGTCGCCGCCGGCCGCGCCATCATCCCCAACAACATCAACCACCCGGAATCCGAACCGATGATCATCGGCAAGGCCTTCCTGGTCAAGATCAACGCCAACATCGGCAACTCGGCAGTGACCAGCTCCATTGCCGAGGAAGTGGACAAACTCCAATGGGCCACCCAGTGGGGCGCCGACACGGTGATGGACCTGTCCACCGGAGACGACATCCACACCACCCGGGAATGGCTCATCCGCAACTCCCCCGTGCCCATCGGTACGGTGCCCATTTACCAGGCGCTGGAGAAGGTCAACGGGGAGGCCAACGCCCTGACGTGGGAGATCTACCGGGACACGGTCATCGAGCAGTGCGAGCAGGGGGTGGACTACATGACCATCCACGCCGGTGTGCTGCTGCGTTACGTGCCGCTGACGGCCAACCGCGTTACCGGCATCGTCTCCCGGGGCGGCGCGATCATGGCCGGGTGGTGCCTGGCGCACCACCAGGAGAACTTCCTCTACACCCACTTCGACGAGCTGTGCGAAATCTTCGCCAAGTACGACGTCGCGTTCTCCCTGGGCGACGGACTGCGCCCGGGGGCGACGGCGGACGCCAACGACGCCGCCCAATTCGCCGAGCTGGACACCCTGGCTGAACTGACCCAGCGGGCGTGGGAATTCGACGTGCAGGTCATGGTGGAAGGTCCCGGGCACGTCCCGTTCCACCTGGTGCGGGAGAACGTGGAACGCCAGCAGGAACTCTGCAAGGGCGCCCCGTTCTACACGCTGGGGCCGCTGGTCACGGATATTGCCCCCGGCTACGACCACATCACGTCCGCCATCGGCGCCACCGAAATCGCCCGGTACGGCACGGCGATGCTTTGTTACGTCACGCCCAAGGAACACCTTGGCCTGCCGAACAAGGACGATGTGAAGACCGGAGTGATCACCTACAAGATCGCCGCCCACGCAGCAGACCTTGCCAAGGGCCACCCCGGCGCCCATGAGCGGGATGATGCCCTGTCCAAGGCCCGGTTCGAGTTCCGCTGGCGCGACCAGTTCGCGCTGTCCCTGGATCCGGTCACGGCGGAGGCCTTCCATGACGAGACGCTGCCGGCCGAACCGGCCAAAACCGCCCACTTCTGCTCCATGTGCGGCCCGAAGTTCTGCTCCATGAAGATCAGCCAGGACATCAGGGACGAATACGGTTCCGCCGATTCGCAGGCGGCCATCGCCGAGGCCTACAGCGGGATGCGCGAAAAGAGTGCGGAGTTCCTGGCCGCCGGCGGGAAGGTCTACCTCCCCGAGCTTCGGATCCCGGCCGGGAACTGACGGCTCAGGACGCCTGAACCGAGCGTGACCTGCCGACGTCGGCGATGAAGGACCGGACGGCACGGTCACCTTCGGCAGAGTCCTGGGGCCGGTGTCCTCCCGCAGCGATGCGGTGCAGGGCACCGGTTTCCTGCAGATATCCGGCGATTTCCTCGTAGAGCGGTTCCCACCCACCCGTCAGGACCATGGTGGGGACGCCCGGAACTATGTGCAGCGGGGCCTCCCAGGACGGCGCCTGCAACCGGAGCCGGCGCGCCGACCGTTTTTCCTCCGGCGTGGCGGGCTCCTGCAGGTCCGCCGCGAACATTCGCCGCACGAACTCACGCTGGAAGTCTTCATCGCTGAGCTGGCGCCGGACGTCGAACAGCGGTTGCATCAGGGCGCGGTGTGCGGCCGTGGCAGGCAGTTCGGCGGTCAGGGACAGGCACGCCGGTTCTACCAGCGTGAGGGAATACACCAGTTCGGGGCGTTCGACGGCAGCCATCATGGCCGCAATCGCGCCCTCGGCGTGGGCAACAACATGGCCCCCAGTAGCCCCGCGGCCGTCATCGGCAAGTGAGCGCAGGATGATGGCGGTGTCTTCAGCGAACGAGGACTCTACGGGTTCAGCGACGGGGTCAAAACCGTGCCGCCGAAGGAACAGGGCGTCGTACGTCAGCGCCATGCCGTGCTGGCGCAGCCACGCCGCGGCACCGAAAGGTCCGGCGCCGTGCACGAATACTACCCGCTGTTTGAACATGACCCAACCCTATTCCACGGCACCGACATCCCAATTGGGCAGCTGCCAGTGTCGTTATGAGTGCCCACAACGACGCCTGCTACCCAGCCGGGAGGGGTGGCTACTTGCCGAGGAACTTGTCGAATCCCTTGGGCAGGTTCAGCTGCGACGGGTCGAAGTCGCCGGCCTGCTGGCCGAACGCCGCCCCCGTGGGGAGCGCCTTCGCCGCCCCGGCCCGCCGGGCCTCGGCGTCCTTCAGCTCCTGGGCAGCCTTGGCAGGGTTGCCTGAGCGGGCCTTCTTCTTCGGGGCGTTCTTGCCGCCCTTCCGCGCGCCGCCGGGGCCGCCCATGCCAGGCATCCCGGGCATTCCGGGCATGCCGCCGCCCTGGGCCATCTTCTTCATCATCTTCTGGGCCTGGCCGAAGCGCTCCAGCAGGCCGTTGACCTCGGAGACATGCACGCCGGAACCCCGGGCAATGCGTGCCCGGCGGGAGCCGTTGATGATCTTCGGGGCGACGCGTTCGTGCGGCGTCATGGAACGCACGATCGCTTCGACACGGTCGATCTCGCGCTCGTCAAAGTTCTCCAGCTGCTCACGGATGTTCTGCGCACCGGGCATCATCATGAGCATCTTTTTCATGGAGCCCATGTTGCGGATCTGCTGCATCTGGGAGAGGAAGTCGTCCAGGGTGAAGTCTTCCTGGTCGGCGAATTTCTTCGCCATCCGGGCGGCTTCGTCCTTGTCCCAGTTCTTTTCGGCCTGCTCAATCAGGGTGAGGACGTCACCCATGTCCAGGATGCGGGAGGCCATGCGGTCCGGGTGGAACAGCTCAAAGTCATCCACGCCTTCGCCGGTGGAGGCGAACATAACCGGCTTACCGGTGACCGACGCAACCGAGAGTGCGGCACCGCCGCGGGCGTCGCCGTCGAGCTTTGACAGCACGATTCCGGTGAAGTTCACACCCTCGTCAAACGCCACAGCCGTGTTCACGGCGTCCTGCCCGATCATGGCGTCGATCACGAACAGCACTTCATTGGGGACGATGGCGCGGCGGATCTCGCTCGCCTGCTCCATCATCTCGGCGTCAACACCGAGGCGCCCGGCGGTGTCAACAATCACGACGTCGTGCAGCTTCTGGCGCGCTTCCTCAACGCCGGCGCGGGCGACGGCGACCGGGTCACCGGCGGGGTGCTCCAGTTCCGAAGTGGCTCCGGGGTGCGGCGCGAAAACGGGCACGCCGGCGCGGTTGCCGACAACCTGGAGCTGGGTGACGGCATTGGGCCGCTGGAGATCACATGCCACCAGCAGGGGGCTGTGGCCTTGGGCCTTGAGCCATTTGGCGAGCTTGCCCGCCAGGGTGGTCTTACCGGCACCCTGAAGGCCGGCCAGCATGATGATGGTGGGACCGGTCTTGGCAAGGCGGATCCGGCGGGTCTCGCCACCGAGGATCTCAACGAGTTCCTCATTGACGATCTTGACGATCTGCTGGCTGGGGTTCAGCGCCCCCGATACCTCTGCCCCGAGGGCACGCTCGCGGACGCGGGCCGTAAACTCACGCACCACGGGAACGGCGACATCGGCATCCAGGAGGGCGCGGCGGATCTCCCGGACTGTGGCATCGACGTCGGCCTCAGTGAGGCGGCCCTTGCCACGGAGATTCTTGAAGGTTGCTGTCAACCGGTCAGAGAGTGAATTGAACACGCGCCGCGCACTTCTTTCAGTGGATTTACAGGGGGGACTCGACTATCTAGGGTACCAAGTCGGGCTTGCCGGATGGCATGCTGGCAGGGTGACCAGCCAAACAAGTGTAAAAACCCTGCTCGTTCTGGGTGCCTCAGGCGATCTGACGGGACGCCTCCTGCTCCCGGGACTGGCCCGGCTGGTGGCGAGCGGCCGCGCCGATGGCCTGACCCTGGTGGGCGCCGGCTCCGATGCCTGGACGCCGGAACAGTGGCGGACCCGGGTCCACGAAGCCTTCGCCCCCGCCGCGGAGGCCGCCGACGCGGCTGGAAAAAAGGCACTCACCGCCTTGGCGAAGGCCACTCCCTACCACCAGCTTGATGTTACGGCTGACGGGGCCCTGGCGGCATTGTTGGCCGGGCTCGAAGGCCCCACCGCGATCTATTTTGCGCTGCCTCCCCATGTCAGCCAGCTGGCCTGCGAGTCCCTGCACCGTGACCAGGTTCCGGCCGGAACACGGCTGGTAATGGAGAAGCCCTTCGGCGCAAGTGTTGCTTCGGCCCGTTCCCTTAACCACACGCTCGCCGCCCTGGTGCCGGAGGACCACATCCACCGGGTGGACCATTTCCTGGGCAAAGCGACGGTGCTGAACATCCTGGGCCTGCGTTTTGCGAACAATTTTTTGGAACCCGTCTGGAACCGCGATCACGTGGAAAAGGTCGAGATCATCTTCGACGAGGACCTGGCACTGGAGGGAAGGGCGAGGTATTACGACAATGCCGGCGCCCTGCGCGACATGATCCAGAGCCACCTGCTGCAGATCATGGCACTGATGGCCATTGAGCCGCCGGCCACCATCGGGGAGCGGGACCTACGGGACGCGATCGCAGCCGTGCTCCGCGCCAGCAGCATCAGCGCGCCGTACGCCAAATCCACGCGCCGGGCCACGTACACGGCAGGTTCGATTGCCGGCAGGAACGTCCCAGACTATACGCAGGAAGAAGGGGTGGACGCAGCCCGCGGGACCGAGACTCTGGCGGAAGTCCGGGTGGACATCGACAACTGGCGCTGGAAGGGGGTCCCGTTCATCCTGCGTTCGGGCAAGGCCCTCGGGGTGAAACGCAAGGAAGCCGTGGTCACGTTCCGCCCTGTCCCGCATCTGCCGGGAGGATTCACCGGCGTGGACTCCCCCAACCAGCTGCGGATCGGGTTCGGGCCGGATACCCTGGCGTTCGACGTCGACGTCAACGGCCCCGGCAGCATCTTCAGCCTGAGCCGCACAACGCTGAATGCGGAGCTGAGCGCTTCTGAGCTGCTGCCCTATGGCGAAGTGCTGGAGGGCGTCCTGAGCGGCGACCCGCTGCTCTCGGTGCGCGGCGACACCGCGGAGGAATGCTGGCGGATTCTTGAGCCCGTGCTGAAGGCCTGGCAGCGGGGCACGGTGCCGCTGGAAAAGTACGACGCCGGTTCCGCCGGTCCCGCCGGAGGGCCAAGTTCCGCGCCGACTGGCTAAGTGCTCGCTGGCTAAGGCTGGCTGGCTGAGCGGCGGCTGAGTAGGCCAGAACAAACGGAGCGGGCAGGGAGCCTTTTGAGGTTCCCTGCCCGCTCTTTCGTGTGGAACAGTCTGCTTTGCCGATCAATCAGCTTCCGGAACTGCTAGATGGCGGCGACGCCGCGTTCTCCCGTGCGGACCCTGACTGCTTCGAAGACGTCCACGGTCCAGACCTTGCCATCGCCGGCGCGGCCTGTGTTGGAGCTGGCGATGATGACGTCCAGGATGTCATCGGCCTGTTCGTCCGTGGCGAGGACTTCAACCCGGATCTTGGGCAGGAGGTCCACGTTGTATTCAGCTCCGCGGTAGACCTCTGTGTAGCCGCGCTGGCGGCCGTAGCCGCTGGCCGCGCTGACCGTCAGCCCCTGGACACCGTAGGACTCCAGGCCTTCCCGGATGGCTTCGAGCTTCTCCGGGCGGACGATGGCTGTGATCAGTTTCATGCTTCCACGCTTTCCTTGCCCGCTGCCGGTTCGGTCTTCTTTGCGCCGGCTGCTTCGCCGTCAGTGGCCGAACCCTTGCCCTTGATCAGTTCGTGGAGCGGCTGGAAGCTCCCGCCGTGGCCGCCCACTCCGAACTCGTACGCCGTCTCGGCGTGCAGGCTGAGGTCAACACCAACGACTTCCTGCTCCTGCGAGACACGGAAGCCCATGGTCTTGTGGATGGCGAAGGCGATGATTGCGGTGAGGATTGCCGAGTAAGCGATGGCGATGCCTGCTGCTGCGAGCTGGGCCCAAAGCTGGGTCGCGCCGCCGCCGTAGAAGAGGCCGCCGCCCACACCGTCGGTGGGGAGGGCGATGAAGCCCAGGGCAACCGTTCCGATGATGCCGGAGACCAAGTGAACGCCCACAACATCCAGGGAGTCATCGAAGCCCCAGCGGAACTTGAGTCCGACAGCCAGGGCCGAGGCGACACCGGCGATGACACCGAGGCCGAGCGCGCCCACCGGGCTGACGTTGGCACAGGCCGGGGTGATGGCAACCAGGCCGGCAACCACACCGGAGGCAGCACCAAGTGAGGTGGGGTGGCCGTCGCGGATACGTTCGGTGACGAGCCAGCCGAGCATTGCCGCGGCCGGGGCTGCGAGGGTGTTGATCCAGATCAGGCCGCCCTGCTCAGCAGTGGTGGCCGCGCCGCCGTTGAAGCCGAACCAGCCGAACCACAGGATGGCTGCACCGAGCATCACGAACGGGATGTTGTGCGGGCGGTGGTTGGGGTCCTTGCCGAAGCCGCGGCGGTTGCCGATGATCAAGACCAGGACGAGGGCTGCCACACCGGCGTTGATGTGGACCACGGTGCCGCCGGCGAAGTCGATGGCCGGTCCGAGTGCCTGGCCAACTGCGCCTTCAGGGCCGAAGAGGCCTCCGCCCCAGACCATGTAGGCCAGGGGGCAGTAAACGACGGTGACCCAGACGGGGACGAAGAGGGCCCAGGCGCCGAACTTGGCGCGGTCAGCGATCGCGCCGCTGATGAGGGCGACGGTGATGATGGCGAAGGTGGCGGCGTAGCCGACCTTGATGAGCCCGTCCGGGGTGGTGATGCCTTCAAGGCCGAACGTGGCGAACGGGTTCCCGACGATTTGCAGGAAGCCCTCGCCGGAGCTCATCGAAGCGCCCCAGAGGACCCAGACCACGCCGACCATGCCGATGGAGATGAAGCTCATCATCATCATGTTCAGTGCAGCTTTGGCGCGCGTCATGCCGCCGTAGAAAAATGCCAGACCTGGTGTCATGAACAGCACGAGTGCTGCTGCCACCATGAGCCATACGTGACCTGCGGTAAGTTCCATGGTGCACGTCCTCCCTATGATCGATGCTGCGGAATGCTCCGCCTTACTAACGCCTTTTGCGTCCTGCATCGAGTCTGTCGCTGCCGTGTTTCGCCCGCGGAGGATTTACATTGCTGGCTTGTTACAAGAACCTCCCGGAAGTAAATGGTGCATATCTGGCTTGTTACGGTTATGTTTCACCATTGCCGCCGACCCTCGGCTGCCTACCTTGCAAGGAACCCGCCCCATGACGGCACCATCACGCGTGAGCCGCGCCACAACGCGGATCTTGTCCGTTATCCGCCCGCAGAAGCCCACGCTTCCGCGCGACATCAAGGTGATGCTCGCTGCGGCGTTCCTGATTGCCCTCGGCTTTGGGCTGGTGGCACCGGTCTTGCCGCAGTTCGCCACCACTTTCGACGTCGGGGCAACAGCGGCCGCCGTGATCGTGAGCATCTTCGCCTTTATGCGGCTGGTGTTCGCACCGGCCGGCGGGGCCTTGATCGGACGATTGGGTGAGCGGCCGGTCTATGTGGCGGGGCTGCTGATTGTGGCGGTATCAACCGCGGCGTGCGCTTTTGCCCAGGACTATTGGCAGCTCCTGGTCTTCCGGGGGCTCGGCGGCGTGGGCTCGGTGATGTTCACGGTGGCCTCCATGGCCCTTGTGGTGCGGCTGGCGCCGCCGGAAAGCCGGGGCAGGGTATCCGGCGCTTACGCGTCCGCGTTCCTGATCGGCAGCGTCCTGGGCCCGGTGGTAGGCGGGCTGCTCGCCGGATTCGGCTTGCGGGTGCCGTTCCTTTGCTACGCCGCCGCGCTGATCCTTGCTGCCGCGGTGGTGCAGACCCAACTCAGCCACGCGCCGTCCGCGGACCGGTCCACAGTGGGCCGCGCCCCGGACATGCGCTTCGCCGAGGCCTGGGGAATTGGTGTGTACCGCTCGGCGTTGCTGTCCAGCTTCGCCAACGGCTGGGCCACATTTGGTGTGCGGATGGCCACCGTCCCGCTGTTTGCCGTTGCTGCGCTGGGTGCCGGTCCCGAGGCCGCCGGCCTTGCGCTGGCCGTTTTCGCCGCGGGCAATGCCGCCGCACTGACATTCTCCGGCCGGCTGGCGGACAGCCTGGGCAGGCGGCCGTTGATGGTCGTAGGGCTCCTGGTCGCTGGGCTCGCCACGGCCGCCATCGGCTTCACGTCCCACCTGGGCTGGTTCCTCGCCGCATCGGTTGTGGCCGGGGTGGGGTCCGGCCTGCTGGGACCTGCCCAGCAGGCCGCCGTCGCGGATGTCATTGGCAATGAGCGGTCCGGCGGGCGGGTCCTGGCGGCCTACCAGATGACCTCGGACGTCGGGGCCATTGCCGGACCGGTGCTGGTGGGCGTCCTGGCGGACCGGCTGGGCTACGGCTGGGCATTCGGCGTCACCGGCGGTGTGCTGGTGCTCGCGGCGGCCTGCTGGTCCGTGACGCGCGAGCCGCTGAAACGCGTCGAGGGGTGAGGTCCCGCTGCTCAAGCCTGTGCTTAGCGGCGGGAACTCACCCCTCGTTGGTGTCGACCCGGTGTAGACCCGGTCCCTAGTTCAGCAGGGCGTCGACAAAGCTTTCAACTTCGAACGGAGCCAGGTCGTCGGCGCCTTCGCCAAGACCGATCAGCTTGACCGGCACGCCGAGTGATTTCTGGATGGCCACCACGATGCCACCCTTGGCGGTCCCGTCCAGCTTGGTCAGGACAATGCCGGTGATGTTCACTACCTCGGAGAAAACGCGGGCCTGGTTCAGGCCGTTCTGGCCGGTGGTGGCGTCCAGCACCAGCAGAACCTCATCCACCTCGGCCAGCTTCTCGATGACGCGCTTGACCTTGCCGAGTTCGTCCATGAGGCCGGTCTTGTTCTGCAGGCGGCCCGCCGTGTCAATCATGACAACGTCGACTTCCTGCTCAATGCCCGCCTTGACCGCCTCATAGGCGACGGACGCCGGGTCCGCGCCGTCGACGTCGGACTTCACGGTGGGAACACCCACACGCTGGCCCCACGTGGCCAGTTGTTCGGCGGCTGCTGCGCGGAAGGTGTCCGCCGCGCCCAGCAGGACGTCCTTGTCCTCGGCAACAAGCACGCGGGCGAGCTTGCCCACGGTGGTGGTTTTGCCCACGCCGTTGACGCCCACTACCAGCACGATGGCCGGCTTGTCCGCATGCCTATCGGTGCGCAGTGCGCGGTCCATGGTGGGATCCACCAGCTTGATCAGTTCCTCGCGGAGCAGTGCCTTGACCTGCTCGGGGGTCCTGGTGCCGAGTATTTTCACGCGCTCCCGGAGGGCGTCGACCAGCTGCATGGTGGGTTCGGTGCCGAGGTCGGCCAGCAGGAGGGTCTCCTCCACTTCGTCCCAGACGTTCTCGTCGATCTTGTCGCTGGACAGCAACGCAAGCAGGCTCTTGCCGAGGATGTTGTTCGACCGGACCAGACGCTCGCGGAGGCGGGTCAGGCGGCCGGCAACGGGAAGGGGGGTTTCAACCTGGATGATTTCCAGGCCCGCCACGTCATCAGGAACATCGGTGACTTCGAGGTCTTCGAGGTCCACGCCGGAGGGAGCGTTGCGCTCGGCCGGAACCACGGGCGCGTCCTCGAGCAGTGTTCCCCCGCCTTGCGGGGTGGCGGGATCATTGGCGTCGCGCGTCCCGGGGTACTGGGTGATGTTCTTCCGCGTCTTCAACAGGACCGGGATCAGCCCGCCAATAACCGCCAGGGCAGCAACAATGGACAGAATAATGGGGAGGATGTCATTCACTCCCCTAGCTTCTCACAAACGCGGCAGGCGTTCGGGGCTGCCACCTGCGCGGACGCTAGACGTCGACGCCCAGCCGCTGGCTGATGACGGTGGACACGCCGTCCCCGCGCATGGTGACGCCGTACAGCGCATCAGCCACTTCCATGGTCCGTTTCTGGTGGGTGATCACGATCAGCTGGCTGGACTCCCGCAGCTCTTCGAAGATGGTGATGAGCCGGCCAAGGTTGGTGTCATCCAGCGCCGCTTCAACCTCGTCCATGACATAGAACGGTGAGGGACGGGCCTTGAAGATGGCCACTAACAGTGCGACGGCGGTGAGGGACCGTTCGCCTCCTGACAACAGTGAGAGCCGCTTGATTTTCTTGCCGGCAGGTCGCGCTTCAACCTCGATTCCGGTGGTGAGCATGTCCGAAGGGTCGGTGAGGACCAGCCGGCCTTCGCCGCCGGGAAAGAGCCGTTCAAAGACGTGGACGAACTGGTCCCGGGTGTCCTCAAAGGCCTCGGTAAAGACACGCTGGACCCGATCATCCACTTCCTTGATGATGTCCAGCAGGTCCTTGCGGCTGGATTTCAGGTCCTCCAGTTGAGTGCTGAGGAACTGATGCCGCTCTTCCAGGGCCGCGAACTCCTCCAGCGCCAGCGGGTTGACCTTGCCCAGGGCTGAGAGGTCCCTTTCGGCTTTCCGGAGGCGCTTCTCCTGCTCCTCCCGGACGAAGGGCTTGCCTTCGGTGACCGGTGTGCCGTCGTCGTCCACGGGTGTCCGCAGTGCGGCCCATTTGTCCCCGCTTTCCTCTGCGGGGACGGGCACGGGCACGTCCGGGCCGAAGTCCGCCACCAGCACGTCGGGGGTGATCCCGAGTTCCTCGATGGAGCGTGTTTCCAGGGCTTCAATCCGTGCCCTTTGCTGGGCGCGGGCCAGTTCGTCCCGGTGAACCGAGTCCGTCAGTTCTGCCAGCTCGCGGGCCAGGGCGTCATTGGTTGTCCGGGTCTCCAACAGTGCGCGGTCCCGCTCTTCCCGGTTCTCTTCGGCGAGGTCGCGTTCATGCCGGGCCAGCTCAACAGACACGTCGATGAACCGGATTGCCAGCTCCACCGCAGCCGAGACGGCGGCTGCCCGCCTGGCCTGGATCCGACGGCGGCGTGCCCGTTCGGCAGCCTCTTCACGCGCCCGGCGTTCGGTGGCCGCTGCCCGCTCCAGCGATAGGGCCCGGTTGCGGGTGGCGGTCAGCTGCTCTTCCGTGCTGCGGAGCGACAGCCTCGCATCCATCTCCGCAGCCCTGGCCAGCGACGCCGCCAATGCGAGGGCATCACGCTGTTCGGTGGAGGGCTCCTCCTCGGCCGGCGCCTCCTGCGCCGCAGCCAGCCGCGCCGCAACGGCGGCCAGCGCCTGTTCCTCGGTCACAACGTTGGCCTCCGCCCTGGCCAGCGAGGTGGCCAGCCTGTCGCTTTCGCCGACGGCGCTGCGCAGGATGGAGTTCAGGTGGCCGAGCTTTTCGGCCACGGCCGCGAGCCGGGCATCAGAATCGTGCAGGCGGTCCAGGGCAGCTTCTGCCCTCGTCAGGGCCTCGGCGCGCCGGACCTCGGCGCCTGCCAGGGCGAACCTGTTCCGTTCCAGATCCGCGGTGACAACGGCCAGCCGGGCCTCGGCGTCGTCCACGGCGGCCTGCACCTCAAGCAAGGACGGCGCCTTCGCCGAGCCTCCAGTCACCGTGAGGGCGGTAAACACGTCCCCGGCCCGGGTCACGGCTGTCAGGTCCGGGCGTTCGGCAACCAGCAGCCCCGCACCATCCAGGTCTTCAACAACTGCCACCCCGGTCAGGAGCGCGGCCACGGCGGGTGCGGGCACGCCCCCGCCGGATGCCAGGTCCACAGCCCAGCGTGCGCCTGCCGGCAAGGGTCCGCCCGTGCCGGAGTTTGCGTCCCGCATGGGCACAGCAGACGCCAGCAGCAGGGAGGCACGCCCCGCATCGTCGTCCTTCAGAAGTTGCACCACGACGGCGGCCACGGCTGGATCCCGGACCACTATCGCTTCGGAGGCGTCGCCCAGTGCCGCGGCAATCGCCGTCTCATAACCCGGCTGAATGGTGAGGCCCGAGGCAAGCGTGCCCACAACGCCGTCCAGCCCGGAGTTGAGGGCGTGCGCCGCGCCGTCTTTTCGGTTAAGGCCGAGCTGCAGTGCGTCCCGTCGGGCCACGAGGGCGTCACGTTGGCGGACAGCTTCTCCCCCTGCGGAGGTCAGATCGGCAATCTCCTGGACGACGGCGTCGAGCTCTGCGCTGGCGTCCTCGTAGTCGGCGTCGAGGCTTTCCTCCCCCTCTTCGACCCCCGCCACCTGCGTTTCCAGGGCGGTGAACTCGGACTGGGCACGGCGGCGGCGTTCCTGTCCGGCGGTAAGTGACTCCCGCAGCCTGCCCAGCTCGGCCTGCGCGGATTCAACCCGCGATCTTGCCGCACCAACTTGTCCGGCAAGTTTCGCCAGGCCCTCGCGCCGGTCCGCTGCGGCCCGCAGGACGGCAGTGAGCCTTTTTTCCTCGGCAGACGCCTCGAGTTCGGCCCCGGTCTTCGCAGCCGTCGCTGAGTCCAGCGCGCTGCGCCGGTCCAGGATGTGGCGCTCCAGCTCCGTCAGCTCGTCCCGGACCCGGACGGCCTGCCGTTCCAGCTGCTCAGGATCCCTGCCCGAGTACGGTTCAGCATCAACGGCGCCCAGCAGCCGGCCGCGTTCCTGGGCCAGTGAGCCCAGCGAACGGAGCCGTTCCCTGGAAGCGGAGAGCCGGTACCAGGTATCCCGCGCGGCGTTGAGCTTTGGCGTGGCCTCGGCGGCGAGCTGTTCCACAGCTGCCTGCTGGCGGCGCCCCTCCTCCAGCTGCTGCTCCACTACGGCACGGCGGGCCTTCAGCGCCGTTTCGTCAGCCACGTCCTGCTCGAGTGAACTCTGCTGCTGGACGAGGTCGTCGGCCAACAGCCGTGCGCGTGCGTCCCGGACATCGAACTGGACCCGCTGGGCGCGGCGCGCCACATCAGCCTGCTTGCCGAGTGGTGTGAGCTGGCGCCTGATCTCCCCCGTCAGGTCGCTCAGCCGTTGCAGGTTCGCCTGCATGGCCTCAAGCTTGCGGACCGTTTTTTCCTTGCGGCGGCGGTGCTTGAGGATCCCGGCCGCTTCCTCGATGAAGCCGCGGCGGTCCTCCGGAGTGGCGTGCAGGACCTTGTCGAGCTGCCCCTGGCCCACGATGACATGCATTTCCCGGCCCATACCGGAATCCGAGAGCAGTTCCTGGATGTCAAGCAGGCGGCAGCTGGCGCCGTTAATGGCGTATTCAGAGCCCCCGGTGCGGAAGAGGGTCCGCGAGATGGTGACCTCGCTGTATTCGATGGGCAGCGCCCCGTCAGCGTTGTCGATGGTCAGGGACACATGGGCCCGGCCCAGCGGCGGCCGCCCGGAAGTCCCGGCGAAAATGACGTCCTCCATTTTGCCGCCGCGGAGGGTTTTGGCTCCCTGCTCCCCCATCACCCAGGAGAGGGCGTCCACCACGTTGGACTTGCCGGAACCGTTCGGCCCCACCACTGCCGTGACTCCGGGCTCAAAATCGAAGGTCGTGGCCGACGCAAACGACTTGAACCCACGGACGGTAAGGCTTTTGAGGTGCAAGGTGTTTCTGTTCTCCTGAATGGCTGAAGCGGCTGCTTTGCTGCCCCAAATCTACTGCGTCCCTGCGGGTTTCCACGGATTTCCGGGTGTCTGTCCCTGCACCGGGCAGCGCCCGATCATGCCCGGCAGGGCGACGGCGGCCTACCAGCGGCCGTTGCGCGGGCGCGGCTGACAGACCGGGCAGGTGTAGGACGAGCGGTTCATGAACAGTTCGCGGCGGAGTACGGAGTTAATCCCGACGGCGGCACAACGGCTGCAGGGTTTCCCTTCCCGCCCGTAGGCATTCAGGGAGCGGTCGAAGTAACCAGAGGCCCCGTTGACGTTGACGTACAACGAATCAAAGCTGGTACCGCCGGCGGCAAGTGCGTCCAGCATGACTTCGCGCGCGCTGGTGATGAGCCGTTCCGCGTCGCCGCGTCGCAGCGTATCGGTGGGCCTGGCGTAATGCAGTTTTGCCCGCCACAGGGACTCGTCGGCATAGATGTTGCCGATGCCTGATACGAGACCCTGGTCCAACAGGGCGCGTTTGAGGCCCGTCTTGCGCTTTCGCAGCCGGCTGTAAAAAAGGTCAAAGGAAAACGCCGGATCCAGGGGATCCCGGGCGATGTGGGAGGCTTCCTCGGCGATGAACGCAACGGGAGATTCCGCCTGGCCGCCCGGGCCGCCGTCGTCCGTGGGAACCATGCCGGTGACGAACAGCCCGCCGAAAATCCGCTGATCCACAAACCGGAGCTGTTCAGGCATACCGGCCCCGGGACTCAGGCGCAGCCTGACCTTGAGGTGTTTCTCGTCGGGCACGTCCGCGTCCTGCATCAGGAGCTGGCCGCTCATCCCGAGGTGGGCCATCAGTGCGACGGTGGGCGTGTCGGTGGCGCCGGGTGTCTCACACAGCGGCATCCAAAGGAATTTACCGCGGCGCACCACGTCCACAACCGTGGCACCCTGGAGGTTGCCTCTGAAATCCTCGGCGCCCAGGGCATGGCGGCGGAGCGAACGCGGATCCAGCACGTCCACCGATGTGATGGTCCGGCCGCGGACCCAACTCACCAGTCCGCGGCGGACTACTTCGACTTCAGGCAGTTCGGGCACGGCTCAGCCTAGACGCTGCGGGAGGACTCTGGTGATGCGTCCTCCGCCGCTGAGGCCACGGCGGCTCCCGCGCTTGGGGAGAGCTGCCGCCAGGCGTCCGCGGCAGCTTCCTGCTCCGCTTCCTTCTTCGAATGGCCCGACCCATTGCCATATGGCTTGCCCCCGATATTCAGGACAGCCGCGAAAGTACGGGCGTGGTCGGGCCCGTCCCCCTCAACGGCGTAGTAGATAGTGCCCATCTGCCGGCTGGCTGCCAGTTCCTGGATGCTGGTCTTCCAGTCCGTGCCGGCGCCGAGTGCGGCCGCATCCCTAAGGAGCGGCCCAATCAGGCGCATGACCAGCTGGCGGGCAGTCTCAATGTCGTTGGACACGTACGTGGCACCAATGAGTGCCTCCATGGTGTCCGCCAGGATGGAGGCCTTGTTCTTGCCCTCGGTGAGCTTTTCGCCCTGCCCCAGGTAGATATAGTCCCCGATGCCCAGGCTGCGGCCGATGCCGGCGAGGGCGCGCGTGCTGACAACCGCAGAGCGGCGCTTGGCAAGGTCGCCTTCGGGCAGCGTGGGGTTGTCCCGGTACAGGGCATCGGTCACGGAGAAGCCCAGGATGGAGTCGCCCAGGAATTCGAGCCGCTCGTTGGTGGGGATGCCGCCGTTTTCGTAGGCGTAGGAACGGTGTGTGAGAGCAAGACGAAGCGTCCCGGCGTCAATGGAGACACCGAGACGCTTCAGAAGCTCTTCAGTTGAAGACATCATGTCAGCCCAAGCGGCCGATTAGACGTCTGCGACCTTGCGGCCCTTGTACTCAAGGAACAGCGCGGTGCCAGCCGAGTCGGTAACGACCTTTGCCTGGTGCGGCAGGCTGTAGGTAACCTGGCCGTTTTCGACAGTCTTCACCAAGTGGGGGGCAGTTGCCTTCCACTGGGAGCGGCGGGCGCGGGTATTCGAGCGAGACATTTTCCGCTTCGGGACAGCCACGGCTAACTCATTTCTCTCTAGACAAACACGTACAAATCAGTTTTGCCGGTCAGGCTTAGCCAAGTCGGCTAGGGCAGCCCAGCGAGGATCTACGATCTCGTGGTGATGCCCCGGCTCGTCTTCCAGGCGGACTCCACATTCGGAGCAAAGGCCCTGGCAGTCTTCCCGGCACACCGGCTGGAACGGCAGCATGGTTACAACTGCGTCCCGCAACACCGGCTCAAGATCGATGACATCGCGCTCGACTCGATATTGCTCTTCTTCGTCTTCTTCGTCCGAAAGCACAACGCCCTCGTAGAAGAAAAGTTCTTGCACATTGACCTCAAGGTCATACGCAAGGGGATCCAGGCATCTGCCGCATTCGCCTTTTACTTCGGCGACTGCGGTTCCTGATACCAGGATTCCTTCGTGTACGGCCTCAAGCCTCAGATCCAGCTCGATGTCCGAGCCTTCCTGAACGCCAATGAGTGCCGCACCAAGATCACTTGGTGCGGGTACATGTTCCTTCAGTGTCCGCATGCTGCCCGGGCTGCGCCCGAGATCCTTGACGTCGAACGCCAAGGGCGAACTAGCATCTCGTTTAATGAGAACTCCTGTTGAACATATGACCGACGTACCATCTTAGCCTGAAGAACCGCAGGGACTCAAACCAGGCGACGGACGGCCGTCGAAGTACCGGACTAGCCTACCCTCTTGCCGGCTGATCGGGCGCAGACCCGCCCGCGAGCAACCTTTTATGTACGGACCGGGGCACATAGTCGGACACGCTGCCACCCAGACCGGCCACCTCTTTGATCAGGGTGGATGACAAATGCAGGTAGTGCGCCTCCGCCGGCAGGAACACTGTTTCCACGCCGCTGAGCTGGCGGTTCATCGTTGCCATCGGAAGTTCGTAGTCGAAGTCTGAGGATGAGCGGAGACCTTTGACGATCGCGGAGACACCGCGCTGGCGGCAGTACTCGGCCAGGAGACCGTCGCCCACCGGTTCCACCACAATGCCTTTGAGGGATGCCAGGGTTTCGCGCGCCATATCCAGACGGTCCCCCAGGCTGAACATGTACTTCTTCGCATAGTTGGTCGAAACCGCCACGATCACCTCATCGAAGAGGCCGGCGGCACGGGCGATGACCTCGAGATGGCCGTTGTGAATGGGGTCAAAGGATCCGGGGCAGACAGCGCGTCTCATGCACCGAACCTACCGCATGGGACGGCCGGGATACCATGACTGGATGCATCCACCACGGGACCTTTCCATGCCCACCGTGCCTGCCCCGTGGCAGCGCACCGCCTCAGGCGCCAATCTGCTGGGACCTGCCGGCCAACTGGGCGTCACCATCTTCGAAGAGATGACCACGCTGGCGGCGCAGACCGGCGCCATCAACCTCGGGCAGGGCTTTCCTGACGAGGACGGACCGCGGGAAATCAAGGCGGCAGCGATGGCCGCGATCGAAGCCGGGGCCAACCAGTACGCGCCCGGCAAGGGCATCCTGGAACTGCGTGAGGCCGTGGCTGCCCACCAGGAGCGGTTCTACGGGCTGGCCCCGGACCCGCACACAGAGGTCATCATCACTACCGGCGCCACAGAGGGGATCGCCGCAACGTTGCTGGCGTTCGTCGGCCCTGGCGATGAGGTGCTGACGTTCGAACCGTTTTATGACTCGTACGGCGCCGTCATCGGCCTGTCAGGGGCCACTCACGTCACCGCCCCGCTGCTGGCTCCCGACTTTTACCCGGACATGACGGCCATGGAGGCGGCCTTCACCGACCGCACCAGGGTGGTGCTGTTGAACAACCCGCACAATCCCACCGGTGCCGTCTTCCCCCGCCATGTTCTGCAGCGCGTCGTTGAGCTTGCCGCAAAGCATGACTGCCTCATCATCACCGACGAGGTGTACGAGCACCTCACCTTCGGCGCCAGGCACATTCCTGTCGCCACCCTGCCGGGTGCAGCGGAGCGGACCATCACCATCTCGTCCGCCGGAAAGACCTTCTCCTTCACTGGCTGGAAGATCGGTTGGCTGACCGGCCCGGACCATCTGGTGGCGGCTGTCCGGACGGTCAAGCAGTTCCTGACTTACAGCTCCGGTACACCGTTCCAGGCGGCCATTGCGACCGGCCTCGCACTGCCGGATGAGTTTTACCAGGGCGTTGCGGCCACTCTCCAGAAAAAACGGGACATCCTCAGCGAAGGCCTTCGCGCCGCAGGATTCGACGTTTACACGCCGCAGGGAACCTATTTCGTCAACGTGGATACCGCACCCCTCGGCATTGGCGACTCCGTGGACCTGGCCCGCAGGCTGCCCGGACTGGTGGGAGTGGCCGCGGTCCCCGTCCCCGTGTTCTGCCACCCGGAGGGCGCGGAACGGACACGGAGCCTGCTCAGATTCGCGTTCTGCAAGAAAGTGGAGCTCCTCGAGGAGGCCGCCGCCAGGCTGGCGACCCTCCGCGGAAAGCTCTGATGGCGGAGCCCGACGGCACACGTTCCACGCGGTTCCTGCGGACCACGGGACAGCACGCCTCCATCGAGCCCGATGCTTTCACCGACGGCGGCTACGTCCTGAGGATCGGCGGGGCCGAGCAGTCCCATGTTAACCTGGCGCATCCCGAGGAGATCTTCTACGAGTACCTGCGACGGATCGGCCACATTGTGGACCTCGCCGCTCCCGAAGGCCGGCCAATCACCGCGCTCCATCTTGGGGCCGGAGCCCTGACCCTTGCGCGCTACATCCAGGCGACGAGGCCCGGATCCGTCCAGTATGCGGTGGAGCTGGAACGCGAGCTCCTCGACTTTGTCCTGCAGCAACTCCCCCTGCCTGACGGTACCGAGCTGCACACCGTCATCGGCGATGCCCGAGACGCCCTGGCGGACCTGAACGCGGAACTTCTGTTCGACGTCGTGATCCTGGACATCTTTTCGGGTCCGGAAGCCCCGGCCCACATCGCCTGCGAGGAGTTCTACCAGGAGACGCGTGCACGCCTTGCACCGGAAGGCTTGCTGATCGTCAACGTGGGCGATGAACCCGGCCTGACCCTGGTACGAAGCCAGGCCGCCGCCATGCGCCGCGCCATGACCGACGTGGCGGCCTTCGCCGAAACCGGGATGTTCGCGGGCCGCTACCCCGGCAACATCATCCTCGCCGGAACGCAGGCGCCCTGGCCCGAAGCCTGGTCAGCCGAATTGACGGCACGCGGCCCCCACCCCGCGAAGGTTCTCGCCGGCGTGGACCTGGATAGGCTGGCCGGCTGAGCCGCAGACTCCCCGCCGTCCCAGGCGTCCCAGGCGTCCCAGGCCCTAAACCTGCTTCGGCGGCTGCTCCTCAATAACAACGTCCGGCGTGATGGCGTCCGGCGTGATGGCGTCCGGCACAAATGGCTCCGCGAACCAGAGCCGCGTTTCGCCGTACTTCTTCTCGGCAAACCGTTCCAGGCCGGCGGGCCAGAACGGCTCCGGTGAACGCGAGGACCGCTCCACCACTACCACGGCCGCCGGAGCCAGATGATCGGCGAGTTTGCCCAGCACCGCCGACAGGGCAGGGTCATCCAGCGGATACGGCGGGTCCAGGAACACCAGGTCCCAGCTGGCCGTCTCCGCCGTGCGCTCCAGGAAGGACTCCACCTTGGACCGGTGTACCGTCACTGCCTTGCGGCCCAGCACGCCGTTGATCAGGTCCGCGTTGCGTTGGCACACGGAACTGGCCTTGGCATCGAATTCCACGAGGTCGACGGCCTCAGCGCCCCTGCTGCTGCTCTCCACGCCCAACGATCCGGACCCTGCGTACAGGTCCAGGACCCGGGCGCCGGCAATGATCCCGAATGCGTCGAGCCGGGAGAACAGTGCTTCCTTCACGCGGTCGGTAGTGGGCCTGGTCAGGGAGCCGGGGACGCTGACCAGGGGGGTCCCGCCTGCGGCGCCCGCGATGATGCGGCTCATGGCCGCCTCCTATCCGCGCTCAAGGAACGCCTCCTTCTCGGGGTTCAAGTACTCGTCAATGGCCTCCGCCAACCGCGGATGCCGCGCCAGGGCCGGATCCGAGCCCACAATTTCCTGGGCGTCCTGGCGCGCCTGCGCAATGATGTCCTCGTGTTCCAGCACGCGCAGCAGTTTCAGGGTGGAGCGGCCGCCGGACTGCGACGCGCCCAGGATGTCGCCCTCGCGGCGCAGCTTCAAGTCCTCCTGCGACAGTTCGAAGCCGTCGGTGGTTGCCGCCACGGCATCGAGCCGGCGCCGGCTCGGGTGCCCGCGTTCGAAGTTGGTGACGAGCAGGCACGTTCCGGGAAGCCCGCCACGGCCCACCCGGCCGCGCAGCTGGTGCAGCTGGGAAATGCCGAAGCGGTCGGCGTCGAGGATCACCATCAAGGTGGCGTTATGGACGTCGACGCCGACTTCGATAACGGTGGTGGAGACCAGGAGCTTGGTCCGGTTGGCGGTGAAGTCGGCCATCGCGGCGGATTTCACTGCGGTGTCCAAACGGCCGTGCATTGGCCCAAGGGGCACACCGGCCAGAGCCGGCACCTGCTGGAGATGTTCGACGACGGCGGTCACCGACGCAAGCTCCCGCGCAGCGCCGTCGCCCGCCAGGTCAGCCGCGGAAGGTTCCGCTTCCCCCGGGCTGAAGTCGCCGTCGTCGTCCGTTCCGATCCTGGGGCACACCACATACACCTGATGACCGGCGTCGATCTCCTCACGGGAGCGGGACCAGATGCGGTCTGCCCAGCCGGGGTTCTCGGCGAGGCCCACCACATGCGTGGAAATCGGCGCCCGGCCGGCCGGGAGCTCGTCCAGGACGGACGTTTCGAGGTCGCCGAAGACCGTCATGGCCACGGTGCGTGGAATGGGCGTGGCCGTCATGACCAGCAGGTGTGGCGGTTTGTTGGCCTTTGACCTGAGGACGTCCCGCTGCTCCACACCGAACCGGTGCTGTTCGTCCACCACGATCAGGCCAAGGTCGTAGAACGCTACGTTGTCGCTGAGCAGCGCGTGCGTGCCGATCACAATCCCGGCGGCGCCGGATGCGGCGTCCAGCATGGCCCGTTTCCGGGCGCCGGTGGGCATGGAGCCGGTGAGGAGGGCGACCTGCACCGCCCCTTCGGCCAGGCTGCCCAGCAGCCCGTCCGCGGACAGCATCGGGTCACGGGACAGGGAGCCCAGGGTCCGCCGGATGGATTCGAAGTGCTGGGCGGCGAGGACCTCGGTGGGCGCCAGGAGGGCCGCCTGCCCGCCGGCATCCACTACCTGCAGCATGGCCCGCAGCGCGACGATGGTCTTGCCCGAGCCGACCTCACCCTGCAGCAGCCGGTTCATGGGGCTGTCCTGCGCCAGCTCCGTGGCCAGCGTTTTTCCGACGGCGGCCTGGCCGCCGGTGAGCGTGAAGGGCAGCTGCCTGTCGAACGCCGCCAGCAGCCCGTCCGTGGCCGGGCGCCGCGCCGTGGCTTCCTCGGCCGCAAGCTGGGCACGGCGCCGCGCCAAGGCCGCCTGCAGGACCAGGGCCTCCTGGTAGCGCAATCGCTCCTGGGCCTTCATCCAGTCAGCCTGCGATTCCGGCCTGTGGATGAGCCGGTAGGCCTCGGCCACGGGAAGGAATTTCTCCCTACGGGCCACCGCCTCCGGCAGCGGATCCGGCAGGGCATCCAGATCCACGGTTTCCAGGAGCGTGGCGATGACTTTCTGAATCGACCAGCTGGTGAGCTTTGCGGTGGCCGGATAGACCGGGATGGGCATCGCGGCGAGCTTTTCGGGGTCCATGACCGGCATGTCCGGGTCCTCGTCGAGGAGGTGGAAGTCCGGGTTGGTCAAGCCCAGGGACGCTCCGTAGCGCGTCACCTTGCCGGAGAACATCACGCGCCGGCCCGGCAGGAGCTGCGCCTGTGCCCGGTGTCCGCTAAAAAAGGTGATCTTGAGCGTGCCGTGCCCGCTGCCGGGGCCTACCGCGGAAAGGCGCGGACGGCCGTGGGAGGCGGCGTCGTCGGTGATCACAACGTCGGTGATGGAACCACGGCGCGTATGCATCTTGCGCGTGCTGTTGGAGAGCACCCGCGCAAAAAGCGTGACCTCTTCATCCAGCGGCAACTCGCTGATGGGCGTCAATTCACCCCGGTTCAGGTAGCGGCGCGGGAAGTAGTTCAGGAGGCCGCCGACTGTGGCGATGCCCAGGTGCTTCTCAATGGCCGACGCTGACCGCTTTCCGATCAGGCGTTCCAGGCCCAGGTCCAGTTCAGCGTTCATGCCCACTGGAGTTCACCGGAGCTGGTTCGGGTTCGCGGGCCAGGGCGAGTTCGCTGACCGAAATGTCGCTGGGCTCGCCGAGGGAACGGATCAGGGCCACCGCGGGTGCGGCGTCGGGGACGTGGACATGGACGCGCCACCGGTAGCTGCCTTCAGCATCGGCCAAACTGTCCACCTGGCTCATGATGACGGACTCGCCGACCTCGTCGAGCCGCTGGCGCAGCGTGGCCGCGCTGAGCGGCGAAAGGCTGATGGTGCACATGACCTCAACGCCGTCGTCAGCCGGCATGTCAGCGTGGATGTGGGGGTCCTGGACGTCGAAGCCGTGCAGCCCGTCGAGGAGTTCGCCCTGCAGTTCTTCGCCCAGGACGGCGGAGCGGAGGCAGTCAAGGATGAGCAGCATGCCAACGCCCCCGGCATCGACAACATGCGCGGCTTCAAGGGCTGCCAACTGGCTCTCGGTGCTGACAACTGCTCTCAGCGCACCGTTGACGGCAGCGTCGAGGGCTTTGCCCAGGGCCTGGTTGCTGTCGTCGCCGTTGTGGCCGGCGTCCACTGCCGCGGCGGCCCGTGCGGCGGCTTCCATCACCGACAGCATGGTGCCGGGGACGGGATCGCTCAACGCGGACCACGCCCGGATCTGGGCGCGGTTCAGCGCGGCGGCCAGGAGGGTTGACGTCAGTCGGGTGTGACCGGCCAGGGGTTCAGCCGCGGCGCAGAGAAAGACCGAGAAGAGGGTTCCGGAATTGCCGCGGGCCTGCTCCATCGCGGCCCTTCCGGCACGCGCCAGCACCGCTCCGACATCCGCCTGGCCGGCGTCAGCCGGGACTGCCGCGCCTTGGCCCGCCGGGCCGCTGTGCAGGGCACGGGCGGCCGCCCGAACGGTGAGGTAAAGGTTGGTGCCGGTGTCACCGTCCGCCACGGGGAAAATGTTGATGGCATTGAGGCGGTCGCTGTGGTTGGCAATGGCGGTTTCAGCCTTGTCCAACCACCGCTTCATCGCTTGCGCGTTGGCGGCAACCTTAGTCTGCAAAGTGATCCCATCCCCCGGTGCCAACGGCGTGGCCCGCAATTGTGACGCCCGGAAGTGTGGCGCTTCCCAAGGCTTGTACTGAGCCTATCGCAGTGAATCCGGCAGGCAGCTGAACGCCGGCCGGGAATGTGGCCAGCAGCCCGTGGTCCTCTCCCCCGCCCAGCACCCAGGCCATGGGGTCAGCTCTGAGAAGGTCCGACGCCGGGCGCAAGGCTTTCGCGAGAGGTTTCAGTGCGGCGGGGTCAAGGTCCAGGACAACCCCACTGGCCGCGGCGAGGCGGCCGCCGTCGCGCACCAGGCCGTCCGATATATCCAGCATGGCAGTGGCTCCGGCTGACCTGGCCAGCGGCCCCGCGGACAGTGGCGGCCGTGGCCTGCACTGCACTTCCACGAGCGCCCATTGCGCGGGCACCAGGGATTGCACAGCAGCCTCTGCTTCCAGGAGCGCAAGCCCGGCCGCGGCCCTGCCCACCGTACCGGCCAGGGCCACAACGTCGCCGGCACGGGCCCCCGACCGCAGGACCGCGTTGCCGCCAGCCAATGAGCCCAGCACGGCGACCGTCACGGAGATTTCCCTGCCGCGGCCCAAATCGCCCCCAGCCACCGAACAGTCTGTTGCCCCGAGTTCCCGGATTCCCGCAGTCAGGCCGTCGGCCAGGTCCGCCACCCAGCTGACAGGGGTGTCGGGCGGCAACGTCAGGCTCACCACCAGCGACGTGGCCACGCCGCCCATGGCGTTGATATCGCTGAGGTTCTGGGCCGCCGCCTTCCAGCCGACGTCGAAGCCCGTGGTGCGGTACCCGCTGGGCCATTGGAGCCGGAAGTCCTGGTCCTGCACCTGGGTATCGATGCTGATTACTGTCCTGCCATCCGGAGCGGCGATAATGGCGGCATCGTCGCCCGGGCCAAGCAGGGTTGCCGAACTGTACGTTCCGGCCATTTCCAGCCGCGGAAAGATCCGGGCCAGCAGTTCGGCTTCGGACAGCGCGGCGACAGTCAGCGTTTCTTCAGTCAACGGAATTTCAGGCACGCCCCTACGCTACAGCGCGGCACCGACATTGCTGGTCCGCCCCTTGTTGTAGAGATCCTCGCGACGGACGTCCGGTCCTTCCTGCGTCCCGCTCCATACGGCGGCGACGCTAGGCTGGATGGATGCGCAATCCCCGTTTTCCCTTGCCTGTCAGCGTGTCCGGAATCCTGCTGACCGCGGCCCTCACTGCAGCCGCTTTGTCCGCCTGTGCCCCGACTGTGGATGTCACCGCCGCAGGCGACGCGGCGAACCCGGCCTGCGCTCCGATGATGGTGGCCCTTCCTGACGCCATCGGCGATGCTGCCCTGCGGAAAACCAACAGCCAGGCCACCGCCGCCTGGGGGGACCCGTCTCAGGTGATCCTGCGCTGCGGCGTCAACGCTCCTGGCCCGACGACGGACCGCTGCGTGAGTGTCAACGGCATCGACTGGGTCATCAAGGAGGGCGACCCGATCTACACGCTGACGACATTCGGCCGCGAACCTGCTACCGAAGTCCTGATGGATCCGGAGGTCATCAGTTCAGCGACCGTCCTGGCTGATCTCTCCGCCGCGGCCGCAAAGATCCCGGCCAGCCGGAACTGCGTGGGTCAGGAAGACCTGCAGAGCCTGCCGTCCAGTCAGTAGGGTCCCGGTGGTGGGCCCACGCCGGCAGGGTTCCCTGGCCGAAGCGGAGCGAGGTTAGGGTGCCGGTGGGGACCGGTCAGCGCAGGCCGGTCTTCCGGTTCAAGGCCAGATGGATCAGCTCATCAATCAGGTCCGCGTAGTTCAGGCCTGATGCTGCCCACATCTGCGGGTACATGCTTTTGGGCGTAAACCCGGGCATGGTGTTGATCTCGTTGATGATCAGTTCGCCGTCGGGCGTGTAGAAGAAGTCCACTCGGCTCAGGCCTTCGGCACCCACAGCGTCGAAGGCAGCTGCTGCGAGTTCCCGGACCCGCACGATGGCTTCGTCGGGAATGTCGGCGGGGCAGCTCAGCGCGGCGGCGTCGTCCTCAACATACTTCGCGTTGAAATCGTAGAATTCGTGCGTTCCGGCGGCGACGGAAATTTCGCCCGGCATGGACGTCCGGGGGGAATCGGTCCCGCGTCCTTCCAGGACCGCGCACTCAATCTCACGCCCTACGATGCCAGCCTCGATGACCAGTTTGAGGTCGTGGCGCCGGGCTTCCTCGACGGCGGCGTCGAGTCCCTCGAGGGAGTCCACCTTGGAGATCCCCATGGACGAACCCGCCCGCGCCGGCTTGACGAACACAGGAAAGCCGAGCTGGTCCACCTGCTTGCGGACGGCCTCCGCGTCCTTGACCCATTGGCGGTCCGTGACGGCAATGTAGGGCCCCACGTGCAGCCCGGCGGCCTCGAACACAACCTTCATGTAGTGCTTGTCCATGCCCACAGCCGACGCAAGCACGCCGGCGCCGACGTAGCGCGTGTCGGACAGTTCCAGGAGCCCCTGGATGGTGCCGTCCTCGCCAAAGGGACCATGGAGAAGGGGAAAAACGACGTCCACGGTTCCGAGTTCCTGCGGGACCTGGTTCGGTGCGGCGACGATCAGCTGGTGCTCGCCGCCGATCTCGGCGAGCGTCACGGTTTCCGACGACGGCGGGACCTCCGGCAGCGACGACGCGGACAGCGACCATTGGGCGGTATCCCCCGCGGCCAGCACCCATTGCCCCGATTTGGCGATGCCGATGGGGATGACATCGTACTTGTCTTTGTTGATGGCGCCCAGGACGCCGGCAGCGGTCACGCAGCTCACGGCATGCTCGCTGGACCGGCCACCAAAAAGCACCGCGACGCGGGGTTTGGCCCGTGGGGCTTCATCCGCTGCGGTCAGGTTTTCATCGGACATCGTCAGTAATCGCCTTCGGGTTTCAGGTCCCGGGCCAGCAGCAGCGGCCCCAGTTGGTCAACGGACAGTTTGCCGGCCAGGACGGCAACGACGGCGGCGGTGATGGGCATCTCGACGCCCAGTTTCCCCGCTAGCTCGTGCACGGCCTGGCCGGATTTGATGCCTTCGGCTGTTTGGGTCATCTTCAGTGCCAGCTCGTCAAGAGTGAGTCCCTGGCCCAGCAACCGGCCAGCCGTATGGTTTCGCGACAGAGGCGAGGAACACGTCGCCACCAGATCCCCCAGGCCCGCCAGCCCGGCCATGGTCCGTGCCTCGCCACCAAGGGCAAGGGCGAGCCTGGATGTTTCGGCCAAGCCTCGGGTGATCACGGAGGCCTTGGTGTTGTCCCCCATCTGTTTACCTTCACAGATGCCCACGGCCAGCGCTATGACATTCTTGACGATGCCGCCAATTTCCACACCGACGACATCCGCCGTGGTGTACGGACGGAAGTACGGTGCGGTGCAGCTCCTCGCGATCCAGCCCGCGGCCGCCGCATCGGAACAGGCCACCACAGAAGCAGTCGGTTCCTCCCGGGCGATCTCCATGGCCAGGTTGGGACCGGAAACCACGGCAATGCGGTCCTTGGGAATCCCCAGTTCGTCGCTGATCACCTCACTCATCCGGGAGTCCGTGCCGAGCTCCAGGCCCTTCATCAGGGACACCACCACGGCGTCAGCGGCGATCAGCGGCTTCCATTCACGGAGCTGGAGTCGCAGTGACTGTGCAGGAACGGCCAGGACCACCAGGTCCGCGCCCGCCAGCACCTCGCTGACGTCTGTGGACGCTGTGATGCTGGGCGGCAGCTCTGTGTCCTTCAGGTACTGGACGTTTCGGTGCGTGCTGTTGATCTGCTCCACCACTTCGCTGCGTCGGCCCCAGATCCGGATGCTCCGCTGTTCCCCCGCTGCCCGAGCCGCATCGGCGAGGATCTTGGCGAACGTGGTACCCCAGGAACCGGCGCCCAGGACGGCGACAGACCGGGCGGAACCCTGACGGCTTCCGTCAGCCATCAGGTGGCATCCGCAGCGTCGTCAGGATTTTCCCGCACAACGAAGCGACCGTGCGTGGCTTGATTGTGCTTGGAAGGGTCCCAGCGTTCAGCGGGCGGCTCCTCCCCGCGGATGTCGGCCAGCAAACCGGTCACGGCATCCATGATCTTCTCGGTGGCCGCGGTCAGCGTTGCTTTGTCCAGTGGCCGGCCCATGAACTGGCTGAGGTCAACGGGCTTGCCCACCATCACCCTGGACGTCCTGCGCGGGAAAAGGTGGAACCGCTTCGCATAACGCGGGAACACCTCATGGGCGCCCCAGTGCGCGATCGGTACCACGGGAATGCCGCCTTCCAAGGCAAGGCGGGCAGCGCCGGTGTGGCCCTTCATCGGCCACAGCGCGGGATCGCGGGTGAGTGTGCCTTCGGGGTAGATGATGATGGCCCCGCCGTCCGCCACAATCTCCTGGGCGAGCTGCAGCGAGCGGTTCGCTCCCGCCGTCGAGCGTTCCACCGGGATCTGCCGGGTGGCCCGCAGGACCGCGCCCAGGACGGGAACCTTGAACAGCCCGGCCTTCGCCAGGAAGTGCGGGGCGCGGTTCTGGTTGTAGAGAATGTGCCCCACGATCAGCGGATCGATTTCCGTGCAATGGTTAGGCGCGGCAATAAACCCGCCGGCGGGGAGGTTCTCGAGGCCTTCCCACTTCTTGTTCATCATTGCGTTCAGCACCGTGCGCACTATGGCCGCGACCAGAACGAATGTGGCCTGGCTCTTGGCCGTTTCCTTCACGTACCCACCGCTACTTTGTCGAGGTGATGTCGAAGTCGGCGCCGAGGCCGGACAGCTTTTCGGTGAAACGTTCGTAGCCGCGGTTGATGATGTCGATCCCGGTCACGCGCGACGTGCCCGAAGCGGCCAGCGCCGCGATCAGGTGGCTGAAGCCGCCACGCAGGTCCGGTACGTCGATGTCGGCGCCCTTGAGCTGGGTGGGACCGGAGATGACGGCGGAGTGGAGGAAGTTGCGCTGGCCGAAGCGGCACGGCACGCTGCCCAGGCACTCGCGGTGCACCTGGATGCTCGCGCCCATCCGGATGAGCGCGTCGGTGAAGCCGAACCTGTTTTCATAGACGGTCTCGTGAACGATCGACACGCCTTCGGCCTGGGTCAGGGCCACCACCAGCGGCTGCTGCCAGTCGGTCATAAAGCCGGGGTGCACATCCGTTTCCAGGACCAGAGGGTTGAGCTTGCCGCCCCGGTGGTAGAAGCGGATGCCGTCCTCGCCGATGTCCATGCCGCCGCCTACCTTCCGGTAGGTATTCAGGAACGTCATCATGTCCCGCTGCGAGGCGCCTTCGACGAAGATGTCACCGCGGGTCACCAGTGCTGCCGAAGCCCACGACGCCGATTCGTTGCGGTCCGAGAGGGCACGGTGGTTGTAGCCGCCCAGGTCCCGGACGCCTTCAATGCGGATGGTCCGGTCGGTCTGGACGCTTATGATGGCGCCCATCTTCTGCAGCACTGCGATGAGGTCGATGATCTCAGGTTCCGTGGCAGCGCCGGAAAGCTCCGTGATCCCTTCGGCGCGGGTGGCGCTGAGCAGCACCTGCTCCGTCGCACCCACCGAGGGGTAGGGCAGATTGATCTTGGCGCCATGCAGGCCCTTGGGCGCAGAGATGTGGATGCCGCCCGGGCGCTTTTCCACCACGGCGCCGAACTGGCGGAGCACGTTCAGGTGGTAGTCGATGGGCCGGTCACCGATCTTGCAGCCGCCAAGGTCCGGAATGAAGGCCTCACCGATCGCATGGATCAGGGGTCCGCAGAGCAGGATGGGGATACGCGAATCACCGGCGTGGGCATCGATCGCCGTGCTCGGGGCGGTTTTGGCCGCCTTCGGATCCAGGGTGAGGTCACCGCTGACGGGATCCTTGACCACCGTCACTCCATGCAGCTGCAGGAGCGAGGTGACAACCTCGACGTCCTTGATCTCCGGAACGTTCCGCAACACCGACGGCTCGTTGCCCAGTAATGCTGCCACCATGGCCTTGGGAACAAGGTTTTTGGCTCCCCGGACGCTGACGCGGCCTGTAAGCGGGACTCCGCCGCGGATTGTCAGAACACTACTCATATACCGGTTTCCTTACGATTACTCGCCCCAAAATCCTTGCAAAGGCTCCAGCTAAGCATAGGAGGTTGCGTTACCGAACCGAAATACGGGCGCCGAAAGCCTCCGGCGCGGCGCTGTACAGGCGGCTCCGTCCGGGGCGGGAAACTCCGCGCTCCCGCTCAGGAAAGGCGGGCCGGAAGCGTTTTGGGCATAAAGGCCGGACGGGTGGCCTCGAAGGCGGTGATGTCCTCTTCGTGCTGGAGCGTCAGGCCAATATCGTCCAGGCCTTCCAGGAGGCGCCAGCGTGTGTAATCGTCGATTTCAAAAGGCGCGACGATACTGCCGCAGATAACAGTCTTTGAAACGAGGTCAACGGAGACTTGGGTGCCTGGTGCGTTTTCCAGTTCTTTCCAGATCAGCTCGATATCGTCCTGGGCGAGCTCGGCGGCCAGCAGCCCCTGCTTGCCGGAGTTCCCACGGAAAATATCGGCGAAACGTGAAGACAGGACCGTCTTGAAGCCGTAGTCCTTCAAAGCCCAGACGGCGTGTTCACGGGACGAACCGGTACCGAAATCCGGGCCCGCCACCAGAACGGAGCCGGCGTTGAACGGCGCCTGGTTCAGGATAAAGGCCGGGTCCTTGCGCCAGGCGGAGAACAGTGCGTCCTCGAAGCCGGTACGGGTGATCCGCTTGAGGTAGACCGCGGGGATGATCTGGTCCGTGTCAACGTTGCTCTGGCGCAGCGGGACGCCGATGCCGGTGTGGGTGGTGAACTTTTCCATGGCGGCCTCCTAGGCTGCGTCGGTGCGGATGGCGGCGGATTCGGGGGCCGGATCGAGATCCGACGGCGAACTCAGGGTGCCACGGATGGCCGTGGCCGCTGCCACCACAGGCGAGACCAGGTGGGTGCGGCCGCCCTTGCCCTGCCGGCCTTCGAAGTTACGGTTGGACGTCGAGGCGCAACGCTCCCCCACCTCGAGCTGGTCCGGGTTCATGCCCAGGCACATCGAGCAGCCGGCGAAGCGCCACTCGGCGCCGAAGTCCTTGAAGACCTTGTCCAGGCCTTCGGCCTCTGCTTCCAGCCGCACGCGGGCCGAACCGGGTACCACCAGCATCCGGATGTTGGGGTCCTTCTGGCGCCCGCGGATGATGTCCGCAGCAGCCCGGAGGTCCTCCATGCGCGAGTTGGTGCAGGAGCCCAGGAAGACCGTGTCCACCCGGATGTCCTTCATGGGCGTACCGGCGGTCAATCCCATGTACTGCAGGGCGCGTTCGGCGGCAGCCTTGGCGTTTTCGTCGCCGAAGTCCTCCGGGGACGGCACCTTGGCGGAAAGCGAAACACCCTGCCCTGGGTTTGTGCCCCAGGTGACGAACGGCTCCAGCGTGTCGGCGTCCAGGGCCACCTCGACGTCGAACGTGGCGTCGTCGTCGGTCCTCAGCGTGTTCCAGTACTCGACGGCGGCATCCCACTCGGCGCCCTGTGGCGCGTGCGGGCGGCCATTCATGTAGTCGTAGGTGATCTGGTCCGGGGCCACCAGGCCGGCGCGGGCACCGGCTTCGATGGACATGTTGCAGATGGTCATGCGGGCTTCCATGGACAGCGCGCGGATGGCGGAACCGCGGTATTCCAGGACGTAGCCCTGGCCTCCGCCGGTGCCGATCTTGGCAATCACGGCCAGGATGATGTCCTTGGCGGTAACGCCCGGGCGCAGCGTGCCTTCGACGTTGATGGCCATGGTTTTGAACGCCTTCAGGGACAGCGTCTGGGTGGCCATGACGTGCTCCACTTCGGACGTGCCGATGCCCATGGCCAGGGCACCGAACGCGCCATGGGTGGACGTGTGGGAGTCACCGCAGACAACGGTCATGCCAGGCTGCGTGAGGCCAAGCTGCGGGCCAACCACGTGCACAATGCCCTGTTCCGCGTCGCCGAGAGAGTGCAGGCGGACGCCGAACTCCGCGCAGTTGTTGCGCAGCGTCTGGATCTGCGTGCGGCTGGTGAGATCGGCAATGGGCTTGTGGATGTCCAGCGTGGGAGTGTTGTGGTCCTCCGTGGCGATGGTGAGGTCCGGGCGGCGCAGCTTGCGGCCGGCCAGGCGCAGGCCCTCGAAGGCCTGCGGAGAAGTCACCTCATGGACAAGGTGAAGGTCAATGAAGAGGAGGTCGGGCTGGGCATTGGCTCCTTCGCCCTCGCCTTTGCGCACCACATGTGCGTCCCAGACTTTCTCGGCCAGTGTCTTTGCCACGGCCATCTCCCTTCACTGCTGTTTGGCTGTTTGGTTCCACTGAACCAGCAGGGCTGCATTTTGTGCCAGCCCAAAGATTTGCATCTCAGATAATGAGACGGCAATATCATTACATGGACAATTCTAGTGGAGTCGGTGTCATTGATAAAGCGGCCCATGTGCTTGATGCATTGGAGGCCGGCCCCACCACGCTGGCACAGCTGGTGGCCGCCACGGGCCTGGCCCGGCCCACGGTGCACAGACTCGCCCTGGCCCTGATCCATCACCGGCTGGTAAGCCGCGACATCCAGGGCCGGTTTGTCCTCGGCAGCCGCCTGGTGGAGCTGGCCTCCGCCGCCGGCGAGGACCGTCTCATCGCTTCTGCCGGGCCGGTCCTGATGCAGCTGCGCGACGCTACCGGCGAAAGCTCCCAGATCTTCCGCCGCCAGGGCGAATGGCGTATTTGTGTCGCCTCCGCGGAACGCCCCATCGGCCTGCGCGACACCATCCCCGTCGGCACCAAGCTTTCCATGAAGGCCGGCTCCGCCGCCCAGGTGCTGCTCGCCTGGGAAGACCACGACCGGCTTCTCGAGGGCCTGCAGGCCGCCCGATTCACGCCCACCGTGCTGGCAGGCGTACGACGGCGGGGCTGGGGACAGAGCCTCGGCGAACGCGAGCCCGGGGTCGCCTCAGTCTCGGCACCGGTCCGGGGACCGTCCGGACGCGTGATCGCCGCGGTCTCGATCTCCGGCCCCATCGAGCGGCTCACCCGCCAGCCGGGCCGCCTCCACGCCGAGGTGGTTTGCAACGCCGCGCGGATCCTCACCGAGGCCCTGCGCAAGGGCAACGACTGAAGGCTCGCCTCCGTCCAGGCCTGGCTGCCCCCGGCTAGGCTGTCGGCATGAACAGCTACGCAGTCTTCCTCCGCGGGATAAATGTCGGCGGGATCAACATCAAGATGGCGGACCTCAAGACTGCGCTTGCATCGCAGGGGTTCGCGGACGTCAGGACACTGCTGGCCAGCGGCAATGTGGTGCTTGCCAGCGACGAGGATCCTGCCGCGGTCAAGCAGACCTTTGAAAAGTTCCTGCGTGACGCCTTCGGCTACGAGGCCTGGGTGGTTGTCCTCACGGCACGGCGGGTCTCCGAACTCGTGGCGGCCTGCCCGTATCCGGCAGACGACAAGGCAACGCACACCTACATCACGCTGGCATCGGACACCGCCATGCTCAATGAGCTTGAAGCCGCCGGCGCAGCCTTTGAAGGTACCCAGCAGAAACGCCTCGGCCCGGAGGCACTGGCCTGGCTGGCTCCGGCCGGCGGGACGTTGGACAGCCCGTTCAGCAAGATTTCGTCCAAGGCCAGGTTCAAGGCAACCACTACCACCCGGAACCTGCGGACGCTGATCAAGGTCAGGGACGCCGCAACCGCACTGGTGTAACTACCTTAGTTTCCGCCCGCGACCTTCAGTGCGGCGTTGAAGGACGCGAGCCTGCTGACCTCAATTTCAACCGGCTCCACTACGAAGTCCCGGGCAACCTCGCCCACCGCTGCCCGCAGCCGTTTCCTGGCCCTGGCTGCGCGCGCCCTCGCGGCTCCTGACCCAATGAATTTTCCAGTCAGCGCCAGGAAGATCCCCAGCACCACACCGCCGCCAATCAACAGCGTCGGCACCGGCCAGCCCTCCACCTTGGGAACCTCGGGGACGGGCAGCTGGAGATAGCCGAGCCCGGCCAGCACGCCCAGCCAGCCCAGGCCGCCCTGGACTGTCAGCAGCGCGAGCCACTGGACCACGTTGAACATGCCCCACCACCAGGACTTCCGGGACGCCATCAGGTCCGTGCCTGCGATGGCCTGGTCCAAGGCATCCGGCAACGCCTCCCGCCCCTCCCGGGCAGCACCCCTGATCGCGGCACGCCACGGTCCGGGTGCGCCCGCACTCGCCGCGTCCGCAAACTCACGGACAGCAGCATCCGTCCGGGCGCGTTCCGGGGCGCCCGCGGCCGGGAGCGAGGTCCGGTTAAGTTGGGACGGAGAAGAACTTCTCAGATTGAGCCGGCGGAGCGGATCAGGCCGGAACCGCACCAGCCACCGCGTCACCGGCCACCCCGTGCGGCGCGTCGACTCGATGCGGTAGGACCGCGCAACTGCGTCCACCACCACGGGCACGTTGGCGGCCGTTGCCAGCTCATCGGTGAGCCGGGATCTCGACGCCGGCCTGACACCGGCGGCTTCCCCGGCGCCGGCGGCTTCCCTGAGTTGCCCGGAGGCCCGTGAAACGTCAGCGGCCAGCCGCTGTGAAAGCGCCTGGCGCTGCACCACAACATGTCGGATGGCACTCCGGACTTTGTCCACGCCGGTGCCCTTCAGGGCGGATGCGCCCAGGACCTGGACCTTGCCCAGCCCGTCGCGGGCAAGGATCCCTTTCAAGGACTCCAGCACAGGCTGCACGTCCCGTTCGGGCAAGCGGTCCACCTGGTTGAGGACCACCAGGGTCACGGCGCCATGCGCGGACAGGGGCGCCAGGAAATCGTTGTGGACCGCCGCATCGGCGTACTTTTGCGGATCCAGTACCCAGACCAGGACATCAACCAGGCCAACCATGCGCTCCACGATCTCGCGGTTCGCGGCCCTGGTGGAGTCGAAGTCCGGCAGGTCCAGCAGGATCAGCCCCGTGCGCTCGTCCGCGAAACCTGCCACGGGCTCCGCATGGTGGCGGTTGCCCACCTCAAGCCAGTCCAGCAACGGCTCGCTGCCGTCCGCTCCCCAGACACCAGCCAAAGGTTCCGACGTTGTGGGCCGGCGGGCGGCCGCCGTCGCGATTTCAGCGCCGCTGACCGCGTTGAAGAGTGACGATTTTCCGCTGCCGGTGGCACCGAAGAACCCAACAACGGTGTGATCAGCCGACAGTGACCGCCGGGAGCTCGCGCGTTCCAGGAGCTGGAACACCTCCTCGAGTGCAGCATCCGGTAAGACGCCTTCGGCGAGTTCACGGGCATCGTTGAGGGCTTCGAGCCTGCGGTCCAGCTGCGACGCTTCACGGGCTACGCTGTGGCGGCTCATGCCTTGTCCGCCAGCCGGGCCAGGGCAGCGGCGTGGCCCGTCAGGATCCGGCCGGTGACCGCGCCGCCCTCCGGCAGGCGTTGGATGAATTTCTGCTGCTCTGCCTGCAGCAGCCGCTGGCAACGGGCATGGAGGTCATCCCGCGCAGTCTTCGCAAGTCGGCGGACCGCGTCTTCGCCGAACACTGCCTCGAGCAGTTTCTGGCCGACGACGGCGGTACCGCCCGCGACGCCGATCTCCAGCCCGGTGAGGCCGGCTGTCATGGAAAACACCACGATCATCAGTGCGGCACCCAGCCCGTTAATCCCGAAGGAAAGCCATCTGGCCTGCGTGCGCTTGCCCTGCCCTTCCGTGCGGATCAGTTCCATCAGGCCGGCCTGCCAGGCCCTGATCTCCGCTGCGGCCGCATCGGCAAAGCCGGGGCTGGTGCCGGACAGATCCTCCGTCCCCAGGAGCTCGCGGCCGGCCGGGTCCGAGCGCCACCGCTCGTCGGTTTCCTCGCCGGCATTGGCGGCCTCGTCCAGGATGACGGCCTGCAACCCCGTTTCGATGGCGGCCTCAACCCGGACGGCCGGCGTCGGCTCGCCCCGGAAGAACGCTCCCACGCGGTCCCGCAGCCGTCCGATGTTCTGCTCCAACGCCCGGAAGAATTCCCCTGTTCCAACGAAGTCCTGCCAGCGCGCCAGTACTTCGCCACGGAGGAGGGCGCCGTCCTTTGTTGCGTCCAGGATCCGGGCCCCGGCATCGCGATAGGCGGCCTCAGCGCCTGCACGGAGCGAGGCCGCGGCACGCTCCTGCCCCTGGACCGCGTGCGCCACGGAACCGACCCGCCCGGCCAACGCCTTCACCGTCCCGTTGAGGGTACGGCGGGCAATTTCGGACCGCCCAGCGGCGTCGGCAGCAAGTTCCTGCAGCCAGCGCCGCAGCGGCTCCACGGCGCTCGTTGGCAGCATGCCAAGATGGTCCAGGTCCGTCTCCGGCACAATGAACAGTCCGGCATCGCCGAGGCCTTCTTTCTGCAGCAATGTGCGGAGGTCGGCGCTGACTACGGCTTCCGCCTCCGCCGGCACACGGTCCAGGACCACGGCCACCATGATGTCCCGCGAGGACGCGTCCAGGAGAAGCTTCCACGGGACCGCGTCCGCGTAGCGGTTGGCGGTGGTCACAAAAACCCAGAGGTCCGCGGCGGCCAGCAATTGACCGGCGAGCCTGCGGTTGTCGTCGGAAATAGAGTCGACGTCGGGGGCGTCAAGCAGTGCGATCCCCTGCGGAACAGCCTGGTCCGCTACCAGCACAAGGGAGGAAATGGCTTCCGCATCGGGTGTTGCGCCGGCCCGGCTGGCCGGAACGGGTTCCCTGGAGACGGTGCCCCGGATCCGGTTGAGGGTGGGCAGCACGCGGTGGCCTTCGAACCAGCCCGCATCGGCCGGGTGGTGCAGCAGAATTGGCTGCCGGGTGGTGGGCCTGATGGCCCCGGAGCGTGTGACCGGGTGCCCCACCAAGGCGTTCACCAGCGTTGACTTGCCGGCACCGGTGGAACCTCCGACGACGGCAAGCAGCGGCGCGTCCAGGCTGCGGTACCGCGGCAGGATGTAATCGTCCAGCTGGGCGACGGCGTTCCGAGTGTCCTGGCGCGCCTGTTCCACGTCCGCAAGGGCGAGCGGCAACGACACGGCGGACAGATCCCCACGCACGGCCTCAAGCAAGGCCACGGCTGGCTCCGATGCCGCGTCGGGCCGGCCCGGCTGGGTTCGCGGTGCGCGCTTAGGCGGCGGAGGCTGCGTGGGACGAAGCCCGTCTGAGGAGGTCACAGGATCATCATGCCAGTTGCGCCGGCTGTTCCACCGGGCCCCGGCTTTGTCCTATATCCCGCAGCGCAGCCTCCACAACGAAAAAACGGCCCCGGGCTGATGCCCGGGACCGTTCGTTGGTGACCCCAGCGGGATTCGAACCCGCGTTACCGCCGTGAGAGGGCAGCGTACTAGGCCGCTATACGATGGGGCCGCGTACTTCCAGGAAGTTTTCACTTCCAACCGGCGCCAGGCCGGTTTGCTAAGTGAGTATTTCATACACTCAGCGCGCGTTTCAAATCGGCGAACCGATCTGAAACCACTGATTTGCCGCGGTTAGCCTGCGACCAAACAGAGCTGGGATACCAGGACTCGAACCTAGAATGACGGTACCAGAAACCGTAGTGTTGCCAATTACACCATATCCCAATGATACTTTCGGGCCGGAGTTTCGGGCTTCAAGCCCTGCTCCGTGCGCCTCAGCACGAGAAATTACTTTACCCGAGACTTTGGGCTGGCACAAATCGGCACCGAAGACCCAAGGTCCGAACCCCTTGCCAGATCACCCGGAATAAGTTTACTCTCGGTAAGTTACCCGAGAGTAACCACCCTCTGCCTTTGCTGCAGGCACTTCGGAATTTAGATTTTCGTCCGGACTGCCGCCCCTGGTCCAGGTGGGTGGCCGGCAGATTTCACACTGCCGGCAAACCGTCGAGAGGACCCACCGTGACACAAAGTCGTGCCGCCGCGCCCACCAAGACCCGAACCCGGGCACAGCAGCTAGCCATCGCCGTCCTGGCCCTGATGCTGATTGCTTTGCTTGGATTTTACACCCTGGTCACCGGCAGGATCACCGACGGATCGGCCAAGCTGATGGACGGTGCGGGCCAGGCCTCGGCCGGCGCTGAGCAGCTCAAGGACGGCGCCGGTCAGCTGGCGGCCGGCGCGGGCCTGGCAGACACCGGTGCCGGCAAGCTCTCCTCCGGCGCCGACAAAGTCTCCCTGGGTGTCAGCGAGAAGCTGGCCCCGGGCGCTGAAAAACTGCAGTCCGGTGCAGACCAACTCGCCGCTGGCGCTGTCAAGATCGAAACTGACGTCAACAACAAGTTCGCGCCCGGCGTGTACAAAGTGGACGATGGCGCCCGAAAGCTCGCCGCCGGAGCCACCCAGCTCGCCGCGGCACTGACGCCTTCGGCCGCCGGAAACGCCGAGAACAACCTGGCCGACGGCGCGACTGCGCTGAATGCAGGTGCGGGCCGTCTGGCCTCCGGAACCGGCGAGCTGGCCACCGGAACGGCCCAGCTGAAAGGCTACCGGGGAGCGAACAACTCCCCCGAGGCGGGCACTGGCACGGCGGCCTTGGCACAGGCCCTTGAGCTGCTGGAAGCGGCAGCGTCGGACCCGCTTCAGGGGCTGGTTCCACTGTCCGTTGTCAAGGACAAGATCACCAATATCACCGCTGGAGCCCACAAGCTCGACGCCGGGGCGCAGCAACTGCAGGCTGGTGCCGGGAAGCTCAATGAAGGAGCGGCACAGTTGCACACGGGAACAGGGCGTCTCACCGCCGGCTTCGCCACGCTGGGTGGAAAGCTCAACAGCCGCGATCCCAACAACCCCGGCGTTGTGCTGGGTACCGAACTGCTGGCCGCCGGAACGTCCCAGATCCGCACTGGTATGGACGGCGTGCCTGGCAATGCCGACCGCCCGGGCCTGATCAAAGCCGTCGCCAAGATCACGGAGGGCAGCTCACGGCTGGCGGACGGCACGGTGGCGTTGAATGCCGGGATCAAGGGCGATCCGGCCGATCCGTCAAACCCTGGCCTGCTCCACGGCTCCCAGGCACTGGCTGCGGGCGCTTCGGAGCTGGCCACAGGCAACACCAAGCTGGCCTCGGGATCGACAGAGCTGGCCACCGGTGTCCAGAAACTTGCTGATGGCAATGCCCGGATTGCGGCTGGCACGGACACCCTGTACTCCAGCGCAGCGGCCATCTCGCCCACCAGTATGGTGGGGAAGTCGGATACCGCCGTTGCTCTCGGCCTGGTTGCTGTGCTGGTGCTCGGATCCGTGAGCATCTACATGGTGCTGTGGAACAGGCGAAGGCTGCAGTCTGCGGAGTAAGCGGCCGGTCAGCCCAGCAGCTGCCCCAGCGAGCTGACCTTGTGGCCGGAGAAATCCGGCGCAGGCTCCCCCACCCTGTTGAGCCAGACGCCTACCAGGCCCGCCGCCGTCGAACCTTCTGCGTCCAGCATTCTGTTGTCCCCAACGTAGAGGGTCTCCTCCGGGGCAGTCCCCAGCAGGCGGACGCCTTCGAGGTAGATGGCCGGCTCGGGCTTGGCAACGCCTACCGTGTCCGTGCCAACCAGGCGGCGGACGCGTTCCAGGCCGGCGCCGTCGAGCTTGGCCCGCTGGTAGTCGTGCACGTTGTTACTGACGGCACCGTAGGGGATGCCGGCAGCGTCCAGCAGGTCCAGGAGCGGCAGCACGTCCTCAAAGGCACGCACATACGTGGGCTGCAGCCGGCCGTAGGCCGAGAGCCACCCGTGCGCTTCTTCGCCGTCGGCAAGATCCACACCGAAGTGCCCCAGGGCGGCGCGTCCCCGCAGGAGGCGCTGGTCGTTGAAGGTCAGCTCCCCCGCCAGGTACCGGTCGTAGTAGTGCGTGGTCTCGTGCGTGAAGATCCTGCCGAAACGCTCCCACCCGGTCTGGTCCAGACCCGGCAGGAGGTGCTCGCTGACCTCACGCAGGGCGGTAGTCATGGCGTATTCGAGGTCCACCAGGGTGTCGTCGATGTCGAAGAGGACGCCCCGGATGGACCCGAAGCGTGTGCTCAGGACTCCGTCAGCCGTGGTGCCGGTGGTAGACATCAGCCGCGGAAGGTGCGGAGCCGGCTCAGGGACGAGTCCTTGCCCAGGATCACCATGGATTCGAAGAGGGGCGGCGAGATCCGGCGCCCGGAGATGGCCGTGCGGACAGGACCGAAGGCCAGCCGCGGCTTCAGCCCGAGGTCCTCCACGAGTGCCTGCTTCAGGGCCGTCTGGATCTCCTCCGGGTTCCAGTCCTGAACAGGCTCAAGGGCCGCAAGGGCGGCATCAAGTACTTCGGTCAGGTTTGCGGGCAGGCCCTTGCGGGCGTCGTCTGCGACGTCGATCGCGTCGTCGGCCTTGAACAGGAAGGCGAGCATCTCCGGGGCCTCCCCCAGCAGGGTGATCCGCTCCTGGACGAGGGGTGCAGCCTCGGTGAGGATCTCTTCTTCCCGGTCCGTGAGGATCTCCCCCACCAGGTCCGCGGCCCGGAGGTACGGCACCAGGCGCGCACGGAAATCGGCCGCCTCAAGCAGCCGGACGTGCGTGCCGTTGATGGCCTCTGCCTTTTTCAGGTCAAAACGTGCCGGGTTGGCCAGCACATCGTGGATGTCGAAGTGCTCCACGAGCTGCTTGACAGTGAAGATGTCCTCGTCGGCGCTCAGGGACCAGCCCAGGAGGGACAGGTAGTTCAGAAGGCCTTCGGGAATGAAGCCGCGTTCGCGGTGCAGGAACAGGCTGGATTCGGGGTCGCGCTTGGAGAGCTTCTTGTTGCCCTGGCCCATGACGTAGGGAAGGTGGCCGAACTCCGGCATGTACTCGGCCACGCCGATGGCATAGAGGGCACGGTACAAGGCGATCTGGCGGGGCGTGGAGCTGAGCAGGTCTTCGCCGCGCAGCACGTGCGTGATTCCCATCAGGGCATCGTCCACCGGATTTACCAGCGTGTACAACGGCGCGCCGTTGGCACGGACCACCGCGAAGTCCGGCACGGAGCCGGCCTTGAACGTGATCTCGCCGCGGACGAGGTCCTTGAACGTGAGGTCCTCGTCCGGCATCCGCAGGCGCAGCACGGCCTGGCGGCCTTCAGCCTTGTACTGGGCCAGCTGTTCCTCGGTGATGTGACGGTCAAACCCGTCATAACCCAGCTTGGGGTCGCGGGAAGCCGCACGGTGGCGGGCTTCGATTTCAGCCGGCGTGGAGTAGGACTCGTAAATGTGGCCGCCGGCCTTCAGCCGAGCGATGACATCCTGGTAGAGGTCGCTGCGCTGGGACTGGCGGTACGGCTCGTGCGGGCCTCCCACCTCGACGCCTTCGTCCCACGTGATGCCCAGCCACTTCAGCGCATCCAGCAGCTGGTGATAGCTTTCCTCGCTGTCCCGCGCCGAGTCCGTGTCCTCGATGCGGAAGACCAGGGTTCCCTTGGTGTGCCGGGCATAGGCCCAGTTGAACAGCGCCGTCCGGATCAGGCCCACGTGCGGGGTGCCCGTAGGTGACGGGCAGAACCGCACCCGGACCGGGGTTTCGGCAGTGACGGACGGGATGGCGGCAGGGTTCAGCGCGGAGGCAGTAGTCATAGTGGTTCCAACTTTACCCGTCAGCGGCGGACCACCGGGTTGGACAGCCGACCGATGCCCTCGATCTCCACGTCGTAGCGGTCCCCCGCGGTGACGAGGTCGACGCCGGCCGGAGTGCCGGTCATGATGACGTCCCCGGGGAGCAGGGTGAAAGCCTGGGACACGATGGAGACGATTTCCCGGACGCCGCGGATCATCTGGCTGGTGCTGCCGTCCTGGCGCAGTTCGCCGTTGAGCCAGCCCTTGATGGCCAGGTCTTCGGTGTCCAGCTCGGTCTCGATCCACGGTCCGAGGGGTGCCGACGTGTCGAAGCCCTTGGCCCTGGCCCACTGCAGGTCCGTTTTCTGGACATCGCGGGCGGTGAGGTCGTTGCCGCAGGTGTAGCCGAAGATGACGTCGTCGACGCGGTCTTCGGGGACGTCCTTGCAGATCCGGCCGATGACCACACACAGTTCGGCCTCGAACGAAACCTCGTCTGAGAATTCCGGCAGCACAATGGGGTCGCCGGGGCCGATGACAGAGGTGTTCGGCTTCAGGAACAGCAGCGGCTGCTGCGGGACTTCGTTGCCCAGCTCGGCGGCGTGCTCGGCGAAGTTGCGGCCGACGCCGATCACCTTGCTGCGGGGAATGATCGGGGCCAGGAGCCGGACGTCTTCGAGCTTGTGCTTGACGTGGGTGCGCTCCACCCCGTTGAAGAAGGGGTCGCCGTTAATGACAGTGATTTCCTCACTGCCGGGCTCACCTTCAACAACGCCGTAGAGGGGATCAGAATCGACTACAAACCTGGCAATACGCATGGTGGCTAGCCTACCGTCTTGAGCGGCAGCGGCTGCCCTGCGTCACGTCTAACTGTCACGCGTCAGCCCGCCCACGCAGGTAGTCAAGCTGCGCGGCCACCGACATTTCGGCTGCCGGCCGGACGGAAGGTTCGACGTCGGCGTACACGTCGTCTGCGACATCAACCACCGTCGCGTCCCCGCCAAGCCGGACAAGTGCAGCGCGGATCTGCGCCAGCCTCTCGTGCCGGTGCTCGCGGTAGGCACGCGTGATGGCCGCCAGGGAGGGCAGCACCGGACCGTGTGCCGGTAGGACGGTGGCCTGGCCAAGGGCTTCGAGCCGGTCCAGGGACCGCAGGTAGTCCCCCAGTTTGCCGTCCGGGTAGTCCAGCATGGTGCTGCCGCGGCCCAGAATGGTGTCGCCGGTCAGCAGAGAGCCATGCGGGCCGTCGTCGGGTAGGAAGAAGCAGACCGAATCCGAAGTGTGGCCCGGAGTGGCCACGACTCGGATGGTCACTCCCGCCGCCTGGATAGTTTCGCCGTCCTGCAGGGGCTCGCCGCCACCGTGGCAGTGCCGGGGATCGGCCGCGCGGACCGGGGCGCCCGTGAGTTCGTGGAGCCGCTGGGAACCCGCAGTGTGGTCGGCGTGCCGATGCGTCACGAGAATGAGTTCCACGGGGCCCACATCTGCGAGGCGGTGGAGGTGGCCTTCGTCCGCAGGACCCGGATCCACCACCACGGATGTACTGGCACCGGGGGCGGAGATGACGTACGAATTGGTGCCGTCCAGGCTCATGGGCCCGGGGTTGGGTGCCAGGAAGAAAGCCGTCAGCGGGCTGGCAGCGAGAGGAGTGCCGCTCGAGGTGGAGTTCACTGCACCATCTTCGCATCAGGACGGCACGGAATAACCGCACCCCGGGGTCGGGTTATGGCTGGTGTACCCACCGCCCAGAGAGAGCAGCCCGGCACACCCATGAGCACTTCACCCACCATTTCGTTGTCTGAACTGTTGTCCGGCGCCGACGCCGTGGGGCACGACCACGCGCTGACGGAGAAGAACAGCGGCCTGCAGCACATCCACAACCACGCGACCGGCGCCATTGTCTGGTTTCCCACGTGGCGGAAGTTCCGTGAGACCACCGACTGGCGCGAGGAAGTCGATGCTTTCGCCGAGGACCTCAAGTCGGGTTCACAGCTGGTGGAAAAAGTGGCGTCCCGTTCCGTAGCCGGAGAGTTGGAGTCACTCCTGAAGCGCGCAGCCGCAGCAAGTGATGCGAATATCTTTGTCCAGGACAACCTGACCAGGCACCTGACCCGGACCTGGGCTATTGCCGACGCCGTAGCCGAGGTAACAGGGAAGGACCTGCCCGGCGGCGGCACCATACCGTCCATCTTTGCTGACTACCCCTACGACGTTTACGCACAGGACGGCGGCGCCTTCGCCACCGCACTCTGGAACGACGTCATCGATGCCCGCCGCAACCGCGCCCTGGCCGACGAAGCGGCACGCAAAGCCCTGAAGCCGGTCTCGCGCAAGGCCCTGAAGAACGCTGCCCGGAAGGCCGCCCGCCGCTGAGGGTGCCTGGAATCAGCAACGCGGGGTCACTTAACGCCCATTCCGATGGGGATATCGGGCGTTAAGTGACCCCGCGTTGTGGTGGCCGGGGCGCGAAGGTGGTGCTTAGGCCAGGCGGGTCAGCCAGCCGTGGGTATCCGGCACGGTTCCGGTCTGGATGCCGAGGAGCTGTTCGCGGATGGCCATGGTGGTCTCCCCCGCCTTCGCGTCCTCGGAGCCGATGAATTCGGTGGTGTCCTTGAGGACACCGATCGGGGTGATCACCGCTGCGGTGCCGCAGGCGAAGACCTCGGCGATCTCACTGGAGGCCACGCCGTCGCGCCATTCATCAAGGGTGATCTTGCGCTCCGTCACCTCACGGCCCATGTCCTTGGCAACCTGCATCACGGAGGAGCGGGTCACGCCTTCCAGGATGGTCCCGCTGAGCGCGGGAGTGGCCAGTGAGCCGTCCTTCATCACGAAGAAAACGTTCATGCCGCCGAGCTCTTCCACGGCGTCATCGTTGAAGTGGTCCAGGAACAGCACCTGCTTGCAGCCGTTGGCTTCGGCTTCCTGCTGGGCGATCAGGGAGGCGGCGTAGTTGCCGCCGCACTTGGCCGCACCGGTGCCGCCGCGGCCTGCGCGGGCGTATTCGCGGGAGATCCAGATGGACACGGGCTTGAGTTCGCCGCCGAAGTAGTTGCCGGCGGGCGATGCGATCACTCGGAAGGACACCTCCCGCGCTGCCCGGACACCCAGGAACGCCTCGGTGGCGATCATGAACGGGCGCAGGTACAGGGCCTCGCCGTCACCGCCGGGAACCCATTCCTTGTCCGCCTGCACCAGTTCCCGGATGGCGCCGAGGAAGTATTCCTCGGGCAGTTCCGGAAGGGCCAGGCGTCGGGCCGACTTGTTCAGGCGGGCCGCGTTGGCCTCCGGACGGAAGGTCCAGATTGAGCCGTCAGCGTGGCGGTATGCCTTCAGGCCTTCGAAGATCTCCTGGCCGTAGTGCAGCACCGCGGCAGACGGGTCCAGGGAGATGGGTCCGTAGGCCTCAACGCGGGCGTTGTGCCAGCCACCCTCGCCTTGCTCGTCCACGCTGTAGTCGACGACGGCGGTGTGGTCGGTGAAGTAATTGCCAAATCCCGGGTTGGCCAGGATGGCTGCACGCTCTTCAGCTGACTTCGGGGTTGCCGAGAGCTGCTGGTTAAATTCGACGCCATGGGCGGTCTGAGTCATGGTTCCTCCACGATCGGCTGCCTTCTGAATGTGGTTCAACACTGAACCGCAGGGCAGCATTTGGTGATTCGAAACAAGCTTACGCCCGTTGGCAGGACCTTCCGGCCGGGCCTAGAGCGCTGCGGCGATGGCGTCCCCGACGGCGCTGGTACTGCGGGCGCCGCCGTCGCGGGTTTCGACGTCGGCGATCACCGCAGCTTCGATCCTACGGGCAGCGGCGGTGTAGCCGAGGTGGTCCAGCAGGAGCACCGCCGACAGGATGGCCGCGGTGGGATCTGCCTTCTGCTGTCCGGCGATATCCGGGGCCGAGCCGTGGACCGGTTCAAACATGGACGGGGCGGTGCGGTCCATGTTGATGTTGCCGGACGACGCCAGCCCGATGCCGCCGGTGATGGCTGCTGCGAGGTCGGTCAGGATGTCGCCGAAGAGGTTGTCCGTGACAATGACATCGAAGCGGGAGGGGTCGGTGACCATAAAAATGGTGGCCGCATCGACATGCAGGTAATCGTGGGTGACCTCCGGGAATTCCTGGGCCACCGCCTCGACGGTGCGTTTCCACAGGTGGCCTGCGTAGACCAGGACGTTGTGCTTGTGCACCAGGGTCACATGCTTGCGTTCCCGGGCGCTGGCGCGGCGGAAGGCATCGCGGACAACGCGCTCCACGCCATATGCCGTGTTCAGTGAGACCTCGGTGGCCACCTCGTGGGGTGTGCCGGTGCGAAGCGAGCCGCCGTTGCCCACATATGGACCCTCGGTTCCCTCACGGACGACGATAAAATCGATGGTGCCGGGATTGGCCAGCGGGCTCCCGACTGTTCCGTACAGCCGCGACGGCCGCAGATTGACGTAGTGGTCCAGGCTGAAGCGGAGCTTGAGCAGCATCTCCCGCTCGATGATGCCGGACGGAATCCGGGTGTCGCCGGGGGCGGCACCGACAGCACCGAAGAGGATCGCGTCCCGTGTACGCAGGTCGGCAAGGACATCATCCGGAAGGGTCTCGCCGGTGGCCAGCCAGTGCTCGGCACCGAGCTGGTAGTGGGTCTGCTCGAGGACAACGCCTTCAGCGGCGACAGCCTTTTCGAGGACTTTCAGTGCCTCGGCAATGACCTCTGGGCCAATGCCGTCACCGGGAATGACAGCGAGATTGATCGTGGATGCACTCATGCTCCAAGAATATTTAGATCATCCGCATGCCGGACAATCAGTCTCATTTACTGAGACGGAGGAGTGGGTCCTCCGGTGAGGCCACCACCACCACGTTGGTGCCCCAGGCATCACCCGTATAGCAGGAAATCAGGACCAGCCTGTGGGGTGCCACCTGCCAGATGGGGCTGTCTTTGAGGCCGGACTTGACGTAGTTAGTCACCGAGTCCACCAGGTAGGCCACTTCGCCCGTGGCTGTGGCCACGGTCAGCCTGTCACCAGCCGCCGCGTGTGTACTCAGCCGGTTGAACGGCGCATCCCGGTCCGTCCAGCTGTGCCCGGCGATGTACGTGGTATTGACCGAGCCCACTCCGGGCACGCCGTAGGGCAACAGCCAGTAGCCGTCCATGGTGGGGGGCGGCACGATGGTCTGGGTGGCTTGGTCCTCGCCCGTGGGTTCGAGCGGATGGACCACCACATCGATGTCTGCGGCCGGGTACACCAGCCGCTGCGGCGGCGACGCTGCCGGACCCGCCGGGACCGGGGCGCCGGTGTCCGTGGAGGGCGTGGGGGTGGACGGCGCTGGGGCCTGGGTGGTCGGCTGCACAGCAACCCCGGTCACGGTCGGCGACGGTCCCGGCCCGGCCAGGAATGGCAGAAACGCGAACGCCAGGTAGGCCAGCACACCGCACAGCACCACAAAGACGATGCTTTTGGTGGTGAAGAGCCTTCGATCGCTGTCCATGGTTACCCCGTTTGTGAGTCGGATTTGCCTGGTTTGCCGGCAGGCGCCGTGCCCTTGCGGCCACGGCGCCTGCCGGTGATTCAAACAGCGCCCCTGCGGGCGCCAGTAGCCGGCGTCATTCCTTCCGGGGCCGGGATACGGTACCGCTGGCTGCCAGGGTCCTGCGGGCAGCCACTCCCGCTGCAGCGAGCAACATTACGACGATGCCAGCGGCCCAGGGGGCGATGGAAACGTCAGTCGAACCTGCCATTGCTGTCTGGACATTGAAGCCAGGGTTGTTAGCGGCTACGGCACCTTGACCCGCCGGCGCACCCACAACAGCACCTCTGGGAGTTTCGCCCGGCGTCACCGGAGTAACAGCAGGCGGGACCACCGGAGGAACAACAGGCGGGACCACCGGAGGAACAACAGGCGGCACTACTGGCGGCACCGTTGTGGGAACGCAACCGTTGTTAAAGGTTGTCTGTCCCTTAGCCGTCCAGTTCTGGCCTGCAGGCAGCACGTTGCCGTTGTTCGGCGGGATGATGTCTTCAGTGTGCTGGTGGTTGGCGTTGGCGTGGCCGTTGAGCCCCTGCAGGGCGATCGTAATCGGCACGTACGGGTTCTTGTCCGAGCCGGTGGCGTGGCAGATGCTGATCTTGTGATCGCCACGGCCGTTACCCTCGCCTGGTGCGGCGCAGCCTGCATTCCAGATGCTGGCCTTGTCAAGGTTCTGGCCTCCGGGACGAACTTTCCCGTCGTTGGCCGGAATGATGTCCTCATCGTGCTGGTGGCCCACGTGGGCGTTGAGCGCGTTGAGGCTGATGGTCACCGGCACGTAGGGATTGCTTTCCGAGCCGGTGGCGTGGCAAATGGTGATCTTTTTCTCGTCCTCAGAAGGCGACGCGGTGGCCGGCGCTGTGGCACCCAATAGCGCAAGACCCGCGACACCAAAAGCGGCAAGGATCCGTTTCATTTCCGTCTCCATCCATTGTCTGGTCCAAACTGATCAGACGTGTGGAGGAACGGCGCCATCCCCGACACGGAGGGCTAAAGGCAAACGGACAGCATCGGGGCGACGGTTCTCCCAGATGCGAATCATCAGTTTGCTAACCAGATAAGGCTAGACAGACGGACACCAGGATGTCTCCAGTACTCAGTACCCGCCTTACAAGGTGGACCCTACTGACCGGACCCGGAACCGTACTCAGTCCGCGTACCAGCAAGTAGCCAGCCGGGACATACCTAGGCTTCGGCCGGCTCCTCATACTTGGGGAAGACGGGCGCCGGGGCCGGCAGCGGCGTACCGGCGACAATCGGCGTGGTGAGCGCGGAGAACTGGCGGGATCCGCCGTCGGGCTGTCCCAAGGTGTCCAACAGCGCGGCGGTAGCCGTGGGCATCACGGGCTGGGCCAGGATAGCCACGATGCGCAGCACTTCCAGCGTCACATACAGCACGGTGTTCATGCGTTCGACGTCGGTCTTCCGCAGTACCCAGGGAGCCTGCTCGGCAAAGTAGGCGTTGGTGTCCCCCAGGACGCCCCAGATGGCCTCGAGTGCGCGGCTGAATTCCTGCTTTTCGAAGGCAGCCCGGGCCGTCTCCAGGAGTCCGTTGGCCTGTGCCAGGATCGCGGTGTCTTCAGCCGTGAAGGCACCCGGAACCGGGACCCGGCCCTCGCAGTTCTTGGCCACCATGGACAGCGAACGCTGCGCCAGGTTGCCGAAGTTGTTGGCCAGGTCCGAGTTCATGCGGCCCACGATGGCCTCATGGTTGTAGCTGCCGTCGGCGCCGAACGGGACCTCTCGGAGGAAGAAGAACCGTACCTGGTCCAGCCCGTACTGCGCCACGAAGTCTGCCGGTGCCACCACGTTGCCGAGCGACTTGGACATCTTCACACCGTTGTTGTGCAGGAAGCCGTGGATCATGACGCGCTTGGGCAGCTCAATGCCGGCGCTCATCAGGAACGCCGGCCAGTAGATGGCGTGGAACCGTGAGATGTCCTTGCCGATCACATGCACATCGGCGGGCCAGAACTTCTTGAAGGACTCCGAGTCGACGTCCGGGTAGCCGACGCCGGTCAGGTAGTTGGTGAGCGCGTCCACCCAGACGTACATCACGTGCTTGTCGTTGCCGGGGACGGGGACACCCCAGTCGAACGTGGTGCGGCTGATCGACAGGTCTTCGAGGCCGCGCTTGACGAAGCTGATGACCTCGTTGAAGCGGGACTGCGGTGCCCCGAACTCCGGCTGGGCCTCATACAGCGCCAGCAGGCGGTCCTGGTAGGAGGACAGCCGGAAGAAGTAGCTCTCCTCAGCCGTCCACGTCACCTCGGTGTCCGTCTCCTTCGAGTACCGCACGCCGTCGTCCTTGACCAGGGTGTCGTCCTCCACGTAGAAGGCCTCGTCCCGGACGGAATACCAGCCCTCGTACTTGGACAGGTAGATATCGCCGTTGGCTTCCATCTTCTTCCAGATGGCCTGCGACGCGGCGTAGTGGTCAGCGTCCGTGGTCCGGATGAAGCGGTCGTAGGTAATCCCCAGCGCGGCGTGGGCAGACTTGTAGACTTCCGCGTTGCGGTCCACCAGCTCCTTGGGCGTGACGCCTTCCTTCTCGGCCGCCTGCGCAATCTTCATGCCGTGCTCATCCGTGCCCGTCAGGAACATCACGTCAAAGCCGTCAAGCCGTTTGAAGCGCGCCATGGCGTCGGTGGCGATGTACTCGTAGGCATGTCCGATGTGCGGAACACCGTTCGGGTAGGTGATGGCCGTGGTGATGTAGAACGGGGTTTTGGCTGTTGCGCTCACGTGCGGACGTTACCTTTGGTGCGGAGGGGCAGGGCTAGATCAGTTCAGTCAGCGTATCGCTCAGGCGGACCAGTTCGTGGTCGTGTGAAGCGACCAGTACAGCGATGCCGTCCGAGGTGGTGTCCTTGAGGATGCTGATGATGCGGTTGGCTGAGGCTCGGTCCAGGCTGGCCGTGGGCTCATCAACCACCAGCACGCGCGTACCCAGGATCAGGGCGCGGGCGATCGCCACACGCTGGCGTTCACCACCGGACAGCTGGGCCGGACGGTGCCGCATCCGGCGGCCCAGGCCCACCAGGTCCAGGAGGTCCTTGGCCATGTCGCGGCGCTGGTCCACCTCGCCGTCGGGCACGGCCGGCAGGAGGACGTTCTCGAGGGCGCTCATGCCGTCGATCAGGGCGCCGCCCTGGTCAACGTAACCGATCAGGGCCCGACGTCGGTCGGCGATTTCGTCGTCGCCCATGCTTTCGAGGGAATCACCTTCCCAGAAGACACGGCCCGACGTCGGCAGGGTCAGTCCCGCACCCACTGTCAGGATGCTGGTCTTGCCGGATCCGCTTCGGCCGGCCACGCAGTGCATCTCGCCGGCGTGCAGCGTGAGGTCGAAGTTCTCCACAACACTGACGGCTTCGGCACCGCTTTTACCGCCGCCATAGCGGATGGTGATGTCGCTCAGTTCCAGCGGGGTCCCGTGGTCCGCGGCCTTGACGATGGTGTTGGCACGGGTCTGCAGGGGCGACTCAGCCGGGCCGGACCTCCGGCTCCGGTAAACGTTCGTCTCGTTTGTCATTGGACCACTTTCGTTGCAATCGGTATCCAGCAAAGTACAGCCACGAGGCCGGCGACGCCGGCCCATAGCGCGGCATACGGGGCAAGGAGGAGCCCGATGCCCAGCGCGCCCAGGACGCCCAGCGGCAGGGCCACCGTGCCCACCAGCGCGTTTTCGAAAAGACGGACCTGGCGGAGCATGTCCGGGTTCCAGCCCATGGCCTCAAGGATGCCCAGGTACTGGCGTTTGGCGTTCAGCTCAAACCGGCCGGTGACCAAGGTCAGGACCAGCCCCACTGCGACGCCGGCGAGTGCCAGGAGCATGCTGGGCATTGCCACGCTTGCTGCGGCCAGGCCGCTGAGGGCGCTCGCTCCGGCAGCACGGGGGATGTCGATGAGCAAGGCAACCAGCCCGCCCACCGCGGCTCCGAACACTCCGACTGCGACGGCCAGGGACAGGGTGTTGAACTTGTTCGTGCTGAGCTGCCGGTTGGCAAAGGTCAGCGGGGAGTCCACCGGGATCAGCCGCTCGTCGTGCTGCGGTTCCTGGTCCACCTCATCACGGTGGCGCAGCTGTTGGGCGGCGAAGAAGGCCGCTGCCGCATACAGGACCAGGACGGAGGCTGAGACGATGGCTGTGGTCACGCTCCAGCTCACCAGGCTCAGGACGATCCCGGCTACCGCGAGCAGCGCAGCGCCGACACCGAATTCCTCAAGCACCCAGTTCCTGATGCGCACTTGGGTCCAGCCCATGGCGCGGAGGGTCCCGGCTTCACGTTTGCGTTTGCGGATGTAGCTGACGGTGGAGGCGCCGGTCAACAGCGCGGCTCCGCACAGGGTCAGGAAAAGCAGTGTCACGTTGGTCCCGGTGAGGGAGCCGGAGACTGCGTCCGCTGCATTCTGCCGGACCCAGGACTGCTGGACAGTGCCCAGCGCTGACTCCTTGCCGGCGTCGTCCTTGGAGTATCCGGGGACAAAAATGCTGGCGTCCTCTCGGGCGGAACCGGCCACAACAGTAGCCTCAAGACCCATTTCGCGGATCTCGCTGGCGAGCTTTTCGACGTCGGGCTGGGCTTCCTTCCAGCTGCCAGGAGCCTTGGCCCGGACACGTACGGCATCGATCACGGCGGCGTTGTCCTTGTAGCCGCGCGCTGCGGCCAGGCCGTAGAAGTCGGTGATGGCACCGGCCGACTGGCTCGCCAGTCCGGTGGCACTGAGTGAAGGCTTGAGTTCGGTACCGGTGACCGTCTTGCCTTCCGCGTCCTTGGTGAGGGTAAACGGAGTGGGGTCGTAGCCACCCAGCGGAAGGCGGTTGACGTCGCCGGCAGCTTTCTCAACAGCCGCGGGGTCGAAGGTCCCATAGACCATGGCCAGCGGAGCCGCGAGCTTTTCCCCTGTTGCCAGGTCTTCCCGGTAGGAACGTTCATCCACGGGCTCACGCTGGGTCTGGTCCACCGGGGCGCCGTTGGCACCCTTCTCCGGCAGGCGGTTTACAGTGACCCAGTCGCTGGGAACGGCGGTCTTCTGGACCGCACCATTGGCCGCGGCGTCGCCGTCCGTGTACTTCGGCGCGGCAGCGAAGTCGGTGCTCCACTTGGCCGGGGTGTAGAGGCCCTGGTTGAAGTTGCCGGCGCTGCCGAGGAGACCGGAGTGGTCGGTGGAGCCGGGCCAGGACAGCGCGAACGGGTCCTTGGACACAAACGGCAGGTAGTCCTTGCCGAGGGAACGCGTGGCGGTGCCGACTTCCTTGACAACCTTGCCCGCGGCGTCGATCTCCTCGATCTTTACGTTGTACTTAAGGTCCAGTGACGTGCCGGAACGGACAACCAGGGGAATGGCCTGCGAGTCCGCGGTCAGCTGTCCGCTGCGCTTCGCCTGCTGGTACTGCGTCATCAGCGGTGCCCAGTACTTGAGCTTGACACCGAGGAAGTCAGGGCCCTCGTTGAGCTCTTCCAGGCTGATGCCGTTGGTGAAGAGGCTTTCGAAGTGCCGGCCGATTGCTCCGGCGTTCCGCGCGTCAGCGGGCGGGGCCTTCTCCAGCGGGGCGAGGAAGTCGCCCGCCGAGCCGAGCAGTGCCCGCTCGGAGACGGGGTCGACGGCGACCACGGACTCGGTCACTTCGGGAGACAGGGGCAGTGACACCGAAAGGTTGAACAGGTTATGTTCGGAGCCGCCGGCTGGAGCGGGGAATTTGATGCCTGTCTCGCCTGCGGGTGGTGCGATCCGGATGCTGGTGCCCCCGGCAGCCTTCTCCTCGACGAGTTTGGCCTTTCCCAGGCTGCCCTCGGCGGTGGACTTGAACAGGGTCTGCTCGGAGACACCGTCGGAGCTGACGGCGCTGGCGGTCAGGCGGTAGTTCTTGGGGGTATCGCCGAGCACGGACTCAGCAGCGGGCCATTTGCTGGGATCTGTGGCGCCGGCGGCCTGGTCCGTGGTCGCTGTGCCTGCCAGCCCGGAGTTGTAGCCAAGGTAATCCATGGCGTCGAGCCGTGGCGCTTCCAGGTTCTGCGTCACGCGGGACACCAGGCTGATGGGTGCCGCCACGGACGTTCCGGAAAGCTTCCGGATGTTCTCGAGCTGGTCAAAGCCGATGCCGCCGCCACCGTTGGCGATCTCCGGCTGCATCAGCGCCCCGGAGCCTGCCTTGGCCTGGACCAGGACGTCGTAGAGACCCCGCGAGTTCTCATCCACCGTTCGATTGAGTGCGGCCTGCGACTGGCCTTGGACGAGGACCGACAAGCACATGGCTGCGATCAAGATGGCCGCGGTCAGCAGCAGCACTTTGCTTCTGATGAACCTCTGGACGGCGTTCATTGGGCTCCCTGAAACCTGGATTGCGTGCGCACACCGGGATCCGCAGGCGGCGGATATATAGGATTTCCTGCCTGGTGTGCAAAAAGTATTGGCCGGTCTGCCGGCGTGGTCCTGAAACAGGACCCAGCCATTGTAAGCAGACCGGCCAATCATACGTGGCCGACGTTAAGGTTCGGTCACGCGTAGTTGATGGCGGTGCGGTTCTCAGTCCTCGAGGTCCACTTCGCGGACCATTTCGGCGCCGATGCCTGCCTTGATGGCGTCAAGCACCTGCTGCGGAACGGAACTGTCGATGGTCAGCAGTGCCAGAACCTGGCCGCCTTCCGCCTGCCGTGCCACCTGCATGCCGGCAATGTTGATGTTGTTCATGCCCAGGATGTGTCCGATGGTTCCGATCACCCCAGGCCGGTCGGCGTAGGCCACCACCACGAGGTGCTCGCTGATGGGGATCTCAACGTCGTAGCCGTTGACGCCGACGAGCTTCTGGATCTGCTTCGGACCCGTGAGCGTACCTGCCACGGAGATCTGGCTGCCGTCGCTCAAAGCACCCCGGATGGTGAGGACGTTGCGGTAGTCCTCCGCTTCCGCCGTCGTGATGAGGCGGACGTTGATGCCGCGCTGTTCGGCGATGACCGGGGCGTTGACGTAGGAAACCTGCTCGGTCACCACATCGGCAAAGATGCCCTTGAGCGCGGCGAGTTCCAGGACCTTGACGTCCAGCGCCGCGATCTCGCCGGCCACCTCGACGTCGATCTGGGTCAGGGAGGCGTGGGTCAGCGCGGTGAAGATCCGGCCCAGCTTTTCGATCAGCGGGATGCCCGGACGGACATCGGAGGCGATCACGCCGCCGGCCACGTTCACGGCATCCGGTACGAGTTCGCCGGCCAGCGCCAAACGCACGGACTTGGCAACCGAGACGCCTGCCTTCTCCTGGGCTTCATCGGTGGATGCGCCCAGGTGCGGGGTGACCACCACGTTGTCCAGGGCGAAGAACGGAAGGTCCGTGCTGGGTTCCTTGACGAAGACGTCCACGGCTGCGCCGGCGATCTGGCGGTCCTGCAGGGCTGCGTAGAGAGCCTCTTCGTCCACGAGGCCGCCACGGGCCACGTTGACCACGTAGGCGGTGGACTTCATCTTGGTGAACGCGTCGGCGCCGAGCATGCCGACGGTTTCCGGCGTCTTGGGCATGTGGATGGTGACGAAGTCCGACTGGCTCAGCAGTTCATCGAGGGTGACGAGCTTGACGCCGAGCTGCGCGGCGCGGGCCGAGGTGATGTACGGATCGTAGGCGAGGATTTCGGTGTCGAAGCCCTGGAGGCGGGCAGCAACGAGGGCGCCGATGCGGCCCAGGCCGATGATGCCGATCTTCTTCTCGAATAGTTCGATGCCGGTGTACTTGGAGCGCTTCCATTCACCGTTTTTCAGCGCGGAGCTGGCCTGCGGGATGTGGCGTGCGAGGCTCAGGATGTGGCCCACCGTCAGTTCCGCTGCCGAAATGATGTTCGACGTCGGGGCGTTGACCACCATCACGCCGGCCTGTGTGGCGGCCTTAATGTCAACGTTGTCCAAGCCAACACCGGCGCGGGCGATGACCTTGAGGTTCTTCGCGGCGGCAATGGCTTCGGCGTCCAGGTGGGTGGCGGAGCGGACCAGGATGGCGTCCACGTCCGCGATGGCGGCGAGCAGCTGGGACCGGTCGGAGCCGTCAGTCTGGCGGATCTCGAAGTCCGGGCCGAGGGCCTCGATGGTGGCGGGCGAAAGTTCTTCGGCGAGCAGTACTACGGGTTTTGACACGAGTGATCCTCTGCGTTGCAGTCCTTGGGATGGAACAAGTCTAGGCGGACGGAAAGGCCGGGCTCACATTGTTAAGTGAACCCGGCCTCATGATGGCACCCCGAGGGGCACCCGCACAGCAGACTTAGCGGGCTGCGGAGCCCTCTACGTAGTCCTCGTCCGTCTGCTGCCAGGCGAACAGTGAGCGCAACTCGCGGCCAACGGCCTCGATCGGGTGCTGCTCAGCCTTGGCACGCAGGGCCTTGAACTCTTCGCCGCCGTTGTCCTGGTCGTCGATGAAGCGCTTGGCGAACGCGCCGCTCTGGATGTCGGCGAGGACAGCCTGCATGTTTTCCTTCACCTCGGGGGTGATGACGCGCGGGCCGGAGACGTAGTCGCCATACTCTGCGGTGTCGGAAACACTCCAGCGCTGCTTGGCGATGCCGCCCTCCCACATGAGGTCAACGATGAGCTTGAGCTCGTGAAGAACCTCGAAGTAGGCGATCTGCGGCTGGTAGCCGGCTTCGGTCAGGGTTTCGAAGCCGTACTGGACCAGCTGGGACACGCCGCCGCAGAGGACGGACTGCTCGCCGAAGAGGTCGGTTTCGGTCTCTTCGGTGAAGGTGGTCTTGATGACCCCGGCGCGGGTGCCGCCGATGGCCTTGGCGTAGGACTTGGCCAGGTCCCAGGCTGCGCCGGTGGCGTCCTGCTCCACGGCGATGATGTCCGGGATGCCTCGGCCGGCTTCGAATTCGCGGCGCACGGTGTGTCCCGGGGCCTTCGGGGCGATCAGGATGACGTCAACGCCCTCCGGTGCCTCGATGTAGCCGAAGCGGATGTTGAAGCCGTGGGCGAAGGCCAGGGCCTTGCCCGGGGTCAGCTTGTCCTTGATGGAGTCGTTGTAGATCGAGCGCTGGTACTGGTCCGGCGCCAGGATCATGATGACGTCGGCCCATTCGGCGGCGTCGGCAACGGTCAGGGCCTTGAAGCCGGCTTCTTCGGCCTTGGCGATCGACTTCGAGCCTTCCTTGAGGGCGATGACAACCTCGACGCCGGAGTCGCGCAGGTTCAGCGCGTGGGCGTGGCCCTGGGAGCCATAGCCAACAATGGCGACCTTGCGACCCTGGATGATCGACAGGTCGGCGTCGTCGTCGTAGAACATTTCAGTCACTTGGGTAACTCCTCTTGAGTGATTCACTGGTAATTAGTCTGGGGTGTTGCGGTACTGCACGGGCATTGCGCCGCAGGTGGGGCCGTGCCCCGCCTTAACTAAGCGCTGCGCAAAGCCCTGTCACTCATGGAGCGGGATCCCCGTCCAACGGCAAGGGTGCCGGACTGCACAATTTCGCGGATGCCGAAGGGCTCAAGCACTGAGAGCAGCGCCGTGAGCTTTTCGGGGTGGCCTGTTGCTTCAATGACCACGGAGTCTGTGGAGACGTCAACCACTGAAGCACGGAACAGGTCTGCAGCCTGGGTCACCTGCAGACGAGTCGCGGCATCCGCACGTACCTTGACCAGGATGTGGTCTCGCTGCACGGAAGATTCGGAGGTGAGCTCAACAATCTTGATCACGTTGACCAGCTTATTGAGCTGCTTGGTGACCTGTTCAATCAGGTCACCGTCGGCGTCGACGACGACGGTCATCCGGGACATGCCCGGAACTTCCGTCGGGCCCACGGCCAGGGAGTTGATGTTAAAGGCGCGTCGGGCGAACAGGCTCGCGACGCGGGTCAGTACACCGGGCTTGTCTTCAACCAGAACGGACAGTGTGTGGCGGGTCATGTTCAGTCCTCCTCTTCCCATTCCGGGGTCATGTTGCGGGCAACCTGGATCTGGTCGTTGCTCACGCCGGCGGGCACCATCGGCCACACCATGGAGTCGGGGCTCACGACGAAGTCGATAACCACGGGGCGGTCATTGATTTCGAGGGCCTTCTGGATGGTGGCATCAATATCCTCGTCCCGCTCGCAGCGGAAGGAGGCACAGCCGTAGGCCTCCCCCAGCTTGACGAAGTCAGGGATGCGGACGGATTCGTGGCCGGTGTTGAGGTCCGTGTTGGAGTAGCGCCCCTCGTAGAACAGGGTCTGCCACTGCCGGACCATGCCCAGCGAGGAGTTGTTGATGATGGCAACCTTGATTGGGATCTTGTTGATGGCGCAGGTGGCCAGTTCCTGGTTGGTCATCTGGAAGCAGCCGTCGCCGTCGATGGCCCAGACCACACGGTCCGGCTCCCCCACTTTGGCGCCCATGGCAGCCGGTACGGCATAGCCCATGGTGCCGGCGCCGCCTGAGTTCAGCCAGGCGTGCGGGCGCTCGTACTTGATGAACTGTGCCGCCCACATCTGGTGCTGGCCAACGCCGGCAACGTAGATGCCTTCGGGGCCGGTCAGCGCGCCGATGCGTTCGATGACGCGCTGCGGGGCGCTGAGCCCGTCCTCCGGCTCGGTCCAGCCCAGCGGGTAGGTTTCCTTAAGGTTGTTAAGGAACGCCCACCAGGTGGTGAGGTCCGGCGTGCCGGCGGATTCGAACTGGGAGCGTACAGCCTCGGTGAGCTCGGGGATGATTTCCTTGACGGATCCCACGATCGGCACGTCGGCGGTACGGTTCTTGGAGATCTCGGCGGGATCAATATCCGCGTGGATCACCTTGGCGTTCGGGGCGAAGGACTTCAGGATGCCCGTCACCCGGTCATCGAAGCGGGCGCCGAGCGTGATGAGCAGATCGGACTGCTGCAGCGCCGTGACCGCGGAAACCGTGCCATGCATGCCCGGCATGCCCACGTGCTGCGGGTGCGAATCGGGGAACACACCGCGTGCCATCAGGGTAGTGACAACGGGCGCACCCGTGAGTTCCGCCAGTTCGCGGAGTTCCGCGGCAGCGTGTGCCTTCACCACACCGCCGCCCACGTAGAGCACGGGTTTGGTGGCCGAGGCGATCAGCTTGGCAGCTTCGCGGACCTGCTTGTTATGGCCGCGCGTCACCGGGCGGTAGCCGGGGAGGTCGATCTTCGGCGGCCAGGAGAAGGTCATCTGACCCTGCTGGGCGTCTTTGGCGATGTCCACCAGGACGGGTCCCGGACGTCCGGACGAGGCCAGGTGGAAGGCCTCCGCCATAACGTGCGGGATGTCGTTGGGGTCGGTCACCAGGAACGAATGCTTGGTGATCGGCATGGTGATGCCAACAATGTCGGCTTCCTGGAAAGCATCGGTGCCGATCACACCGCTGGAGACCTGGCCGGTGATGGCCACCAGCGGCACGGAATCCATGTGGGCATCCATGATCGGGGTAACGAGGTTGGTGGCACCGGGGCCCGAGGTGACGATACAGACGCCCACCCGGCCGGTAACCATGGCATAGCCTTGCGCGGCGTGGCCGGCTCCCTGTTCGTGACGGACCAGTACGTGATTCATGCTGGAGGCCATCAAGGGGTCATAGGTAGGCAGGATAGCGCCACCAGGCAAACCAAAAATATCGTCGACGCCGAGTTCTTCGAGCGATCGGACAATAGCTTGCGAGCCGGTCATCACCGTTGGGGGTACAACGTTGTTCGGCCCAAGGACAGGAGAGACAGCGGCAAGATCAGCGACGACGGCGGCCTGGTCAGCCGTTCGGTCGGCGCGTTCCGGAGCCTTGGGGGCTCCAGCGGACTTAGTAGCCATCAGCGAGGGGCTGATCGGCGATCCTTTGCTCATCGGACTCTTCCTTGTGGATCATCTGTGTACTCGGAAATGCGGAAATAAAAAAACCCCTCAGCCTGGCGGCTTTTCGAGGGGTTGCGCGTGACGGTTCGTTACCAGTCGGGCTAGTGAGCCACGCGCTTGGTAAGGACGACGGCTGCATCTGCAGCGGCGCAGCTGGTAACGAATGCGATCATGCGTTCAGTTTTCCCTCTGTGTGAGATACATGTCAACGAGGACTGTGCGCATCTCACAGTGTGGACTTCATTGTCCACTGGTTGGCCACGTTCCCCAACTGGGTCGCAGTAACTGTCGTTATGAGCGCTCATAACGACAGTTACTGCTACCTAGTTGGGCTCAACCAGCAGCCGAGGTTGAGGAACGAAATCGTGCTACCCGCAGTATGCGCCGGTGGAGGCGCTGTGGACCAGCTTGGCATATTTGGCGAGCACGCCCTTGGTGAACTTGGCAGGGAGGGGCTCCCAGCCGATCTTGCGGGATTCGAGCTCGGCCTCATCAACCAGCAGGTCGAAGCTGCGTGCTGCGATGTCGACGCGGATCCGGTCCCCGTCCTTGACGAAGGCGATGGGGCCGCCATCGACAGCTTCCGGTGCAACGTGGCCGATGCAGAGGCCGGTGGTGCCGCCGGAGAAGCGTCCGTCGGTCAGCAGCAGCACGTCCTTGCCGAGGCCCGCACCCTTGATGGCGCCGGTGATGGCGAGCATTTCCCGCATGCCGGGGCCGCCCTTGGGACCTTCGTAGCGGATGACCACAACGTCGCCCTTGTGGATGGCGCCGTTGTCCAGCGCATCCAGTGCGCCCTGTTCGCGCTCGAACACCCGGGCGGTGCCCTCGAAGACGTCGGCGTCGAACCCTGCGCTCTTGACCACGGCACCTTCGGGCGCCATGGAGCCGTGCAGGATGGTGATGCCGCCGGTCTTGTGGATCGGGTTGTCCAGCGCACGGAGGATCTTGCCGTCCAGGTCCGGCGGGTTGATGGCCGCCAGGTTTTCGGCCACGGTCTTGCCGGTGACGGTGAGGCAGTCACCGTGCAGCAGGCCGGCGTCGAGCAGTGCACGCATGATGACCGGCACGCCGCCGATCTTGTCGACGTCGGTCATGACGTAGCGGCCGAACGGCTTCAGGTCGCCCAGGTGCGGGATCTTGTCGCCGATGCGGTTGAAGTCCTCCAGGTTCAGCTCGACTTCAGCTTCGCGGGCGATGGCCAGGAGGTGCAGGACGGCGTTGGTGGAGCCGCCGAATGCCATGGTGACGGCGATGGCGTTTTCGAACGCCTTTTTGGTCATGATGTCCCGGGCGGTGATGCCAAGGCGGAGCAGGTTGACCACTGCCTCGCCGGACTTGCGCGCAAATTCATCACGACGGCGGTCTGCCGAGGGCGGGGCGGCCGAGCCGGGCAGCGACATGCCCAGTGCCTCGCCGACGCAGGCCATGGTGTTGGCGGTGTACATGCCGCCGCAGGCGCCTTCGCCGGGGCAGATGGCGCGCTCGATGCGGTCAAGGTCGCCGAGGCTCATCTTGCCGGCGGCGCAGGCGCCGACGGCTTCGAAGGCGTCGATGAGGGTGACTTCCTTTTCGGAGCCGTCCTCCAGCTTGACCCAGCCCGGCATGATGGAGCCGGCATAGACGAAGACGCTGGCCAGGTCCAGGCGGGCGGCTGCCATGAGCATGCCGGGGAGGGACTTGTCGCAGCCGGCCAGGAGGACCGAGCCGTCGATGCGCTCGGCCTGCATGACGGTTTCGACGGAATCGGCGATGACTTCGCGGGAGACCAGGGAGAAGTGCATGCCTTCGTGGCCCATGGAGATGCCGTCGGAGACGGAGATGGTGCCGAACTGCATCGGGAAACCGCCGCCTGCGTGGACGCCTTCCTTGGCGCCCTGGGCCAGCCGGTTCAGGGACAGGTTGCAGGGAGTGATTTCATTCCAGGAACTCGCAACGCCGATCTGGGGCTTCGCGAAGTCGTCGTCGCCCATGCCGACTGCGCGGAACATACCGCGCGCGGGGGCGGCATGGATCCCGTCGGTGACGACCCGGCTTCGGGGCTTGATGTCGATCTTGTTCTCGGTTGCTGTTTGGGTGTCCTCACTCATGGGTCAAAGTCTATGACTCCGATCGGGACGCCAACGACCCGAACAGCACGTTTGGCCCATTTTCAGGAATATTTCGATCCAACAGTGGACGCTCGTCTCAAATTCTGAGACGGACCCTTACGGGCCTGCCGGAACCTAGACAGCCCCGTTCGCACCGACGTACCGTCAGGGAACGGCAACCGTGCCATCCGGACTGAAGGGCCCTGCTATGGATTTTGTCTTCTGGATTATCCTCATTGTGCTGATCGTGGGCGTTGTGTGGTGGCTGCTGAACCGCAGCAGCTCCTCGAGCACCGGTGACTCCACGCCCATCCGGACGGACGGCGGACTCTCCGGCGGAAGCGCAGCTGCCTCGGCGGAAGCCGCAGGCACGGCGGGCATCCCCAGTGCTGCGGGCTTCGGCGCTGCTGAGCCGACACCACCGACGACGGCGGACGAGGCGCCCGTGCGGTCCAGCACGGCAGAACCCCAGGAAGCCGGGGGTGGGCACAAGGCCGGCCTTGGAGAACCCAGCTTGGAAAAGGACACCATCGTCGGGCAGGACGCCGGTGTTGACCCCGACGTTGTCGGTTCCACTGTTACTGCTGGTGCCGCAGATACCGCTGGCGCCACAGACACTTCTGGTCCCGCAGAAACCGCTGCAGCCGATGCACGGGAACGCCCGTCCGCCGAAGAACTGTCATCCCCCGAGTCGGCTGGCTCTGGGGAACCCGGCCGACCTGGGCAGCTGGCTGGGCAAGAGGAGCCGGCTCGCCCGGAGTCGCTAGCAGCCCAGGAACCTGGCAGCAAGGAGAGTGTGAGCCGGCAGGCAGACGAAGCCGAGTGGGAAACCCAGTGGTCAGAGGCAAGCGCACCAGCCCAACCCGCCGCCAGCCACCGGCCGGCAGGCGAAGCGTCCACCGTAATTGCCGACACCCCAACGTCCGAAGCACCACCGGCCCAGGGCGCTGGATTTGTGCATCACCCGGAATACACGGAGCCCCATGCGCCCACGCTGCCCGGCGCAGAAACGGCCGCTGCGGAAGCCGAAGCCGCTGATACGCAACCCGAAGTGGCCGCCGCCGATTCAGCCCCGCACGCGGCAAGCGCCGCTCCCATGCAGGCTGCAGGATCCATGGAGGCCGCAGTAGCCACAGACACCGCAGTATCACCAGAGGCCGCTGAAGCCCGGACCATGGAGCCGGCAGCCGTGGCGGACTACGAAGCTGCACCGGAACCGACCGGGCATCTGGCCGCGGACCAGCCCTACGGCGCAGGTTCCGCGTCGCCCGGCCCGGATGGAAGCGGTCCGGCGGATTTCGAGGTCAAGGCCGACGCCGGAACAATGGTCTATTACGAGGAGGGGCATCCGGACTATGTGCAGACGAAAGCCGACGTCTGGTTTGAGTCGGCGGCCCATGCGGAAGCTGCCGGCTTCCGCGCCCCCCGGCGGACGCGTATCTGACCGGACGCAGACGCACTTTCGGGCCTTCGCGGCGGCCAAGCCCACTGCGGGCGCCTTCGCAGTGTGCCTGGCCGTGCTGCTGTCGGGCTGCACGGGGGACGCCAACGATGCCCCCACCGGCAATATCACAGGAACCGGGACCGGGGCCGGCCCGGGTAACGCCACGCCACCGGAGGTTGTGGCACGGCTCGATCTCCAGCTCGACATTCCCTGGGCCGCGGTATTCCTGCCGAACGGAACCGCCGTCGTCTCCGAGCGTGACTCTGCGCTGCTGAAAGCTGTCCGTGATGGCAGGGCGACCACCATCGGCCAGGTCCCCGGCGTGGCTCCTGGCGGTGAGGGAGGCTTGCTGGGACTAGCCCTCTCCCCCGGCTTTCCGTCCGACAACTACCTTTACCTGTACTTCACCTCGGCACAGGACAACCGCATCGCCCGGCTGAAGCTGACGGAACAGCCTGACGGATCCCTGGACCTTGGCGACCCCGAGGTGGTCTTTTCCGGAATCCCCAAGGCATCAACCCACAATGGCGGCCGGATCCGCTTCGGCCCGGACGGGTTCCTGTACGTGGGCACAGGCGACTCCCAGCGCCGCGAACAGCCACAGGACCGCAACGCTCTGGGCGGGAAGATCCTGCGGCTGACTCCGGAGGGTGACCCCGCACCTGGCAACCCTTTCGGCAATGCCGTGTACAGCTTGGGGCACCGAAACGTCCAAGGACTGGCGTGGGACAGCGCCGGCCGGCTCTGGTCCAGCGAGTTCGGCCCGGACGTCAACGACGAGCTCAACCTCATCGAGCCGGGAGCCAACTACGGCTGGCCCGCAGTAACCGGCGCACCTCACCGGGAGGCGTACCGCGACGCGAAGGTGGTGTGGCCTTCGACGGCGGACTCCTCACCCAGCGGCCTGGAAATTGCCGGGTCGACGGCCTACCTCGGCGCCCTGCGCGGCCAACGCCTCTGGACGGTGTCCTTGTCCGGCGAGGAGGCAAGCGCTCCTGTGGCCTATTTCACACGCGAATACGGCAGGATCCGGGACGTCATCCGGACTCCCGACGGCGGCTTCTGGCTGCTCACCAACAACAAAAACCCTGATTTTGTGCTGGTTCTGGCCCCTCCCGGCTGAACCTGGGGAGCATTGGGGCCTCGATTTCACATGGGTCGGAAGTTCGTGTAGAGTTTCATGTCGTTGCGGAGATCAACCGGGAAAGAAAAAGCCCGGTAGGTCACCACATAGGAGATGCACCTCTAGCTCAATTGGCAGAGCAATTGACTCTTAATCAATGGGTTCCGGGTTCAAGTCCCGGGGGGTGCACCAAAGAAACCCCGTCTTCACTGGCCACAAGCCGTGAAGACGGGGTTTCCTTTTTGCCCCTCGATCGCTGTGGGGTATTTGCGGGCTATTTATTCCCTGCTGCTCCGGGGAAAGAGCTGGGACACGCCGACATCACAGCCGACTGCCGCGAGACTCCGAATCCAACCACCTTTGGCTACCTCAGGCGGTGTCCTGCCGGCCCCGACCACACTTACAAGGCGAAGGCCGAGGCAGTGTTCAAATCCTCGAGAAGCGCCTGCCCTTCTGTGCTGGACGAGAGAGCTTTCAGTCACTAACCGCTTGGACGTGCTTTATCCGGAGATCGCCGCCGAATGGGACGCCGACCTCAACGCGGAGGTCCTCACGGGCAAACTCAGCGCGAACGCCTTCTATCCAAAGCACACCAGCATCGAGTTCGTCGATTTCCTGGGCCGGGACGCCGACGCCCACCCCGGGTTGAACTGCATGTTATCTGCGACAGCTATCACCCCGACCAGCTGTTCCCGGCTGAACATGGTGGAGATCTTCTTCGGGATCATCACCCGCCAGTGCCTCAAACGCGGGGCATTCAGCTCCGTGACAGAGCTGGGAGAATCTATGGAACGCTAGGGTGCGGAATGTGGCGGTACGTCCCTCATGCTCACCGTGATTGCCCAGCACGACAACCTGCCTGTGTCCGCCACCGGGCATGGTGACGGTATCAAATGTTAGTGCCCGAACCGGCGGTGATCGGAACCGAGGAATTAGCCATGGCTTCGAGACCCGCTGTCAGTCTGCATTCCGCCAGAAACGGGACGGAACTCCCACGTATAAGAGCCGTCAGCCTTGAGGCTCATCCGTAGGTGACCCCATGTGTCGCTAAACTTCCGCTGCACATAAGAGGGGCTGCTGGTGAACGCCCGGAGGCCGATTCCACCAGTGGACACCTGAAATTGTTGCATCCCGTCCGCAACGCACTGGTCCTCGTTGTTAATCGGGCAGGTCCGCTCATAATTGTGCTGTGAGCCGGACAGCAGCACACGAACGCGGTTCGCCCAGAACACGTCAATCCACGGCTTCGCCTTAGAGAAGCGGGTATGGCTCGACGTGTTGCTGGTGAAATACGGATCATGGTAGATAACCGCCAAATGCTTTCCAGCGGCCTTCGCCGCTTTCAGGTTGGCATCCATCTCCGAGGTCATCGCCTGCGCCCGCTTAGCGTTATAACGCCACGTGGCCGTAGGCGCGACAAGAATGTGCCAGTTGCCCTTGTCGAACGAATACCATTCAAGAGCGTCTTGGAACCGTACAACATCGGAGCTGGTCGCGCTCTTCACCGTGGACACGCACTGCCCATCCATGTACCGGTCAACGTCGTCATTCTCGCCGGGTTCAACATCATGATTCGGGCCAGCGGTCCAGTACGTCTTGGCCTTAGCCGGACCCCACAACTGGTTGTAAGCCTCGAGCTCGGTACAGGTGCCCTTGTCATACTGGAAATCGCCCAGCGCAAGGAAGTTGTCCAGCGAACCGTCGTTGAGACCGTCGATGATGCTAGCCGCATTTTTACCACTGTGCGACGTGGACGACGTGTTACCCGCAGGGTTTATGTCCCCGGTGGCAGCGAACTCAAACGACTCATCGGATGGCGGCCGCAGGGCAGCGGGAGTTGGATCGCCAGCCGCATAGACGCGAACCCAATCCACTCGCATCTCGCCGGCGCCGTTAACAGTGCTGTCTGGCTCCCAGTCCAGTTGTAGCGTCTGGTGCATCGGTCCGGGAGGCTGGTGCGTCGGGTCGTTGTCCTCAAACCACTTCACCCCATCGACGTAGCCGACGATCCCATTCGGAGACCAGTCAACCGCGTAGTTGTGGAACTGTGAAATGTCCAGAGCCTTGGCTGCCGACGTCTGCGAGTTCGAACATCCATAGTGGTAGAAGAACTTGATGACGTTCCAATCACCGGTCTTCTCTGCATAATTAACTTCGCCTTCACACGGCCAAATCCCACTATCCGGCCACAGGAGCAACACCATACGGTACTCGTTGTCACCCGAACCCGCCGCGCGGGCCTCCCACCTGCCGTACTTCTGGCGTCCAAACTTCGCGCTCATTCCAGCAGTCGTGCCGTCCGGGGTTCCAGTCATGACCATTTTGGAACCGTCTACCGTGACCTGCTGGGGACTCCGAATGCCATTCCCCGCGTGCCCGACACTGTTGTACACGGACCACTTCGCGGCGTCCGGTGCGCCGGTATAGTTGAACTCGTCGCCAGCGGTCGGCGTGCCCCAGTTCAGATCTGTCGCGGCCGAGCCTGTCGTTGGCGTAGTCGGCGTCGGCGTAGCTGATGCTGATGTGGCGGCCGGCGCCGCTGTCGTTACTGCCGGATCAGTTGAAGGGGCCGAGCAGCCGGCAAGGAGGATTGCCACGACCCCAAGGGCGACCAAGTGTTTCCGCATACGTCAGATGATAAGGGCATCGCGCGGCGAGACCTACGGCCAGATGCCGGTCGTGATGTTGAAGCAGCCCCTGAAGCCTTGATAGGTGCCGAGAGGATATGGACACTCCTATACCCAATGACGGGGATATATCCAGGCCACCGGTCTTCAGTTGAGACGTCCGGAACGTGCATGGTGGGTCCCGACGGGCCTCCTTCGGCGAACCACCATCGATTGCACCTCTTGGAAGTGGGCCCTGAACCGCTGCAAAATCACGCGGCCAAGACGCCACTTCTGGACGTTTCAGGGCACAAACCAAAAAGGGCACCACCACTGCGGAATTTTGCAGTAATGGTGCCAGTCAGATTTACCGGATTCCCGGGTTTGCTAGCTGAGCGGGGCACCGTCCACCAGGGCGCTGGTTGACGGCGAGGCGAACTGGCTGGCCAGCTCCCTGACCACAGCCTGGAGCTCCTGCCGCAGGGCGTCAGGGTCAATAGTTGCCGCGGCAAGCACTGAGCGTTCCATCTCAACGGCTGCGGCTGCGGCTTCCCGTCCGCTGTCCGTGAGGGACACTACCTGGCTGCGGCGGTCCGAGGTGCTGCGGACGCGGGCAATGTGGCCGTGGGACTCCAACCGGCTCAGGGTTTTACCCATGGTCTGGGCCTGAACGCGCACATATTGGGCAAGTTGGGCCTGTGTCATCGGCCCCTGCGCTGAGAGGACTTCGATAGCGATCACGCCGGCGTGCGTCAGTCCGATGGCGCTTAGCTTTTCGTTCCAGGAGTGTTCTACGAGGCGTGCCGCAGTGGACAATAGGCGCCCAGTGGGCCAGCGATCCATGTCAGGCATACCAGCAAGTATAGCTAAGGCTGGTTAGCACCGGTCCTGGATGCTTACTAAACTGGTGTGTTCCGCCTGCAACGAGGAGATTAACAGTGGCTGACAGACTCTTGACCGGCGACGTAGCGCCCGGCTTCACCCTGAAGGATTCGTCGGGTAAAGACGTCAACCTGGCTTCCGGCCACAGCGGCAGCACCATCCTGTATTTCTACCCAGCCGCCGCCACCCCCGGCTGCACGAAACAGGCCTGCGATTTCCGCGACAGCCTGGCATCCTTCACGTCGGCCGGTTATCGGGTCCTGGGCGTCTCCCCCGATTCGGTGGACAAACTTGCTGCCTTTGCCGCCAACGAGGACCTTAGCTTTCCGTTGCTTTCGGACGAGGACCATGCCGTGGCCGAAGCCTATGGTGCCTGGGGCGAAAAGAAGAATTACGGACGGACCTATGAGGGACTGATCCGCAGCACCGTGGTCATCGATCCCGATGGAAAAGTGGCGCTTGCCCAGTACAACGTCCGGGCCACCGGCCACGTCGCAAAACTCCGGCGCGACCTCAAAGTGGACGCGTAACGCATTACGCGGGAAGTGGCGCCGGTACGGGCGCCAGGAACCGGCTGACCGGAGCCCCGCCGGCCCGAGGCTACAATGGAAACTGGCATCCGCCGTCGTACGTTTTTATCCGTAGGCCATCTGGCCAAGGTTGAGACAACGGCGGCAACTGCCAAGCGCGAGTGGTGAAATTGGCAGACACGCAGGATTTAGGTTCCTGTGCCTTCGGGCGTGGGGGTTCAAGTCCCCCCTTGCGCACACTTACACAGAGATCCCGGGCCCACAGGCCCCGGGATCTCTGTCATTTAACTGTCCCAGCCACGGCATTCTCCCCCGGTTTGGCGCGCAATTAAAAACTCTTGGCGATCCACCCATCCGCTTCCGTGCTCCGGCCGAATACCCATTGAGACACCAGCCAAGGGCAGGTGCCCAACAGTCGGAAAAGGCCACGCGGCAGGCACAACGTCTGCCGCAGGCAAGAATCGGCACAAACAAGGAGAACCGAAATGCAGTCATTCAAGCGCACATCCTTCACCGTCGCAGGCGTTGCAGCTGCAGCCCTGCTGAGCCTTACCGCCTGCGGTGGAACAGCAACCACAACCCCGAGCTCCTCCGCTCCGGCCGCCGCACCGTCAGCAACGAAGATGGCCCCGTCACCGTCCGCCAGTGCTGCTGCCATGGATCCGGCCGCAAACCTCGTTGGCGCAGGCTGCGCCGGCTACGCAGAGAAGGTCCCCACCGGGGCAGGCTCGGTTGCCGGGATGGCCCTTGACCCGGTAGCGGTCGCGGCATCCAACAACCCCATCCTGACCACCCTCACGGCAGCTGTCTCCGGCAAGCTGAACCCGAAGGTTGACCTGGTTGACACCCTTAACGGCGGCGAATTCACGGTCTTCGCTCCGGTGGATGACGCCTTCGCCAAGATCGATGCCGCCACCATCGAAACGCTCAAGACGGACGACGCCCTGCTGAGCAAGATCCTGACCTACCACGTGGTCCCCGGCCAGATCACCCCTGACAAGATCGCCGGCACACACGCCACGGTCCAGGGCGGATCGGTCACCGTGACCGGCAGCAAGGATGCCCTCATGGTTGATGGCGCCAGCGTGATCTGCGGCGGCGTCCAGACCAAGAACGCCACCGTTTACCTGATCGACTCGGTGCTGATGCCCAAGTAGTCCGGCTTTCAAGCCCAGAGGCCTGTTCCGCAGCCGGAACAGGCCTCTGGCGTGTGTCCAGGGAGCACCGGGGTGTGTCAACTAGACTGTGTCCTTGGCCCGCAGTCCGCGGCGCCGGCCGGAAGCAGCCAGAGGTGATAGACGAGTGCCCAGAAGTACTTCGCGGCGAACGGTCATCAAGACCGGCGCCGTTTTTATGGCGTTAGGCCTGACCTCCTGTACCGGCAACCCACCGCCTTCGCCCTCGGCAACGTCTCCTTCGACGGCGCCCGCCGGCGCTGAACCCACCGAAACGTTCACGTTCGGCACGGCGTCCCAGCCCCTCGGCCTGGACCCCGCGCTCTCGAACGATGTGGAAAGCTACCGGATCACCCGGCAGATCCTCGAAGGCCTGGTGGGTGTGGACCAGACCACGGGCAAGCCCACGCCGCTGCTGGCAACGGAATGGTCCGAAGAAAACGAAGGCCGCTCGTACACGTTCAAACTCCGCAGCGGCGTCTCGTTCCAGGACGGCATGCCCTTCAACGCCGACGCCGTGTGTGCCAATTTCAACCGCTGGTTCGCCTTCTCGGCGGAACTGCGGCGGCAAGCGCCGGGAAGCTCGTTCAAGAGCGTGTTCAAGGCACATTCCGAGGACGCTGCGCTCTCCATTTTCAAGAGCTGCACGGCCCTTTCCGCTGACACTGTCCGGATCGACCTGACCCAGCGCTTCACTGCGTTCCTCCAGGCGCTCACCCTGCCGGCGTTCGCCATCGCATCCCCGGCCGCCCTGACGGCGGGCACGGCGGATGTCCTGGATCAGACCCGTGGCGGAAACCCGGTCTCCCGGTTCGCCACCAACCCCGTCGGCACAGGACCGTTCAGCCTGGCCGCCTGGGACGAGGCGAGAGTCCGGCTCATCAGCCACAAAAACTACTGGGGTGACCGCGGGCAGATCTCCACCATTAATTTCGTCACGTACGACCACCCCCAGACGCGGCTTCAGGCCCTCCTGGACGGCAAGATCGACGGCTACGACGCCGTCACGGTGGGCAACTTCGATCAGCTGGTCAAGCGGGGCATGCAGATCGTCCAGCGTGATCCCTTCTCGGTGATGTACCTGGGCATCAACCAGGAAATTCCGGTCCTGCAGAACGAAAAAGTGCGGCAGGCCATTGAGCTGGCCATCGATAAGGAAACCCTGATCCGCAAGTTCTTCATCGACAACACCGCCAAGGCCTCACAATTCGTTCCTCCGAAGATCAGCGGTTTCAATAATGACGCTCCCGCACTGGGCCACGATCCTGTCAAGGCCAAGGCCTATCTGACCGAGGCCGGCTACACCGGGGAAGAGCTCAGGTTCTACTATCCGCTTAACGCCACCCGCCCGTATCTGCCCACGCCGGAGAAAATCTACGCCGAAATCAGCAGGCAACTGACCGCCGTCGGGTTCAACATTAAGCCTGTCCCGGTGGACTGGTCCGAAGGCTATCTCCAGAAAGTGCAGTCACCCGGGGACCACGGGCTCCACCTGCTCGGCTGGAATGGCGCGTATGCCGATGCCGATAACTTTGTGGGCCCGCTGTTCGGCGAAAAGAACGGCGAATTCGGCTACCAGGACCCGCAGGTCTTTTCCAAGATCAACCGCGCCCGCGGCCTCCCTGCCGGCAAGGAACGCGACGAGCAGTACCACACCATCAACGCCCAGATCGCGGCCACCGTGCCGGCAGTTCCCATCGCCTTCCCCATCTCGGCGCTCGCACTCTCGGACCGCGTCAGCAGCTACCCGGCGTCCCCGGTACTGAGTGAAGTTTTCACAAAGGTACAGCTAAAGCCTTGACGGCCCGGCCCAATTTCAGTATGCGGGCCGCCCGGGGATATTCTTTGACAGCCAGAGCCGCTGCTATCGGAGACTGATTGTGACCTTCATATCCAAGACCCAACATGCCGACGTCGTACTGATTGGCGGCGGCATCATGAGCGCCACGCTCGGGGCATTCATCAAGCAGCTTGAACCGAACTGGACCATCTCCCTGTTCGAACGCCTGGATCAGCCCGGGCTGGAAAGCTCCGACCCCTGGAACAACGCCGGAACGGGCCATGCCGCCCTGTGCGAGCTCAACTACTCCCCCGCAGCCAAAGACGGCTCGGTGAACCCGGCCAAGGCCCTGCTCATCAACGAACAGTTCCAGCTGTCCCGCCAGTTCTGGTCCCATCTTGTGGAAGAATCCCTGATCGGCTCGCCGAAGGGCTTCATCAACACCGTCCCGCACATGAGCTTTGTCATCGGCGAGGACAACACCAAATTCCTCAAGACCCGCTACGAAGCGCTCAAGCCCCACACGCTGTTCCGCAGCATGGAGTACTCCGAGGACCAGGCCCAGATCGCCAAATGGGCGCCGCTGATCGTCAAGGGCCGCGACGCGAAGCAGCGTATCGCCGCCACCCGGGCAACCGAGGGGACCGACGTCGACTTCGGGGCACTGACCCGTGAGCTCACCACCTACCTCGGGAACAACGGCGTCGAAATCAATTACGGCCATGACGTCAGCGGCATCTCCAAGGCGTCCGACGGCGGCTGGGACCTTTCGATCAAGCACCCGGCTTCCGGGGAACACGGCAAGATCCACGCCAAGTTTGTGTTTGTGGGCGCCGGCGGCGGCGCACTGCACCTCCTCCAGGCCTCCGGCATCCCGGAGAGCAAGGGCTTTGGCGGATTCCCCGTGTCCGGCCAGTTCTTCCGCTGCACCGACGAGAAACTTGCCGCCCAGCACAGCGCCAAGGTATATGGCCAAGCTTCGGTGGGCGCGCCGCCCATGTCGGTCCCGCACCTTGACACCCGGTACGTCGACGGGAAGCGTTCCCTCCTGTTCGGCCCCTATGCCGGCTTCTCCACCAATTTCTTGAAGAACGGCTCGTACCTTGACCTGCCGTTGTCCATCCGGCCCAGCAACATCATCCCGATGCTTGCAGTCGCCAAGGACAACATGGACCTCACCGCGTACCTCGTCAAGGAAGTTGCCAAGCGCCACGGGGACAAGGTGGAAGCGCTGCGCGAGTACTACCCCGAAGCCAAGGACGGCGACTGGGAGCTGATCACCGCCGGCCAGCGTGTGCAGATCATCAAAAAAGACCCGAAGCGCGGCGGCGTGCTGCAGTTCGGCACGGAAGTCATCGCCGGCCGTGACGGCACCATCGGTGCGCTGCTGGGCGCCTCGCCCGGCGCGTCCACAGCGGTGCCCATCATGATTGAACTGCTGCAGAAGTCCTTCCCGAAGAACTTCAAGGGCTGGCAGGGCAAGCTCAAGGACATGATGCCGGGCTACGGCGTGAAGCTGGATGAGAATCCGGAACTTGCTGCCGAACTCGAAACGGCAACGGCCAAGGCACTGCAGCTGGAGAGCGTTTCCGCCAACCACTGACGTCCGGCCGCCCGCCGGGCGTCAGGCCGGGCTGGACGGTCCGGGCCTCAGGCCCGGCTGGACGGTCCGGTCCGGTCCGCAGGAGTACGTCAACCCCACAGGAGAGACCCGCGATGTTCCGGCTGGCACAACTTTCATTGGCAAACCGGGCGCTGATCGCGCTGATCACCGTCTTCGCGACGGTGTTCGGCGTGATCACCATGTCATCGCTGAAACAGGAACTCATCCCCTCCATTGAGTTCCCGCAGATCACCGTCCTCTCCGCCATGTCCGGCGCCTCGCCCGAAGTGGTGGACAAGCAGGTCAGCGCACCGCTCGAAACCGCCCTGAACGGCGTCGAAGGCCTGGAGTCCACCTCCTCGACGTCACGCAACGGCGTCTCGCAGATCTCCATGGTGTTCACCTACGGGACAAACCTCGACCGCGCCCGGAACCAGATCGACCGCGCCATCTCCAACGCCAAACGCTCCCTGCCGGAGGACGTGCAGCCGCAGGCCATCGCGGGCAGCATCAGCGACTTCCCCATCGTGTTCCTGGCAGTGTCCTCGGACAAGCCCCTCAGCGAACTCAACGCCGACCTGGCACGCCTCTCCGTTCCCCGGCTCCAGAAGATCGACGGCGTCCGGGGAGCCGACGTGACCGGCGGCGCCACCCAGCACATCGAGATCCTCCCCCGGCCCGAGGCGATGGCCGCCAAGGGCACCACGATCGAGTCCATCCGGAACGCCCTCTCCAACAACGGCGCGCTGATCCCGGCCGGGACCATCCAGGAGCAGGGCAAGACGCTATCCCTCCAGATCGGCAGCCCGGTGGATTCCCTGGACGCCATCAAGGCGCTACCCGTGGGCGGAGCCAAGGATGCCGCGACCATCGGCACGGTAGCCGACGTTAGCCTGCAGGATGACGAACGGACCTCCATCACCCGGACCAACGGCCAGGAAACACTGGCCGTCTCCGTGACCAAGAAGCCCGACGGCGACACCGTGGGAATCTCCCACGCCGTGAACGACTCGTTGGCGGCCCTGGAGGCCGAGCTGGGGTCCAACGCAAAGTTCACGGCGGTGTTCGACCAGGCCCCGTTCATCGAGAAGTCCATCAAGGACCTCACCACCGAGGGCCTCCTCGGGCTGGGCTTCGCCGTCGCCGTCATCCTTGTCTTCCTGATGTCAGCCCGCTCCACCCTTGTTACCGCGGTCTCCATTCCGCTGTCGCTGCTGATCACCTTCATTGGCCTGTCCGCGACGGGCTATTCACTGAACATCCTGACCCTGGGCGCGCTGACCATTGCGATCGGCCGGGTGGTGGACGACTCGATTGTGGTGATCGAAAACATCAAACGCCACCTCAGCTACGGGGAGGAGAAAGTCCCCGCGATCCTCACCGCAATCCGGGAGGTGGCCGGCGCAATCACCGCCTCCACCTTGACCACTGTGGCGGTCTTCCTGCCCATTGCCTTCGTGAGCGAGCTCGCCGGCGAACTCTTCCGGCCGTTCGCCCTGACAGTCACCATGGCGCTGCTGGCATCCCTGCTGGTATCGCTGACCATCGTTCCGGTCCTGGCCTACTGGTTCCTCAAAAGCCCCGCCGGTTCCGCCCCCGCCGGTTCTCCCGCCGCTGGTTCGCCCGCTGCCCGCGAAGCTGCCGCCCGGGCTACTGCCGCCGCCCGTGCCCAGGCCCAGGAAGCCGAACAGAAAAGCCGGCTGCAGCGTGCCTACCTGCCCGTCCTCAGCAAGACCCAGAAGCACCCGGTGCTGACCCTCGTCGCCGCCGTGCTGGTACTCGGCGCCACGGCCGCCATGACGCCGCTGCTGTCCACCAACCTCCTCGGCGATTCCGGCCAGAACAGCCTGACTGTCCGCCAACTGATGCCAGCGGGCACAAGCCTGGCCGACACCAGCGCAGCCGCCATCAAGGTCGAGGACGTCCTCCGCGGCATCGAGGGTGTCAGGAATGTCCAGCTCACCTCCGGAAACGCGCAGGCAGGTTTTGCCGCCCTGACGTCCTCCGGCGCCGCCAACTCCACGTTCACGGTGGTGACGGATGAAAAGGCCAATCAGGCGAAGCTCCAGGAAACCGTCCGGACCGAAGTGGGCAAGGTGGCCGGTTCCGGGAAGATTACCGTCGGCACGCAGCAGGGTGGCTTCGGGACGTCCTCCACGGTGGACATCACCATCAAGGCGGCAACGTCCGAGGACCTCCGCACAGCCAGCGAGGCCATGGTGGAAGCAATGACCGGCGTGCCGGCGACCAGCGAGGTGGCAACCAACCTCGCGGCCAGACAGCCGGTGGTCCAGGTCAAGGTTGACCGGGCCAAGACCGCCGCGGCCGGACTGAACGAGGAACAGGTGGCCGGCGTCCTGGCTGCCACCATCAGCCCCATCCCCGCCGGCACGGTCCGGATCGACACCAACGACTTTCCGGTCCAGATCGGCAAGGGCACCCGGTTCACCAGCATTGACGCCGTGCGCAACATCGCGCTCCCTGCATCCGGCGCCCCCGTCACCCTGGGCAGCATCGCCTCAGTGGAACAGGTTGACGTGCCGGTCTCCATTACCGCCAGCAACGGCCAGCGGACCGCCAAAGTGTCAGTCACGCCATCGGGCTCCAACCTCGGTGCGGTGAACGCGGAGGTGCAGAAGCGCCTCACGGAGGTCAGCCTCCCCGCAGGGGTCACCGCCGAACTCGGCGGCGCCACCACCCAGCAGGCCGAGTCCTTCCAGCAGCTGGGCCTGGCGCTCCTCGCCGCGATCGCGATTGTCTACGTCATTATGGTGGCCACCTTCAAATCGCTGATCCAGCCCCTGATCCTTCTGGTGTCCGTTCCCTTTGCCGCCACCGGCGCCGTGGCCCTGCTGCTGGCCACGGGCGTTCCGCTGGGCCTGCCGTCGCTGATCGGCATGCTGATGCTTGTGGGCATCGTGGTTACCAACGCCATTGTGCTCATCGACCTCATCAACCAGTACAGGCAGCCACGGGACGGCCGCGGCGGGATGAGCGTGGCGGACGCAATCACCCATGGCGCCAGGCAGCGGCTCCGCCCCATCCTGATGACCGCGCTGGCCACCGTTTTCGCCCTGACACCCATGGCGCTTGGCCTGACCGGGGGCGGCGGCTTCATTTCCCAGCCGCTGGCCGTGGTGGTGATCGGCGGCCTGGTTTCTTCCACAACGCTGACCCTGGTGCTGGTTCCCGTGCTGTACCGGCTCGTGGAGGGACGGCGGGAGACAAAAGCACTGCTCCGTGCCATGCAGCAGCGCCCGGAATTTGCGGCAGCCGACGACGTCGATGCCGAGTTCCGCGACTGGACCACCGGCATGGTGCCCCGCGTCAGTGGCCGCCGTGCCGCTCCGGGCGACCCCCTGTAACACCTGGAATATTCTCGCCGGCGAGGCGTTATATCCGTCGATACATGCAAACGCATGAAAATCGGGTATAGTAGAAGCAAGCTCAGAGAAGCCCAGGAAACGGAAGGCACACCATGCAGATAGGCGTATTCAGCGTCAGTGACATCACCACTGACCCCACCACCGGCCGGACCCCCACGGAGAACGAACGCATCAAGGCGGCCGTGGCGATCGCCAAAAAAGTCGAGGAAATCGGCATGGATGTCTTCGCCCTCGGCGAGCACCACAACCGCCCGTTCTTCTCGTCCTCGCCCACCACCACGCTCGCGTACATCGCAGCGCAGACCGAGCGGATCACCCTCTCCACTGCCACCACGCTGATCACCACCAACGATCCGGTCAAGATCGCCGAAGACTTCGCCATGCTGCAGCACCTGGCTGACGGCCGCGTAGATCTGGTCCTGGGCCGCGGCAACACCGCTCCGGTATACCCGTGGTTCGGCAAGAACATCCAGGACGGCGTGGAACTGGCCATCGAGAACTACAGCCTGCTGCGCCGGCTGTGGGACGAGGACACGGTGAACTGGTCCGGCAAGTTCCGCACGCCGCTGCAGAACTTCACCTCCACCCCGCGACCGCTCGACGGCGTGGCCCCCTTTGTGTGGCACGGCTCCATCCGCACGCCGCAGATCGCCGAAGTGGCCGCCTACTACGGCGACGGCTTCTTCGCGAACAACATCTTCTGGCCCAAGGAGCACTACCAGCAGCTGATCAGCCTCTACCGTGAGCGCTACGAGCACTACGGTCACGGCAATGCGGACCAAGCCATCGTGGGCCTCGGCGGCCAGTTCTTTATGCGGAAGAACTCCCAGGACGCCGTGAAGGAATTCCGGCCCTACTTCGACAATGCGCCCGTCTACGGCCACGGCCCTTCGCTGGAGGACTTCACCTCCCAGACACCGCTCACCGTGGGCAGCCCGCAGGAAGTCATCGAAAAGACCCTGACGTTCCGCGAGTACTTCGGCGACTACCAGCGCCAGCTGTTCCTGATCGACCACGCAGGCCTGCCCCTGAAGACAGTGCTGGAGCAGCTTGACCTGTTCGGCGAGGAAGTCCTCCCGGTCCTCCGCAAGGAATACGCTGCCCTCAAGCCCGCCCACGTGCCGGATCCGCCCACGCATGCCGGCCGCGTTGCCGCCCTGATGGCTGCACCGGCGCCTGAGACTGCCCCTTCGGAGGCCTGATGGCTGCCGACGGAAACGAATCACCCATCCGCTTGGCGGCGGAAACCTGGGAATCCCTGTTCCGGGCGCAGGTTGCCGTCATGCGCAGGCTGCAGGCCGGAGCTGCCTTCCGAAAGGTGGCCATCAACGAGTACGACGTCCTGTTCACGCTGTCCCGGTGTCCGTCCGGCTGGCTCCGGCTCAATGAACTCAATGACCATGTCCTGCTGAGCCAGTCGAGCCTCAGCAGGCTGGTTGAGAGGCTGGAGAAGCGCGGGCTCGTGGTCCGGATGGCTGCCCCCGACGACGGCCGCGGCGTGCTGCTGAAGCTCACCGAGGAAGGGGCCGCCCTCCAGAAGGAGATCGGCCGGGAGCACGTGCGGGACATCTCCAGCCTGGTGGGGCCGGCCCTGACGGCTGCCGAGCAGAGGGAACTCCAGCGACTGACCGAGAAACTCCGGCATTCCGTGGGAGCGCGGCCGGCAAAGTAACTGCCTGGGAAATATCTGGCCGGGAAGTAACTGCCCGCCAGTAACCGGGCCGTGCGGGAATCTCAGCCCAGCATGACCAGCTTGGCCGGATCTTCCGGAGGCAGCTGGCCGTTGACCACAGCGCTGACGCGCAGCTCGTTCAGCGTGAGGCGCCCGCCCACTGTGGACAGGAATGCGGTGTCCGAGGAGTCCCGGCCAGCGGTGATTCGCAGCATCGACTCCCGCGGGGCCAGCCCCGTGGGGTCGATGACGTGCCAGGCGCCATTGACATGTGCCTCGGCTACCGCGTGGAAATCCATGGGGCTCAGCCCCGGCGCGTACACGGCGGTGAGCCGGGCCGGGACGTCCTTGGAACGCAGCAGGGCGATGGCCAGGTGCGCGAAGTCCCGGCACACCCCCCTGCGGTGCAGGAGGGTTTCCACGGCGCCGTCAGTTCCCCTGGAGGACCCGCTGATGTACCGCAATTCCCCGAAGACCCAGCTCCGCACGGCCTGGAGCAGTTCGGCGCCGTGCAAGCCGCCGAATTCGGCATATGCCGTGGGCAGGAGCCGGTCCGACTCCGCGTAGCGGCTTGGCCGCACGTAGCGGATGAGCTCAGCCAGGGTGGCTTCTTCGGGAACGGCCTGCCCGGCCACCGTCGCTGAGTACTCAACGGTGACCTCGGCCGGTTCAGTCAGCTCCATGTAGTGCAGGCGGCCGCCATGATGGTCCGTGAGTTCCTGCAACGGAACCGGCTGACCGTCGGCCGTGACAGTCAGGGATTCATCAAACGAGGTATAGCCGGGATTCCTGGCTACGGCGATGGCCAGGGCTGCCTTCGTGTCGGCGATGGTCCTGAAAACCATACGTGCTGAAACGGTGCGTTCCATGTATCTCCGGGGTGTGAGGTAGTGGCAGAACTTTCCGCGCTGGCCCGGGGTTGAGGGGCAAGGGGCAGGACTAGTTTTTGATCTCCAGAGACATTAGCATCCGTTGGACGTTCGCGAATTCCGAGTTCTCGTCCACGTACTTTTCGGCCTGGCCCAGGGTGTCAAACGCCTTCGCGGGGGCCACCTTCTCATCCGGGGCGAAGGCCTTCAGGACTCCGAGGTCACCGAACGAGTAGTCCCCCTTTCCGGCCGGGCCACGGACCACATTCCGCAGTTCGCAGGCCTGGCCGTCAGCCCCGCCCACAATGTTGGTGATGCCGTAGGAACCGAAGTAGCGGTAGCCCTGGATGACGCGGAACACCACGTGCGGGGCGATGGTGCCTTCCCCCGTCAGGCTGGGAAGCTCCACCGGCACGCTGCTGATCACAACGTACGGTTTCCGGGCAGTCTCGGGGCACTCGGACGACGACGACGGCATTCCTGTCCGCAGTGTGGCCACCACCGTGCCGTCCGGCTTTTTCACCTCGATCTTCAGGGCACCCGGCAATGTCCCGTCCTCGGGCGTGACGGACTGGGCGATCCATTCCTCCGGCAGGTCGAAGCTGACGGTCTTCGCCGGATCGGTAAAGGTCTTCCAGGCAGCAGCTGTTGCGGCCGGGCCGGGTGCTCCGGACGTCGACGCACCTGCTGTGGCAACAGGACCCGACGACGGGGAACCGGTAGCGCCGGCGGTTGAGGTCGTACTGGCGCCTGGGCTGGCCGATGTCTCCGGCTGCGCCGTCCATGCCGAATCGCTGTTACCAGGCGCGCTGCAGCCGGCCGCCAGTCCACCGGCCATCAGCAGCGCTACCGTCCGCACTCCCCACATTGCCGCCTTGTGTGTCATGCAGCCAGCCTATCGGCGGGCGACGGTGGACAAGGGCCGGAGCCTCGTGTCGCCGTCGGACATTCCCCGCGCGCAAGGGACTAGGCTGGTGCCTATGGCGGATGAGCAGTACGGCGCGGACCTTGAGAGCCTGGCGGACATCTCCGCCATCGACATTGCGGACTGGCGGCTGCGGACATTTGCCCTGTACGACACGGTACGGAAGGTTGCCGCTGAAGATCCGGCGGAGGCCCATTCCCTTTGGCGGCATGAACGCGACCGGATGTTCGCAACGCATCCGGCCTCGGCCCTCAGCGCTAGGGAAAAATCGCAGTTCTCCGGCCTGAAGACGGCCGATTACGATCCCATCTACCGCTTCTATGTGCCGCTGACCCTTGAGGGAGCCGGCCGGGAAATGACCGTGGAAACCGCCACTGACGGCGTGGTCCGGTTTGTCCGGCTGGGCACGTTCGATCTTCCCGAGCTGGGCCAGCTCGGCGTGTGGAAGTTGCACGGCTACGGCGGCGGAATCTTCGTTCCGTTCCGGGACGCCACGGCCGGCCAGCCCGGTGGAAGCTACGGCGCCGGCCGGTACCTCCTGGACACCATCAAGGGCGCGTTCCACGGGGTCCATGGCTCGGGGGCGGGCGCGGAGTTTGTCCTGGACTTCAACTTTGCCTACAACCCGTCCTGCGCGTACAACGAGGCTTGGGCCTGCCCGCTACCCGGCCCGTCCAACCGCCTGGCTGTGGAGATCCCGGTGGGCGAGCTGTACTGAGCCTGCCGCAGCCGGCCACCGGCCGCCGGAGGACGTAGGATGTCATCATGACTGCCAGCGCCCCCCGCCGCCTTGCCCGTGTCCGCCCCCTGTCCCCGGCTGTTGCCGACGAACATTTCTTCGTGGCCAATGACGCCCCCGACTTCGGCTCCGACGCAGGCCGGTCCTGGACAGTTGTTGATTCCCCCTTCGAGGCGTCCCGCGCGAACGCCAACCACCCGGCCCGGCCCGGCTGGGAAGCCGGGACTGCAGTAGACCAGGACTCGTTCACCTTCCTGGCGCCATCCGTCCCCGCCAACGTCTTCGGCATGGCGCACAACACCGGCCAGGCCGGCCGGGACCTCCCCCCGCAGGCCTTCCACAAGGCGGCATCGAGCGTGATCGGCCCGGGCGAGGCCATCGAGCTGAGCTCCACGGTGGGTTACGTTGACCCGGAAGCCGAACTGACCGTCGTCGTCGGCCGTTCTGTCCGCGGCCTTACGCTGGAGACGGCCCGCAGCGCCATCCTGGGCTTCACCATCGGCAACGATGTCTCGGCCCGCGATCTGCAGAAGTCGGACGAGCTGTGGATCAGCGCCAAGAGCCAGGACACCTTCACTCCCGTGGGCCCATGGATTGTGACGGACCTCGACGACTCGGACCTGTCCATCAGCATCGTCCACAACGGCACCGAACTGAAGGCCGCCAGCAGCACCGATCTCGGCTGGAAGGTGGACGAAATCCTCGTCTACCTCAGCTCCTTTATGACCCTGCACGCCGGCGATCTGGTCCTGACGGGCTTCCCGGCAGAGTGTGCCCGCATCCACCCCGAAGACACAGTGGTGTGCCGCGTGGAGGGCATTGGCGAGCTCAGCAACCCGGTCAAGGCGGCGTCCTGGGAGGAACCACCGGCCTGATATGTCAGGCTTGACCCATGGAGACCCCTGCTGCGCCCGCCGCCCAGCTGACGCAGCAGCCCACGCGCGGTGCGCCAGCCACCAAGCATTACCGCGGAATCTTCAGGTTTCCGCTGGTGCGGCAGCTCCTCCGCTTCACGGGCGTCGGCATTATCTGCACCGCCACCTCCCTGGCGCTCTATGCGTTGCTGCGCCCCTGGCTGGGACCGCAACTGGCCAACGCGGCCTCCCTGGTGCTGACGTCTTTGATGAACACGGCACTGAACCGCAGGCTGACGTTCAAGATCTCCGGGCAGCGCCGGATGGCCCGCGACCACCTCAACGGCGTGATCGTCATCGTCGTGGCGCTGGTCATCACCGGCGGCAGCCTGGGCGTGCTGCACTGGCTGCACCCGGACGCCACCGTGTCCGATGAGCTGTGGACCACCACCCTGTCGGGCTTCGTGGCCACCGCCGTGCGGTTCACGATGCTGCGGCACTGGATCTTCCGCCGCGCCCGCCACATCTGAACCGCTCCCCTACGCTCTCCCAAGTAGGTAGCGCTATCTGTCGTTTTGAGCCTCCAAAACGACAGATAGCGCTACATAGTTGGGCAGGTTGGGGGTCGCTAGCTGCGGCCGAGGGTCCGGACACTCCCGACGGCGGTGCCCACGGCTGCCGCCGCTTGCTCCAGTTCCTCGGATGTCACCGTTGAGGTGAAGCTGAACCGCACAGCTGTCTGCGCGACCTCGGCGTCATAGCCCAGCGCGGTCAGCACCGGCGACGGCGCGTCCGAGCCGGCGGCGCACGCCGAACCGCTCGAGCACACCACGCCCTGCCGCTCCAGCTCCAAGAGCACGGATTCGCCGCTGGTGCCGGGGAAGCAGAACGACGCTACTGACGGCAGCCGTTCCGTCCGGTGCCCGGTGAGCAGGGCTCCCGGGACTGTGTCCAGGATGGTGGCGATGAAGTGTTCGCGGAGGCCTGCCACTCGGGCGGCCAGTTCCGGCCGTTCGGCGTGGGCGAGCGTCAGGGCGGTGGCCAGCGCCACTGCTCCTGCCACGTTTTCGGTCCCCGACCGCCGGCCGCGTTCCTGCCCGCCGCCGTGCACCAGGGGCTCGACGCGGGTCCGGCCGCGGAGGTACAGCACGCCGCAGCCCTTGGGTGCGCCGAGCTTGTGGCCGGAAATGCTCAGGGCATCCACGCCCAGCGCCTTGACATCCAGGGGCAGCCAGCCGGCGGCCTGGACGGCGTCGGTATGGAACGGGATGCCCATCGCGGTGGCCACTGCAGCCAGTTCCGCAACCGGCTGGATGGTGCCTACTTCGTTGTTCGCGTACATAATGCTGACGACGGCGGTCTCCGCCCGGAGCACGGCGGCGAGCGCCGCGGGCGCCACCCGGCCGGCGCTGTCCACGGGAACCACATCAACGGCGAAGCCGTGGAACCGCTCCAGGTACCGGGCGGACTCTTCCACGGCGGGATGTTCGACGGCGCTGATCACCACGCGGTTCACCGACGGATCCGCAGCCTGCCGGGCCAGGGCGATGCCCTTCACGGCCAGGTTGTCCGCCTCCGTACCGCCCGAGGTGAAGGTGACCTCACCCGGCCGGCAGCCGAGCACCTTGGCCACGGCGGCGCGGGCGCCTGCGAGCGCCGACGCAGCGGCCTCGCCCAGGGTGTGGTGGCTGGAGGGGTTGCCGAACTCGCCGCTTAGGTAGGGCCACATGGCCTCGAGGACTTCGCGGCGGACGGGCGTGGTGGCGGCGGCGTCGAGGAAGATCATGGCCGAATCAGCCGGCCCTCAGTTCGACGTCAAGGCCCAGGTCCAGGGCAGCCACGCTGTGGGTGAGGCCACCGATGGAGATGACGTCCACGCCCGCGGCCGCGATGTCCGCCACGGTGGACAGGTTGACGTTGCCACTGGCTTCCACGATGGCGCGCCCTGCCACCTGCTTGACGCCTGCACGGAGCTCCTCGAGGGTGAAGTTGTCCAGCATGATGGTGTCCACGCCGGCGGCGAGGACAGGCTCGATCTGCTCGGCGCTGTCCACTTCCACCTCGAAGTGCGTGGTGTGCCCCAGCTGGGCCTTGGCCGCGACAAGCAGGGCGGTGAGCTTGGCGGGGTCCCCGCCGGTCATGACGGCCAGGTGGTTGTCCTTGGCCAGCACGGCGTCGGAGAGGCTGTAGCGGTGGTTGGCTCCCCCGCCGCAGCGCACCGCGTAGCGCTCCAGCACCCGCAGGCCGGGGGTGGTCTTGCGGGTATCGGTGATGCGCGCTTTGGTACCTTCGACAAGCTCTACGAATTCCGCGGTCTTGGTGGCGATGGCGCTCATGCGCTGGACCAGGTTCAGCGCGACCCGTTCGGCGAGCAGCACGGAGCGGGCGCTGCCCCTCACCCGCGCGAGATGGGTGCCGGCGTCGAACGCTTCACCGTCTGCAAGCAGTAACTTCACGTCAGTCTCCGGATCAATGTGCTTCATGGCGTCGCGGAACACCGTTCCACCGCTGAAGATGCCGGGCACGCGGGCGTTGAGCACTGCCGTGGCGCGGGCGTCAGCCGGGATCAGCAGCTGGGAGGTGATGTCGCCGCTGGGCGCGTCCTCGGCAAAGGCCCGCTCCAGGATGTCCCGGACGGGTGCTGCGGGGAGGGTCAGGCTAGTCATGGACGAGGCTCGCTTTCCGGCTCATGGTGTAACGCTTATCAAAATGTTCGACGGCGGCCACGCTGTCGCTGCGGTAATGCGCCCCCAAGGATTCCCGCCGCTCCCGCGCGGCATGCACCAACAGCTGCGCAGCCAACAAAAGATTGGCATCCTCATGCTCCCGAGGATCGAGGGAATCAGGCACGTTGACCGGATTGTCAGCAGAGGCCCACGCCCCAAGCAAGCCAGAAGCCTCCCGCAACAACCCGCCACTACGCAAAACCCCAGCGTCGGCAGTCATCAACCGCCGAAGAGCCACCCGGGAAAACGGCTCGGGCTCCGCAAACGACGTCTCGACAGGCCCAGGCGACGGAACGGTCTCAAACTCCCAGGCTGGCACCTTGAGGGCCGGCTCGTCAGTAGCCGCACCCAACGGGAGCGCCGAATCGTCGTCCGAGGGTGCTCCGGAAGCGTGCGTCAAGGGGAGGCCGCCAGCGGCCGAGGGCCCACGCGATCCGGGTTCCCTGGCCGAGCTTGCGAGGTTAGGGAGATCGTGGGGAGCACGCGGAGGAGCAGCGTCGGGCGACACCCAACCCGCGCCGTCGCTCAAGAATGCGGAGACTGCCCGCCGCCCAAAGACAAGTCCTTCAAGGAGAGAGTTGCTGGCAAGCCGATTAGCCCCTTGAACGCCGGTGCAAGCAACCTCACCGGCGGCAAGCAACCCAGGCACCGAGGTCCGCCCGTAGAGGTCGGTAAGGACCCCACCCATCCAGTAGTGCGCGGCTGGGGCCACGGGGACGAGTTCGCGGGTCCAGTCGACGCCGGCTTCGCGGGTGCGTTGGGTGATGGTGGGGAACCGCTTGGCCAGGTAGCCCTCGCCCCTCCGGGCTTCGACCACCATGGCGTCAAGGAAAACGTGCCCGTTTGGATCCCCAAGGGTCGCGAGGTGCAGGGCGATGCTGCGGGCGACGACGTCGCGCGGGGCGAGCTCCGCGTCGACGTGATAGGCGGGCATAAAACGTTCGCCGTTAGCGTCCAGCAGGATGGCGCCTTCGCCGCGGACGGCTTCGGAAATCAGGAGCGGTTCGGTGCCGTTGCCGGCTGCCTCAAGGGCATCGGCTGGCAGCACCATGCAGGTGGGGTGGAACTGGAAGAACTCCAGGTCCGCCACGGCGGCTCCGGCCCGCCAGGCGAGCGCCAGCCCGTCGGCAGTTGCCACGGCAGGGTTGGTGGTCTGGGCGAACAGCTGGCCCGCTCCCCCGGTGGCCAGGAGCACGGCATCGCCGTGGACGCCGAGTTCCCGCCCGTCGTGGAGGAAATTCACACCCGCCACGCGGCCATCGCTCTGCGACAAGGACGTGACCTGGGCGTGCCCGATGACCTGGATCCGGCCAGCGGCCTGAGCATCCAGGACGGTCCTGATAAGTGCTCTGGCCACGCCGGCACCGGTGGCATCGCCGCCGGCGTGCAGGATCCGCGGCGCGGAATGGGCGGCTTCGAGCCCGAGCGAGGGGTCGCCGTCGTCGTCCATGTCGAAACGCACGCCGAAGCGTTCCAAGCCGGCGATATCCAGGCGGGCCTCCGTGCAGAGCACGCGGACAGCCTCCTCGTCGCAGTGCCCGGCCCCGGCCTTCAGAGTGTCTGCGAGGTGCGCGGCCACAGTGTCCCCGGGCGCGGGTTCGTCGAGGACGGCGGAGATGCCGCCTTGGGCGTAGTACGTATTGCTGTCCGCGAGCGCGCCCTTGGTCAGCAGCACCACTTCGGCGCCGGCATCGGCGGCCAGCAACGCGGAGTAGAGTCCCGCAATGCCGCTCCCGACGACGATCAGCCGCCGGGGTGCCGGACCACCGGCTGGGCTCTCTGCGCTCATGTGGGGCTCGTTTCGGTTTCCGGGGTTACAGGAGGTGGACTAGAGCGGACACGCTACACAGGACGCGAGGCGAGCATACGCTCAAGCGCGGTCTTGGCGTTGTCCTGGACGGAGTCGTCCACGCTGATGCGGTTGACGATGCGGCCTTCGACGAACTCCTCCAGGACCCAGGCGAGGTAGCCGGGGTGGATGCGGTACATCGTGGAGCAGGGGCAGATCACCGGGTCCAGGCAGAAGATGGTGTGCTGCGGGTATTCTGCGGCAAGCCGGTTCACCATGTTGACCTCCGTGCCGATCGCGAAAGTGGTCGGTTCGGTGGCCGCTGCAATGGCCTTCTTGATGAAATCGGTGGAGCCGGCTGAATCGGCGGCGTCCACCACCTCCATGGGGCACTCGGGGTGCACAATCACGTTGACGCCGGGGAACTCGGAGCGGGCCTTTTCGATCTGACCGACGTTGAAGCGCTTGTGGACCGAGCAGAAGCCGTGCCAGAGGATCACGCGGGAATCGAGCAGGGCCTGTTCGTCGTTGCCGCCCAGTTCCTTGCGCGGGTTCCACATGGGCATCTGTTCCAGCGGCACACCCATGGCTTTGGCGGTGTTGCGGCCCAGGTGCTGGTCAGGGAAGAAGAGGACCCGCTGGCCGCGTTCGAAGGCCCATTCCAGGACCACTTTGGCGTTGGAGGAGGTGCAGACGATGCCGCCGTTCCGGCCGCAGAAAGCCTTCAGGGCGGCGGAGGAATTCATGTAGGTGACTGGAATGACCGGAACCCGCCCCTCGGCGTCGGCCTCGGTACCGAGAATCTCTTCGAGCTGTTCCCAGCACTCCTCCACGGAGTCGGTGTCCGCCATGTCCGCCATGGAGCAGCCGGCAGCGAGGTTGGGCAGGATGACGGCCTGTTCCGGGGTGGAGAGGATGTCCGCGGTCTCGGCCATGAAGTGCACGCCGCAGAAGATGATGGCCTCAGCGTCGGGCCGGGTGAGGGCGGCGTTGGCCAGCTGGAAGGAGTCGCCCACAAAGTCGGCGTACTGGATGACTTCGTCGCGCTGGTAGAAGTGGCCCAGGATCACTGCCCGGTCCCCGATCTTTTTCTTGGCCACGCGGATACGCACATCGAGCTCGGCATCGCTGGCGAGCTTGTATTCCTCCGGAAGCTGGCCCTGGCGCGGCGTGGCGGCCGGGGCAACGTCCGCGCTGGAGGCGCCGGGTCCGTAGGCAGGGGCACCCGCGAGGGCTTCGGCAAGGTCGTATTCCCACGGGCCCTTGGCGAGCGCCGGGCTGCAGGTGGATGCTGTTTTGCCTGCTGCCGCGCTTCGGGCCGCGCTTTCGGCTTGTTCGCGCGTGATCAGCTGGATGGCTGTGTTGACGCTGCTCATGGTGTGCTCCTGTTATCGGGGTCAAGGCCAGGACGGCCGGTGAAGCGGTAAAGACGTGGCGGGCGGTGCTTGCCGCCCTGGAGGTATTCGCCGGTTTCTTCGATCTCCGGCGTGGATTTGAGCTGGCGGCGGAAGTTGGCCGGGTCCAGCCGGGTGTCCAGGACGGCTTCATAGACCTCCCGGACCTGGGCGAGCGTGAAGTACTCCCCCAGGAAGTGGTAGGCCACGGAACCGTAGGCCAGCTTGTTCCGCAGGCGCCGGAGCGCGTACTCAACAATGGCGTTGTGGTCGAAGGCCAGGTCCCCCACCTTGTCTGCCCGGAACCACTTCACGTTCTCCGATTCGTCGGCCAGGGCGGCCTCGGTGGGCTGGACCAGCGCCCAGTAGACGATCGACACCACACGCTGGGTGGGTGAGCGGTGCAGGCCGCCGAACGCGTAGAGCTGCTCCAGGTAGCTCGGTGTGAGTCCGGTGGTTTCCTGCAGGTTCCGGGACGCGGCATCCTGCAGGGATTCAACGTGCGTCAGCGGTCCGCCGGGAAGGGCCCAAAGGTCCTTGTACGGCTCGCGAATCCTGCGGACCAGGGGAAGCCAAAGGGTAGGCCGGCCCGAGGATTCGCTGGGCCGCAGGGCGAAAATGACGGTGGATATCGCGAGCGAGGGGGCAGCGGTGGCCCGCTCGGAGACGTTCGCTGAGCTGCTGTACACGGTCACTCACCCGCTCCCTGCTTCTGGGCTTCAGTGCCATCACTTAGTTAAAGTCAAATTGACTAGAACTGATTCTACGGCCACATTCCTCTGATTCAAAATGTTTCGCCGCCACGCGTAACCGGGCAACGGCCCCTTGGGCTGGTCCCCGGAGCCCTACTCCGGCTGCCTGGCGGCCGCGGCTTCGAGCAACTTCAGCGTCCTGCCCTGGAAATGGGTGTTAAGGACAATCACGGCCGACGCGCGGAGCACGGTCCTGGTGGCGATCATCGCATCCAGAACACGCTGCAGGTCCGGATTGGACCGCGCGGCGATCCTCGCCATAAGGTCCGAACTGCCCGAAACGGTGTGGACCTCGATCAGTTCCGGGATCGCGGCCAGCGCCTCGGCTACCGCACCGTGGCCCAGGTCCTGGTTGATGGTCAACTTAGGCGGTAAATTCAAGTGGTCCCTGCGGGGGCACCAACCCCAACCCCAAGAAGGTTCACAGGCATGACATCGAAGTCCACGGCAGTGCGGCCGGAATCCCACCTCGGCCACACCATGAAACCCCGGCAGCTCACCATGATGGGGCTGGGCAGCGCCATCGGCGCCGGCCTGTTCCTGGGTTCAGGGGCCGGCATCCAGGCCGCGGGGCCTGCCGTGCTGATCTCGTACCTGGTCGCCGGGACGCTCATCATCCTGGTGATGTGGGCGCTGGGCGAGATGGCCGCTGCGAATCCCACTAGCGGCGCGTTCTCCGTCTACGCCGAGCGGGCCCTGGGAAAAACCGCCGGCGCCACAGTGGGCTGGCTGTGGTGGCTCCAGCTGGTGGTGGTCATCGCCGCGGAAGCCCTGGGCGCGGCGGGCCTGCTGTTTTCCGTCTGGCCGGTTATCCCCGTGTGGGCCCTTGCCCTGATCTTTATGGTTGTGTTTACGGCCATCAACCTGACGGGCGTCAAGAACTTCGGCGAGTTTGAATTCTGGTTCGCCATCCTGAAGGTTGCCGCTATTGTGGCGTTCCTGGCCGTGGGGGTCGCCCTGCTGCTGGGCTTCCTGCCCGAGGTAGCTTCGCCCGGACTCGCTAACATCACCACTGATTTTGCCACCGCCGGGCTTGGCGGAATCGCCACGGCATTGTTCGTGGTGATCTTTGCCTTCGGCGGAACCGACATCGTGGCCGTGGCCGCCGCGGAAACGGAGGACCCGGAGCACAGTGTGGGCAAGGCGATCCGCACGGTGCTGTGGCGCATCCTGGTCTTCTACATCGGGTCGGTCTTTGTCATCGCGGCCGTCCTGCCGGTCTCCTCCGAAGGACTCGCCTCGCCCTTTGCCGGCGTGCTCGACGCGGCCCGGATCCCGGGCGCCGGCACGGCGATCACCCTGGTTGCCGTCGTCGCACTTCTCTCTGCACTGAACGCCAACCTCTACGGCGCGTCCCGCATGGTGTACTCGCTCGCCGAACGCGGCGAGGCTCCCCGGTTCCTGGCCAGGCTCAGCGGCGCCAGCGTGCCCGTGGTGGCGGTGGGCGTGTCCGTGGCGTTCGGCTTCTTCGCCACCGTCCTGGAGCTGCTGTTCCCGGACCGGATCCTGCCGGCCCTGTTCCAGCTGGTCGGATCCACGTGCCTGGTGGTCTGGGGCACGGCCCTCGTCTCGCAGCTGATCCTCCGGCGCCGCACGGACCGGGACGGTGCCGAACTTCCGCTGCGAATGAAGGGATTCCCGGGCCTGACTATCTTCGGACTCGTCCTCCTTGGCCTGATCTTCGCCGTCGGCTTCAGCGCGGAAAGCAGCCGCGGACAGCTGCTGAGCACCTTCGTTCTGGTTGCCTGCCTCGCGGCAGCCTGCTGGCTCAGCGCCCGGCTCACCACCCGCGATCGCCTACCCAAGTAGCAGCAGATGTCGTTATGAGCCGGCAAAGTCAACTGGTGGAAGCAAGTTGGGTGAGGGGCAGAAAGACCGACGGCGGCCCGCACTGTACAAATTGCGAAGCCGCCGGCCGAGCGGGATCCAACGAGTATTGGAGTACCGCCGTGGCTGAAATTTCCTTCCCGCTCCCGGACCTCGGCGAGGGCCTGATCGAGGCGACCGTGCTTGAGTGGCTGGTTTCGCCCGGCGATCAGGTAGAGCGTAACCAGCCGCTGGTGGAGATGGAAACCAGCAAATCCGCTGTTGAACTGCCCAGTCCGCAGGCAGGTAAAGTGGTCCGTATCTTCGGTGGGGCAGGCGACAGGATCAATGTCGGCGAACCCCTGATCGTGTTCGAGGTGCCGGATAACACCGCCGGAATCGTGGGCACGGTCCCAAAGCGAGGCACCGACGCGCCCGGGTCCGCCTGAGCGCCGTACTTGATGAGGACTGACACCATGAGCGGCAGGCACACCGGCGAGATGCATTCCCACACCGTTGAGGGCACGGACCCCCAACTTTTTGTGGAGGTGCACGACCCCCAGAACGACGCCGGACTGCGCCCTGTGCTGCTGCTGCACGGCTTCTCCTCTTCCAGCAAACTCAACTGGCATGACACCGGCTGGGTGGCGGCCCTGCTGGAGGCCGGCCGCCGCGTCATCACCGTGGACCTGCCAGGACACGGCCGCAGCGGAGCCCCCGAGGACATGGACTCCTACTCCCCCAGCCGGATTCGCGCAGATCTGCTGCAGATAGCGTTCGACGCCGGCGTGCGGCCATTGCACGACGGTGACCCCACCAGCGGGGTGGACGTTGTGGGCTATTCCTTGGGCGCCCGGCTCGCCTGGGAATTCGGCGCCACCCAGCCCGAGATCGTCCACCGCCTGGTCCTGGGCGGACCGAACATCGCCGATCCGCTGGCAGCCTTTGACCTCATCGCAGCGCAGAACTACCTCGCCGACGGAACCCCCATCGCGGACGAGTCCACGGCCGGCCTGCTCAAGATGGCCATGCTCCTGCCGAGCAACAACATCTTCGCGCTGCTGTCCCTGGTGGATGCCATCAAGGCCGAGCCCTTCGATCCTGCCGAAGCCGTACCCCACATGCCGATGCTCCTTGTGGCCGGCGACCAGGATGAACGTGCGGCCACCATGCCGCAGCTTGCCGCACTCGGAATCCGGGCAGGGTCCATGGCTGAACAGCTGACGTTGCCTGGCCGCAACCACACCAACGCCATCACCAGCCGGGCTTTCAAACAAGGCGCCATCGCTTTCCTGGGGGTCTGACCAGTGGGGGTCTGATCAGTGCGCGGCTGATCCCTGACAGGGATTTCATAGCTCCCGCATAGGTTCCGCTGCTTGGATCGTCAGATGCACGATTCTTCCCAGCCGCGCGCCCGCCGCACGGTCGCCGCCCTACGCCGCCGTTCCGCCCTGGTGGCTGCCGCCGGTTTCCTCGGCGTCGTCCTGATCGCTGCCGCCTACGTACTGGCCCCTGCCCGGCCCGGGCAGGGTGCGGCATCGCGCGCATCAATTGGCATCGACACCTTTTCAAGCTCCGCCCCGATTGACGCGGGCCTGGACACAGCCATCGATGTCATCATCGGCGCCAACAGCCAGTACCAGGTGGGCGTTGCGCTGATGGCTACCGACGGCGGGGCCGTGCACCAGTACGGCGTGGAGGAACCGTTCGAGGCAGCGAGCACGGCCAAGATCCTGACCGCTGCTGCCTATTACCACCTCGTGGAGGAGGGTTCAGCGTCCCTCGATGATCCGCTGGGCGCGTTCACCTCGGAGTTCCAGATCCAGGCGATGGTCCAGGACAGCAACAACGAATCGTGGAGCCTGCTGATGGACGCAGTGGGCCTTTCCGAACTTTCGGAGTATGCCGACTCCATCGACGTCACGTATGACCCAGAGGTGAATACGCTTTCGACCGCCGAGATGGCCCATATCCTGGCGGAACTGTTCGAGGGCCGGCTCCTGGACCAGGAGCATACGGAGCAGCTCCTGTCCTATATGCAGGACACCAACTACGAAAACCTCATTCCGGCCACAGTTCCGGACGGCGTCACCGTCTTCCACAAATACGGGCTGCTCGATAACGAACTCCACGACGCCGCCGTCCTCTTGATGTCCTCCGGCAGCTACGTGCTGGTGGTTTTCACGAAGGGTGCCGACCTGAGCGACATCCCGGAACGGACTGTCGTGATCAAGGAAATCACCAAGGCTGTTACCGCCGCCCTCTCGTAACTGAGCAGCGGTGGGAGGAAGTATCCCCGGTTCCCGGCGCGGCAGCAGAAGGTAGGCTGGAAGCGTGGCGGAGACGGCCGGAGAGGGAACAATGAGCACGCGTTTTGAAGACCGCACCGATGCCGGTGAACGGCTGGCGGCGGTGCTCACGCAGTTCCGGGAACGCCCCGACACCATCGTCCTGGGGCTGGCCCGCGGCGGCATCCCTGTGGCCGCCGCGGCTGCCAAGGCCCTGTACCTGCCACTCGGCGCCGTTCTGGTCCGGAAACTCGGCATCCCCGGCCACGACGAAACAGCGTTCGGTGCGCTGGCCTGGTCGGGAGGCCGGATAGTGCGCCTGCTCAACCGTCCCTTGATCACCCGCATTCTGGACCACGGCGTCCGCCAGGAGTGGCTGGACGAAGTGGAGAAACGCGAGAGGGCCGAGCTGCTCCGCCGGGCCGCGACTTACCCGGGGATCAGCAACGACCTCACCGGTCAAACGGTTCTACTGCTCGACGACGGCCTGGCCACCGGAGCCACCATGCGCGCTGCCGCCGAGGCAGCCCGTTCCGGTGGTGCGGCACGCGTCGTCGCCGCAGCGCCGGTGGGTTCGGTGGAAGCCTACACGGCCGTGTCGCGGGTGTGCGACGCCGTGCTGTGCCTGCATCTGCCGGGCAAGTTCCGCGCCGTTGGCAGCTTCTACCGGCACTTCGAACAATTGGCTGATGAGGACGCCATCAGCCTGCTGAACCAGTAGGCCCGACGGCAACACCGGGCCCGGAAAGCCAATCGGCGGGTCCAGGCCAGCTGGCCCGAACCCGCCGTTCTGCGATGCGCACAACTTTTAGTGGTGGCTGCTGACGCCCAGCGGGTTGCCCTTCGTCTCCTTGGCAAGCACAACCCCGACAGCCGAAATCACGCACAGGATCATGATGTAGATGCCGATGGATCCGGTCCATTTGGTGCTCTGCAGCAGAGTCTCGGCAATGGTTGCGGCGAAAGCACCACCCAGGATCGCACCGAACGCGTACCCGATGGAGATGCCCGAGTAGCGGACATTGGCCGGGAACATCTCGGCGTACATCGCCGACATGGGGCCGTAGGACAGACCGAGTCCGATGGTCAGGACGAAGAGCGCCACGCCGTAAAGCCAGATGTTCCTGGTGTCGATCAGGGCAAACATCGGGATCATCCAGACGAAGATGATCGCATACCCGATCAGGAACGTCTTGACCCGGCCGATCCGGTCTGAGAGCCAGCCGCCGGCGAGCGTGAAGATCAGCCAGCCGAAGGAGGCGAGGGTGGTGGCGAGCAGGATTTCCGGGACCGGCATCTTCAGCGTCCTGGTGGCGTAGGAGATGAAGAAAGCGATCAACAGGTAGCCAGCGGCATTGTTGGCGATGAAGATCATGGTCGAGTAGAGGACTGGCCTCTTGTGGCTACGAATGAGCTCGCTGAGCGGCGCCCTGCTTTCGGCCTTTCGGGCCGCCATCTCCTGGAAAACGGGGCTCTCGGCCACGGCCCGCCGGATCAGGTATCCCACCACAATCAGCACGATGGACAGCAGGAACGGAACCCGCCAGCCCCACGAAGCAAAGTCTTCCTTGGACATGTTCGAGTTGAGTATGAAGAGCAGGCCGGTGGCCAGGATCATGCCGACCGGGACGCCGATCTGCGGGTACGCGCCGAACACGCCGCGCCGGCTCTTGGGGGCGTGCTCCACTGCCATCAGGGCAGCGCCGCCCCATTCACCGCCGGCGGAGAAGCCCTGGGCAATGCGGAGGATGATCAGCAGGATGGGGGCCCAGACGCCGATCTGCGCGTACGTCGGCAGCATGCCGATCAGAGAGGTGGCTGCGCCCATCATCAGGAGGGTGAAGACCAGCATGGCCTTGCGTCCGAGCCGGTCACCAAGGTGGCCGGCAACCACTGCACCCAGCGGGCGGAACAGGAAGCTGATGCCGATCAGCGCGAAGGACAGGATCTGGGCCAGGCCCGGATTGGATTCGTTCAGCGGAGCCAGGAACAGCGGGGACAGCAGGGTACCCGTCAGTTGGGCGAAGATGAAGAAGTCGTACCACTCGATGGTGGTGCCGACCAGCGTTGCTGCGAGGACCTTGCGTTCCTCGTGCTTGCTGCTCGGGCCCGCCTCGGAATCGACGCGTGAAGTTTCGGTCATTGGAACTCCGTGGCTTGGGGCAGCCTGGTTGGGGATAACGGCTGCCGACGGTGGATTTGGGCCGTCCGATTTACTGATCGAACGGTCAGTTAGTATGACGTTACGCGAAGATGTGATGAAACGCACTCTTTTTCTTGATTCTCCGCACGGATCAGTTCCACAGTTGATGCGAGTCAGTTCCATAGTTGAACTTCCTTTTCGGAATCAGCACAGGGCTTTTCGAAATCCGCACGCAGTCCAAGCGAGGGAAGCACCGTCACGGCACCCGGGCAGCGCCCGTGCAGCCGCCTAGGATGGGACCCATGACGTCCACCGCAGTCCCCGCCGGAGCAGCTCAGGCTTCGCCGTCCCAGACCCTGTCGCGCGGAATCCGTGCGCTGGAAATCCTGGCGGCCGCGGAGACTCCCTTGACCATTGCGGAACTTGCCGACGCCATGGGGGTTCACCGTTCCGTGGCCTACCGGATCCTGCGGACCCTGGAGGACCACTCCTTGCTGGTGCGCGATGACGCGGGCAGAGTCCAGCCGGGGCCCGGGCTGGCTGTCCTGGCGCGTGGGGTTGCCCGCAACCTGCAGACGGCGGCACTGCCGGAACTGACGCAACTCGCGAACTCCCTGACCATGAGTGCCTTTGTGGCCGTCTGGGACCGCGATGACTGTGTCACGCTGGTCACCGTGGACCCGCGGCATACCGGCGCCGCCATCGTCCAGCACCCCGGCTCCCGGCATCCCATCAGCGCCGGTGCCCCTGGAATTGCGATCCAGTCCGCCTATTCAGAAGCTGAGTGGCATGCGGCAGCCCCGGGAATCCCCTACCGGCCCGAGGCGGGAACCGCGCGGCAGCTGGGCTATGCCGCCAGCCACGATGAAGTCATCGCCGGAGTCTCCTCCGTGGCAGTTCCGGTCATGGTCCCTGCCGGACGGCCAGCCGCGCTGGCCGTCGTCTATATCCGGGCAGCCCAGAATCCGGACGAAATCGCCGCTGCGCTGATGGCGGGTGCCGCGCGCATTGAGGCCCAGCTGGGCTGACCATTGCACACGCCGCCTGGCCGTGACCAGCGCCCGGCGTCGATCAGTGGCGTTTGCGGAGAATGACGGCGGCCGCGGCACCAAGCACCAGCAGGCCGCCGGCGGCAATCACAGGCACAATGAAGGCTGCGTGGTAGCCGTGGGCCTGCGCCAGCTGGCCACCAACGGCGGCCCCCAGTGCGGTGCCCGCCACGATCCCGCTTGCCAGAGCTGTCATCACGGTCCCGAGCCTTTCCACCGGCGCCACCAGGCCTCCAATCGCGAAGACCGTGACCATCACGGGGCCCACGGGCAATCCCAGGACCAGAAGCACCGCAATCATGCCGCCCAACGATCCGGGCACCAGAAGCAGCAGCGCGAGCACCGTCATGAGTGCCGCGCTAATCAGCCACCGGGCGGCGGGAGTGAAGCGCTGGGGCCAGTACGCCACGGACAGGGCTGCGGCGGCCGAACTCAGTCCCATGACCGCATACAGCAGTCCGGCGATCTCCGAGGTGGCGAAACTGGCGGAGAAGGAGCTCAAAGCCGTCTGGGCGGACCCGAAGAAAGTGCCCATGGCCACCATCGCCAGGACGGGCAGTGCGACGACGGTGGGAATCCTCGCAGCCTTGCGCGAAGCTGCCGAGCCCCGGTTCAGGGGAACCGCCTTGTGGGTGGAGTGCACGGCAAAGGCGGGCACCAGCGTGATGGTCATGGCTGCGGCCAGGGCCAACGGCAGCCAAGGGGCCACCAGGCTGGCCAGGATACCCACCAGAGCCGGTCCCAGCACGAACGTCAGCTCATCAGCCGTGCCTTCGTACGACAGGGCCGTGTCCAGATCCCTGCCGCCCTTCGCTTCCTTGCCCCGCGAGGTGAGCGCCATCCAGCGCACCCTGGCCAGCGGCCCTACCTGCGGGCAGCTGGCACCGGCAAGGAATGCGGCGGCGATCACGGCACCGGGAAAGAATCCGGCTTCGGGCGCAGCCAAGGCCGTGCCGATCAGCGCCAGCACCGCCAACGTGTTAAGCACGGCCGCCACCAGGAGGACGGGCCGCTGCCCCCTGCGGTCTGCGAGCGCTCCAAAGACCGGGGCGCCCAGGGCTGAGCCGATCCCCACAGCACCGGCAACTGTGCCACCCAGCGCGTACGAGCCGGTCACGGACGTGACGAGGGTCAGGGCACCGACAGTCAGCATGGCCAGGGGAAGCCGGGCGAACAGGCCCAGCGGGATAAAGCTGCGGCCTGCGAGGTGCGGGAGCCTGGCGAACCGCCCGGTGGGCGGAGCCAGCGCAACGGAGGCTGGTGCAGCGGAGGATGGTGCAGCGGAGGCAGGCGCAGTGTCAGGAGCGAGAGGCGCTTCCACGGAAGCAGGCAAGAAGGACATTGTTGAAGAGTTCAAGGTTCCGGGCTCGTTCAGTAATGCGCATCGTCCCTCCTCCCGATGCGCGCGACCCGGTAACTATCCAATTATAGAGGCCGGCTGGGGCCAGTCCACCCCGGCATGGCCGCCGTCACACCAGCGCTTCGGCGGCGTCGGAAATGCGGAGGGTGGAACCGTTCCGGCCCTTGAGGACCTGGAGCTGGGTTCCGATACGCTGTTTCATTTCCCCCACATGACTGACGAGACCCACAACGCGCCCGCCGTCGCGAAGGCCTTCGAGGGCATCCATCACCTGTTCCAGGGATTGTTCGTCCAGGCTGCCGAAACCCTCGTCCACAAAGAGCGTCTCGATCTGGATGCCGCCGGACTCCTGCTGCACAACGTCTGCCAACCCCAGGGCGAGTGAGAGGGACGCCATAAAGGACTCGCCGCCGGAAAGGGTGGAAGTATCCCGGCGGTGCCCGGTCCACTGGTCCACGACTTCAAGGCCCAACCCGGATTTCGCGCCCCGCGCGGCCTTGGCGTCTGAATGCTGTAGCAGGTAGCGGCCATCGCTCATGGCCACCAGGCGTTCGGAAGCAGCCAACGCCACCTGTTCAAGCCGTGCCGCGAGGACGTAGCTGTTCAGGCTCATGCGGTACGTGTTGTCTCCCCGGCCTGCGGCGGTATCAGCCAGGGCTGTAAGCAGCTGGGCGCGCTCCCGCGGAACCCGCCCGGAACCGGCAAGCCGTTCGTAGTCATTGCGGACAGCGGCCAGCGATTCCACACAGCGCACGGCCATACCGGCGGCGAGATCGGCGGCGCGCGCCTCCTCCCCGGCCTGCTCCGCGACGGTTTGCAGCTCCGCAATGAGGGCTTCATCCACCGCTGGATGGGCTGCGGCTTCCGTCCGTGCCAGCAGCAGATCCTCGGATGCGAACAACTCGGCAATCCGCGCCTGTTCGTCGTGCCCGGCCCGGACCTCAGCCAGCAGGGCATCGGCGTCGGTGGCCGACAGCAGCTGCGCCCGGGCTTCAAGGTCAGAACTGAAACCAGCCTCCGGCAACGCCAGGTCAAGCTGGATCCGCGCTTCCTCGGCCCTGGCCCTGGCCCTGCTGAGCAAGGCCTGGGCCTCCACGGCCTTCTCCAGTGTGGCGGCAGCTTCCTGCACCGACCGCAGCCGGCGTGTGAGGCTGCGGTGGCCGCCACGCAGGCCGGAGAGCGCCTCGTCAAGCGACGCCAGCTGGTCCACGAGTCCCGACAATTCAACGGTGACCTGCGCGAGTTCGGATGTTGCTCTTTGCCTGGCGGAATCCGCTGCGGTAAATCTGGCTTCGGCTGCCTCAAGCTGCTGCCGGAGGTCAGCGAGGTTTTTCACCGCCAGCTGCGACTCGTCGGCGGCGGTGCAGGCAGACTCGAAGGCCGCAAACGCATCCTCTTCGGGCGTGTCCCCTCCTTGGCCTTCAAGGACAGCCACCAACTGGTTCGCGTCGCCCAACTCACGGGCACGCGCTGCCAGCTTTGTCTCTGCGGCCTCATGGTCCTGCTGGGCAGCTTCCTCGGCCTGGCTGAGGCCCACCGCTGACGCCGCAGCCTCCGCGGGAGCCGGGTGGTCCGCACTGCCGCAAACCGGGCACGCCTCTCCCTCGGCCAGCTGCGCAGCGAGTTCGGCGGCGGCGTTGGCGAGTCTTTCCTCGCGCAGGTCCAGCCAGCGGAGTTTCTTCTCGAGCTGGATCTCCCGGGACGCCGAGTGGCGCTCCGTGGCGAGCCCCTGCGCCGCCCGTGCCGCCGCGTAGCGCCGGACGACGTCAAGAAGTTCCTCAGCCGCAGCGGCTTCCTTGGCGTGCAGGATGGCGGCTGAGGCCAGTTCCGTCAGGGGCTCGAGGCCCGCCGTCAGGGTTTCCTGCTCCGTGCGGAGGGCCTGCAGCGAAACGCCCAGGTCAATGTCCTTTTGGGTGAGTTCCTGCTGCTTCGTGCTGAGTGCGGCACGCCTGGCAACGAGTGAATGGAGGCGTTCTTCGTCCGGCAATCTTGCTTCCACAACGGCCAACAAGGACCGGAGCAGGCTGAGCTCACCAGCGATATCAAGGGCCCCTGCGGCGGAGACCCCGCCATCGGAGTGGTCCGCATCCCAGGCGCCAAGGTCCAGCTGGTCCAGTTCGGGGTCTTCATCCGCCGCCATGCGCAGCAGTGTGATGGCGGATTCCATGGCTCCCGCCGCGTGCCGGACCTGGGTCTGGCTGGACTGGACTGCATGCAGCTGGCCCGAGAGCACCTCGGCGCGGCGGTGCTGTTCGAGGCGGACGGCATGGACCTCCAGTGACGGCAGGGTTGCCTCTGCGGCTGCCTTCCTGGCCTCGGCGGCTGCCAGTTTGCGGTGCCGTTCCCGCCGCGCGGACTCGCTCTCCAGCCGGCCGGAGGTGTGCCTACTGACAGCTGCTGCAGCCTCCGCCGCAGCAGCCAGTTCCCCTGCGCGGTGGGCCACTGATTCCTGCAGCCATTCGATCCGGGCAGAAGATTCCTCCTGGGCAGGAGCTGCGGAATCGTCAATGGCCAGCGCGGCGGCCTCGGCTTCCGCCCGCGCCGCCAGCAGCTCAAGCTCCGCGTTCAGCCGGGCAACATCGTTCCGCGCGGCCTGCGCCTGCGCCGCCAATTCCTGTTCCAGGGCCTCGAACCGCTGGGTGCCGAAGAGCTTCTGCAGCAGTTCCAGGCGATCGGCTGCCTTGGACCGCAGGAAGGCGGCAAAATCGCCCTGCGGCAGCATCACCACGCGGGTGAACTGTTCCCGGTCCATTCCCAGCAGGGCGGTGATTTCAGCGCCGGCTTCGTCATTGCGTCCGGATCTCTCCGTCCACGTCCCGCTGACGCGTTCCCGGAGGAGCGTTTTGGCCTGCTGTGTGGTGAAGCCGTTCTTCCCCCGGGCACTGGGTTTATCCCAGGCCGGCGACCTGGTGACTTCGAAGTGGCGGCCCTGAGCGGAAAACTCGCAGGTTACCGCCGGTTCGAGCGACGGCTCGGCATGATCGCTGCGCAGGCGCTTACCCTCCTGGCGCGCCCCCGGCACGGATCCGTACAGCGCAAAGCAGACAGCGTCCAGCACGCTGGTCTTGCCTGCTCCGGTAGGGCCGTTGAGGAGGAAGAGCCCGTGGGCGCTCAACCTGTCGAAGTCGATTTCCTCGGTGCCCGCAAAGGGCCCGAAGGCGGAGATGGCAAGGCGGTGGATCCTCATAGCGATCCCTCCGTCAGGCGTACGTTATCCAGCGCCGCGGCGATAGCCGACCGCTCGGCGTCGTCCGCGTCCCGCCCCCGCACATGATCGAGGAATCCGCAGCAGAGCGAGAGATCATCCTGGGCTTCGGCGAGGCGGCTGCTGTAGCTCTTGGACGCCTTGACGGTGCCGCCCTGCGGATCAAAGCCGAGGACCAGCGTGTCCGGAAAACGGGCCCGCAGCCGCTCCATGGCCTGCGCGGGCCGCTGCTCATCCGTCAGGGTGATCTGGCAGAACGCCCCTTCGGCCCAGGAATGTTCCGCTGACTCCAGGAGCTCCGAGATATCGCCGCGGAGCACAGCCAGCTTCCGCGGGGCTTCCCACGACAGTTCCGATACGCCGGTCACACCGTCCGGGCCGACGTCGATCAGCCAGCTGCCCTTGGTGTGCTTGGCTTCGGAGAACGAGTAGGCCACGGGCGAACCCGAGTACCTGACCTGCGGCGACAGGGTCTGGCGGCCGTGCAGGTGCCCCAGCGCGGTGTAGCTGAATCCGTCGAAGAGGTCCAGGGGCACGGCTCCGACTCCCCCGATGCTGAGGTCCCGTTCGCTGTCTGAGCTGATCCCTCCGCTGGCGAACGTGTGGGCGAGGACCACCGAATGGACGGTTCCCGCTGCGCTGCGCTCCGCGAGGTCTGCCCGGATGCGGTCAGTGGCGACGCGGGTGACTTCGAAGTGGCTGGCGGTTTCTGCACCGAGTTGTTCGGCGACGAGGCGCGGTTCCAGCCAGGGGATTCCATAGATGGCCAGGACAGCGCCCGGAGTCCCGCCGTCACCCGTCTCCAGGGGCAGGACGACTGGCTGGTCCAGGTCCGACAGCCGGGTCCGCAAGTGGACGCCGCCACGTTCCAGCAGCCGGGAGGCGAAGCCCAGCCGGATGGCGGAGTCGTGGTTGCCGGATGTCAGCACCACAGTGGCGCCGGCCGCCGTGAGCCGCACCAGGGCATCGTCCAACAGCCCCACGACGTCGACACCGGGCAGGGCGCGGTCGTAGACATCGCCGGCGATCAGGACAACGTCAACGGCGTTTCCGGTGACGGCGCTGACGAGCTGATCAACAAATGACCGCTGGGCGTCCAGCATCCCGACGCCATGGAAGGACCTGCCCAAGTGCCAGTCCGAAGTGTGCAATAACCGCATATTCTTACGCTAGCGGCTGCCACCGACAGTTTAGGAAACCGCCGCAACAGGCCGTTGCCCAGTCAGGCCAGCTAGCCGCGCTTTCCGTCGAAGAATTCCTGGGCCTCGTCGCGGTTGTCCGGCTCGTCCGCGGCGGAATGAACCGGTGCGGCCTTGGCCGGGGCAGCTGCCTTGGCCGGCACCTCGGCGGCCTCTTCGACGACGTCGGCATCCTCGTCGTCGTCAAAATCCTCAACGTCGTCGGCAGCACCGCCGACGGCGGCACTGTCGTCATATACTGGTCCGTCAGCGTCTGAAGCAGTAACGGCAGCAACCGGCTCGGCGAACCCCCGGAAGACCAGCCCGGCGATGGCTGCGCCCGCCAAGGGAGCAACCCAGAAAAGCCACAGCTGCTCAAGGGACCAGCTGGAGCTGAAGACGGCCGAGGCCGTAGCGCGGGCGGGGTTGAACGGCGCATTGCCCACGGACAGGCCCAGCTGCAGCAGGACAGCGCAGGCGAGGCCCACGGCTACGGCGGCTGCCGTCTTGTTGACGTTGTTGCGTGCAGTGGTGCCCAGGAAGACTGCAACCAGGATGGCGGCCCCGAGCACTTCCAGCAGGAGCACGCCGGCGAGGGGCGCCTGGATGATGGAATGTTCGCCGAATCCGGCGGTCACGGTGTCGAACGCCGTCCGGCTGTCCTGGATGCCCGGCAGTGTGCGCAGGATGCCGAAGAGTGCGAGGGCGCCCAGGAGCCCGCCCACCAGCTGCGCGCCGATGTAAGCAGCGGCGTCACCGAGCCGGATCCGGCCGGCAACGGCGTGGCCAACGGTCACCGCCGGGTTGAAGTGTCCGCCGGAAACGTAGCCGAAGGCCAGCATCGCCGCGGTCACTGCCAGGCCTGCTGCGAGCGCGGCGGGCAGCGGGCTGGACTGCGGGATGGAGAACAGCGGCACGCCCAGGCCTGCCACCACGATGAAAAGGCTGCCAAAGGCTTCGGCAGACAGCCTGGACACAAGCCCGTACCGGATTTCGGCACCGCTGCCGGCAGTCAGCCCGGGGGCGGGGTCACGGTGGACGGGCACAGGCGTGGTCATGGTGGGGCAATCCTTTTCGTTGGGGTTTGGTGCCTTTGCATTCTGCCAAGGGATTCTGGGCGTTGGCTGAGTCCGAGCTTAGTGGACGGACGGCGTGGCGCCCCGGCGCGTTCCACCTCCGCCCCACGGTAAATTTACTGTCATGAGCATTGAACCGGGCGCCGTTGCCGCGCCCCCGCTGAAGTCCCGCATCCACGGCTGCCTCCTGGGCGGGGCCTTGGGCGACTCGCTGGGCTACGCGGTGGAGTTCGACTCCGTGGAAGCGATCCGCAGCCGCTTCGGCCCGGACGGCCTGACAGACTTCTCCGCGCTCGACGGCGGCAGTCACTTTTCGGACGACACGCAGCTGACGCTGTACACCGTGGACGGGCTGGTGGAGGTGCTCGAATGGGCCAATGACGGCGTGGGTGCCGACGCGAACGCCTGCCTGTGGCTGGCCTATCTCCGCTGGCTGGCCACCCAGGGCGAGTCCTTACCGCCGCAGGCCCCGTCGCAGCCGCCTCGGTGGATCGACGGTCATGAGGTCCTGAGGCACCGCCGCGCTCCGGGAAACGCGTGTATCAGCGGGTTGGCCACCGGGGAGATGGGCACGGTTTACCGGCCGGTGAACCCGGACTCGAAGGGCCGCGGAACGGTGATGAGGTCGGCACCGTTCGGCCTGATTCCCTTCATAGCGTCCGACGCCGTCTATAAGTTGAGTGCCGACGCCGCCTCCCTGACGCACGGCCATCCGTCCGCACGGCAAAGTGCCGGCAGCTTCAGCCTGCTGATCCACCGCCTGGTGGCCGGTGACACCCTGGCGGACGCGGCGGCGGCGGTCCTGGCCGAAGTCCGTGGCCTGAAGGATGTGGCGGCGGAACTTCCCGAGCGGCTTGAAGCGGCCATCCGCTGTGCGGGAACAGGCGACCTGTCGCCGGAGGAACTGGTTCGGCAGCTCGGCGAGGGCTGGGTCGCGGAGGAGGCGTTCGCCGTCGGGCTTTACACTGTCCTGGCCACAGCGCCGGATGCGGACTCCACACTGTCGCCGCAAGACCATTTCCGGGCGGCCATGGCGCTGGCCGTCAACCACAGCGGCGCCAGCGATTCCACGGGATCCATCGGCGGAAACATCCTGGGCGCCTACTACGGCGAAGAGTGCCTGCCCCCGGAATGGCTCGACGCACTCGAAGGGCCGGACGTCATCCGCGGCATGGCCGACCTTCTGGTGGGCGTTACGACCGCCTGAGCGCGACGTTGTTGCAGGCCTCGCAGATGCCCTCCGGGATCAGGCCCCGGCGCTGCAGCACTCCGAAGATGACGCAGCCCAGGCAGAATCCGGCGAAGGCCTCCAGGGAGGCAGCCGCGATGAGTATTGCCAGCGCAATCCACGCTGCCGGGGCGGCACCGGCAAGGAACAGGATCAGCGCCGTGGTGGAGACTACGGTCCCCATGCCCTGGGCAAAACGCTTGGGCGGTCCGGGAACCAGGCGAACGCGGCCCAGACGGGGTGCCAGGACCTTGACGGAGAGCAGGGCCAGCGGCGAAATCCGTGGGCCGAAGAGCACCCGCAGCCAGAAGCCCGCGGCGATCAGCACGAGTCCCCAAACGGACCCGCTCAGCAGTGTGGCGCCCGCGAGGAGCACCACCAGGCCGGCGGTGATCCGGGCCGCGTATTCATTGACGGGGTTGGGAAAGGCGAACACGGCGGACCAGTTGATTCCGGTTGTTTGGCCGTCCGTTAGTTTGCTCATCCTGCAAGGCTAGGAGCCGGGCACGCCGCAGGGAAGATTTGTTGCGCCGGATGAACGCAGTGCGGCTCAGCCGCCCACCATCTGCAGGAACTCGCCTTCGGAGAGTACTTCGATGGGCTGGCCGCGGTCGTGGAGCTCCAGGACGCGCCGGGCCTTGCCGGTCAGCCTGCCGGACCGCAGGTCCGCGGCCACAAAGCCGTCACCCACCACCAGCACCGTGGTGCGGGCGGTTACCCGGCTTTCCGGCCGGGCACCCAGCTCGGCCGAACGCACCTTCGCTTCCGGCCGGGCCATGGAGAGCTCGCCGGTGAAGACAACGGTCTGGCCGTACAGCGGGTGGGACGGTTCGGCGTCGGCATTGGGGACGGGGTTGTCGCCCTCCTCCGGCCACCCGGACAGGAACGGGCGCACCAGCGCGGCGCTGTTTCCGCCAGCGGCGCCGGAAAGGGCGGTAAGGCTGGCTTTGGACAGGACATCGTGCGCCGGGTCAAACGCCTCCTGGTGTGGCAGGACCAGGCCCAGCGACAGGTAGAGCTCGGCAATGCTGTTGGCGTTGTTCCGGGCAGCGATGTCGATCAGGATGCCGGCGCAGGCACGGGCGTCTTCTGCGGCATCGTGATGGTTGACCAGCGGCACACCGGCTTCCTCTGCGGCGAACGGCAAGGAATTGGAGACGAGGGAGTAGCACCGCCGGGCCAGCATCACCGTGCAGACGTAGTCGTAGGCAGGGCCGGGCAGGCCGGACACCTCAAGCCCTGACCGGATCACTCCAAGGTCAAAGGCCGCGTTATGCGCCGCCAGGATGTCGTCCCCGATGAAGGCACCAATCTCCGGGAACAGCTCACCGAAGCGGGGACGGCCGGCCACGTCCGTGGCCTTGATGCCGTGGACCCTGACGTTGTGGTACTCGAAGTGGTCGTGGTTGACCGGCGGCCGCATCAGCCACGACGCCTCATCCACCACGCGCCCGCCCCGCACCTTCGTCAGGCCAACCGCGCACGGTGAACCCCGGAAGCCATTGGCTGTCTCGAAGTCGATCGCCGTAAAGTCCAAACCCACGGCCCATACTTTACCGCCGTGCAGGGCCGTTCCCGTGTCACCGGGGCGGCCCTGTCGCGGATATCACGCGGACGACGCCGGGTAGCGAGGGTGCGTCAAGTACCCTGAGTAGGTGAACTTTCTTGCGATCAGCGACCTTGCCGTGCCCATGCTGGGTGGTGCAGGACCGGTCCAGCCGCAGCTGGCATCGTTCCTGCCCGACTGGCTGAACCCCCAGATTTTCTTGGCCGATCCAGCACTTGCGCCCTGGGTGGTGCTGCTGGTCTGCGGAATTGTCTTCGCCGAAACGGGCCTGCTGGTGGGATTCTTCCTTCCCGGCGATTCGATGCTGTTCACGGCGGGGCTGCTGGTGGCAACGGACACCATCCAGTTCAATGTCTGGCTCCTGGCGCTCCTGATCACCATTTCCGCCATCATCGGCAACCAGACCGGCTACCTGATCGGTTCCAAGGCCGGCCCCGCTATCTTCAATAAGCCGAACTCCCGCCTCTTCAAGCGCGAAAACGTGGAGAACGCCCATGCTTTCTTCGAAAAGCACGGCGGCAAGGCACTGATCCTCGCCCGCTTCGTGCCGATCATCCGGACCTTCGTGCCCGTGATCGTTGGCGTGGCCCAGATGAACAAAAAGAAGTTCTTCCTGTTCAACGTGATCGGCGCGGTCCTGTGGGGCAGCGGCGTCACGCTGTTGGGCTACCTGCTCGGTGACAGGGTCCCGTGGGTCCGGGAGAACCTGGACATCATCTTCATCGTCATCGTGCTGGTCTCCGTGATTCCCATCGGCATCGAAGTACTCCGCGGAATTTCCGCCAAGCGCCAGGCTGCCAAGTTCGGCACGGACGCCGTCGAGGAATTCATTGAGGAACACGAACCCGAGGCCGAGCGGAAGACCCACCGGGACCACTGAGCCCCCACCACGCAGCCTGTCACTACTCCCCGGCCACTCCGCCCGGAGTCACCGTCCAGATATCGGCATTTCTAACGGCTTTTGGGCGCGATATCTGGACGGTGAACTCCCGTTAGGTCACTGGCGGGCGAGCGCGCCGACGATGGCCGGCAGGAGGGCCCGGAAGGCCTTCCCGCGGTGGCTGATCGCATTCTTTTCTTCCGGTGACAATTCAGCGCAGCTGCGGTCCTCGCCGGCCGGCCGCAGCACGGGGTCGTAGCCGAAGCCACCGTCACCGCGGGGTTCGCGCAGAAGGGACCCCTCAAGCTGGCCGTATTCCACCACTTCACGGCTCGCGGCACCCGGCCCGGGGACCGCCAGTGCCGCAGCGCAGACAAATGCCGCTCCCCGGTGCCCGTCCGGGACATCGGCAAGCTGGTCCAGTAAAAGCCTCAGGTTGGCGGCGTCGTCACCGTGCCGGCCAGACCAGCGCGCGGAAAAAATTCCGGGCGCCCCGCCCAGCACGTCGACGGCCAGCCCCGAATCGTCGGCGATGGCCACCAGCCCAGTGGCCTCCGCAACGGCCCGCGCCTTCAACAGCGAGTTTTCGGCGAACGTCACGCCGGTTTCGACGACGTCTGGCGCACCCACCGCCGCGGCGTCCACCACCTGCGTGTCGACGTCGAGCCCGGGGACCTGTCCGCGCAGCAGCTCCCGGAGCTCCCTGAGCTTGCCCTTGTTGTGCGTGGCCAGGACGAGGCGCGGTACGGGCGCGCCGTCAGGTTCAGCGTTCGGGTTCACAGTGTCCTGGTTCACAGTGCGTCGGCGAGGGTTTCGCGCTGGATCGCCGCCAGTGCGGTGGTGCCCAGGAGGGCCAGGTCCAGCAGCTGGTTCAGCTCGTCCCGGTCGAAGGGAGCACCCTCTGCGGTGCCCTGGACTTCCACGAACTTCCCGGATCCGGTGACCACCACGTTCATGTCGGTTTCGGCGCGGACGTCCTCAACGTAGGGCAGGTCCAGCATGGGCACGCCGTCGATGATGCCCACCGAAACCGCTGCGATCGTGTCGATCAGGGGCTGGGCGTTCTTGGCGATCAGCTTGTTGTCGCGGGCGAAGCGGATGGCGTCCGCCAGTGCCACGTAGGCGCCGGTGATGGCCGCGGTGCGCGTTCCGCCGTCGGCCTGGAGGACGTCGCAGTCCAGGACGATCGTGTTTTCGCCCAATGCCTTGGTGTCAATGATGGAACGCAGCGAGCGTCCGATCAGCCGGGAAATCTCGTGGGTCCGCCCGCCGATTTTCCCCTTGACAGATTCGCGGTCAGAACGGGTGTTGGTGGCCCGGGGAAGCATGGCGTACTCCGCCGTGACCCAGCCGCGGCCTTCGCCCTTGAGCCAGCGCGGCACGCCCGCCGTCAGGGACGCCGTGCACAGGACCCTGGTGTTGCCGAACTCGATGAGGGCCGATCCCTCGGCCTGCTTGGACCATCCGCGGGTGATGCTGATGGGGCGGAGCTGGTCGGGGGCGCGGCCATCGGCGCGCACTACGGGCACTGCGGTTGCTTCAGAAGTCATGCCTTTAGCTTATCGACTCACGACGAGCCGTCCCGCCGCAGAGCGTGCAGCGGGCCAGCCATTGCACTGGACCAGAGGGGCAGCGGGTCAGACGGTGTAGTGCACACCGGCCACGGCAACGGCCACGTCGCCGCCGAACACGGGGCGCGCTTCGGCCATAACAGTGGTGGGCGATGTCCAGACGGGGATGTGCGTGAGCAACAGCCGGCGTGCGCCCGCGCTCTCCGCGGCCTCGCCGGCACGCTTTCCGGTCAGGTGGACATCCTTGATGTCGTCGTCGCGGCCTTCCTCAAAGGCGGCCTCGCACAGGAACAGGTCAGCGTCCTTTGCCGCTTCCTCCAGTCCTGCGCAGGAATCGGTGTCCCCGGAATACGTCAGGATCCGGCTGACAGTGTTGCCTTGCTTGTCCGGTTCGGTCACTTCCACCCGCAGGGCGTAGGCCTCCTCCACGGGGTGGTTCACCGCGAACGGCGTCACCGTGAACGGCCCCACCGTGACGGATTCCCGTTCGGTCCAGTTCGTGAAGTCGAATTCCTCGTGCATCCCCGGATCGAGTTCCAGGCCGTAGGCGGTGGCCATCCGGTCCGCCGTCGCGGCGGGGCCCCACACCGGAATCCTGCCTCGTCCCCAGCCGCCGGGCTTCCAGCGGACGGCCACGTGCAGGCCGCACAAGTCCATGCAGTGGTCGGGGTGCAGGTGGGTGAGGAAGATCGCGTCGATGTCCTCAAGGTCCGTGTATCGCTGGATGGCGCCAAGGGCTCCGCTGCCAAGGTCCATCACGATCTTCCACGTCCGCTCGCCGTCGTTGGCGGTCAGGAGGTAGCAGGACGCCGGCGAGCTCGGGCCGGGAAACGAGCCGGTGCAGCCGACGATGGTGAGCTTCACAGGGCAGGTCCTCCGGCCCGATGGGCGCCCACAAAGTTCGAAATCCGAGGTCCCGACGACGACTGCCGGGCGCTGGCGGTCTGCGCGGCCGCGATCATCTCGGGGGTGATCCGTGCCAGGCTGCCGGTGGGGTATTGGGCCGCCACATGGTCCACGTGCCGGACGGACAGGACCTCCGGCCCCAGGAAACGGCGGGCCAGCGTTTCGAACTGGCCGGCGTCACCGGTGGCGATGAAGTGGTGTTCCGGCGGTGCTACAGCAGTGCGCTGAAGGTCGTGAGTGGCGAGGGCCCGGTACACGTCCTTCGCCGTTTCCTCCGCGCTGGACACGAGCGTCACGGCGTCACCCATCACGAAGGAAATGACGCCGGTCAGCAGCGGATAGTGCGTGCAGCCCAGCACCACGGTGTCCACGCCTGCCGCCTTCAGCGGCGCCAGGTACTCTTCGGCAATAGCCAGCAAGGCGGGTCCGGTGGTGATCCCGGCCTCCACGTAGCTCACGAACTCGGGGCAGGCCACGGACGTGATGGCCAGGTCCGGCGCGGCGGCAAACGTGTCTTCGTAAGCCCGTGAACCAACGGTGGCGGAGGTTCCGATGACGCCGATACGCCCGCTGCGGGTGGCAGCGACAGCCCGCCGGACGGCCGGCTGGATCACCTCGATGACGGGGATGCCGTATTTCGCCGTGTACCGCTCGCGGGCGTCCCTCAGGACAGCGGCCGACGCCGAGTTGCAGGCAATGGTCAGCAGCTTGACGCCGGAGTCCACCAGTTCGTCCATCACGCCCAGGGCGTTGGCGCGCACTTCGGCAATGGGCAAGGGCCCGTAGGGCCCGTTGGCGGTATCCCCCACATAGAGGATGGACTCGTTGGGGAGCTGGTCGATGATGGACCGCGCCACGGTCAGTCCGCCGACACCGGAATCAAAGATGCCGATGGGGCGGGACCCCACCTGGGCGGTGGTGCTGCTGGCTGCGGAGTCCGATGCGGCTGCGCCTGACGGATCCATGCTCGAGGCTGTAGTCATGATTATTCGAGGATAGGTCTTCCCCGGGGCCGCAGCCATCACATTGTGGCGCCCGACTCATGTCAATTTTGTCACAGTGGCGGTCGAATCCCGGACCAGGACAGCAGTTCAGGCCCGTGAGTCCAGGGACTGGAGCATCGCCTGGACCAGTGATTCCTGCAGCCACGTGGTGAAGTTGTACACCAGGGCGAGGTAACTTTCCACGTCCTCGGCCTGGGACCAGTCCTGCATCAGGTGCACGTGTTCGGCGTCCTCTTCATCCCGGATATCCAGGCGTTCCGCCAGCACCAGGCGCACATCGTTCAGGGCCATGGACCAGAACCTTGCCCCTTCGGCGGTGAGGACCACTTCGTCCCTGTCCAGGTCCAGCGCGGCAGCGCGCAGCGCGCCGATCTTGGTTTCCCGCAGCGAGCGCTCGGTGAGCTGGCGGAACTCCAGGGACGCGCCGTCGTCGTTCTTCATCACGTTGGGCAGTAACCGCTTAACGGCACGGTCCGTCGGTTCCTGGACGTCCATATCCAGTCCGATCAGGGCGGCCAGCGGATCCTGGCTGGTGTGTTCGGCCGGCTGGAGCATGGAGATGACGTCATCGATCAGGCTGCGGAGCAGTTCCCGTTCGGCGGGTTCCAGGAACCCGGTGATGCCCTTGAGCCCGTATTTGAATGCCTTAGCCACGTTTCCCCTTGCCCTGCCCGGACCCGCCGGATTTTCCTGCGTTTTTGGAGTTTCCACCATTCCCGCCGGTGGCCTTCTCCACGGTGGCCCAGAGGCCGAAGCCGTGCATGGCCACGGCATGCCGCTCAACCTGTTCCTTGCTGCCGTGGGCAACAATGGACCGGCCCTTTTTGTGGACTTCCATCATCAGCTTGTTGGCTTTGGACTCGGAGTAGCCGAAGTAGCTTTGGAAGACATAGCTGACGTAACTCATCAGGTTGACGGGATCGTTCCAGATCACCAGGTTCCAAGGGATGTCCGGGGCGGTCAGGGAGTCCGTGGACGCCTCTGTCCCGGTCCGGGTGCCCTCCTGTGTATCAGGGCCGAGCGCAACGCTTAAGGTCATCTGTCCATTCTATGGGGATGCACACTAGAGTGAATTTTGTGAGTACCTCCGCCAGCTGGGACCATCCCCGCACGTCCTTTTATACAGACCACTACGAGCTGACCATGCTGCAGGCGTCCCTGCACTCGGGCGCCGCACACCGCAGGTCGGTCTTCGAGGCTTTTGCCCGGCGCCTGCCGGACGGCCGGCGGTACGGGATTGTGGCGGGAACGGGCCGCCTGCTGGAAGGCATCGCCGACTTCCGGTTCGGCGAAGCCGAGCTGGACTTCCTGGGGCGGACCGGCGTGGTCAACCAGGACACCCTGGACTACCTGGCGAACTACCGCTTTTCCGGTGACATCTGGGGCTACTCGGAAGGCGAGGCGTACTTCCCCAACTCCCCCATCCTGATTGTCGAATCAACGTTTGCCGAGGCCTGCATGCTGGAAACCTACCTGCTCTCGGTCCTGAACCATGACAGTGCCATCGCCTCCGCCGCCTCCCGCATGATCACCGCGGCCGGCAACCGGCCCTGCATTGAAATGGGATCCCGGCGGACCCACGAGGAATCGGCAGTCGCGGCAGCCCGCGCCGCCGTCATTGCCGGGTTCGACAGCACCTCCAATCTCGAGGCCGGCTTCCGGTACGGCATCAAAACGGTAGGGACCGCCGCGCACTCCTTCACGCTCCTCCACGACACCGAGCGGGAAGCGTTTGAGGCGCAGATCGCCTCCCTCGGACCCGGCACCTCGCTGCTGGTGGACACGTACGACGTCGAGGCAGCCGTGCGTGCCGCCGTCGAGTTGGCAGGGCCCAAGCTGGGAGGCGTCCGGCTGGACTCCGGCGACCTCGTGGCCCAGGCCCAATGGGTCCGGCGCCTCCTGGACGAGCTCGGCAACGTGAACACCAAGATCGTGGTCACCTCGGACCTGGACGAGTTCGCCATCGCCGCGCTGCAGTCCGCCCCGGTGGATTCCTACGGTGTGGGCACCTCGCTGGTCACCGGTTCCGGTGCACCCACAGCGAGCATGGTCTACAAGCTCGTCAGCCGCACCGACGACGCCGGCAATTTCGTCTCCGTGGCGAAAACCGCCAAGAACAAAACCAGCATGGGCGGCCGGAAGTACGCGCTGCGCAAGCTCAACGAGCGGGGGGTGGCTACCCAGGAAATTGTGGGCATCGGCCACCGCCCCGAAGACGACGGCAACGACCGGCCGCTGCTTCAGCAGTTTATGAAGAACGGCGAGCTGCTGCCGGGCTGGACCGGACACGAGGGTGTGGTCCGCGCCCGCCAACGGCACGCGGACACCATGGCCGAACTGCCCGGTGTCGTCAACCGCCTGCAGCGCGGCGAGCCTGCCATCCCCACTATCTACGAGGAGAACTGATGTCCCGCGCCCTGATCATCGTTGACGTCCAGAACGACTTCTGCGAGGGCGGCTCCCTGGCCGTGGCCGGCGGTGCCGGTGTTGCCGGAGCCATCAGCGAGTACGTGGACGCCCATCACAATGAGTTCGACCACATAGTTGCCACCCAGGACTGGCACATCGATCCCGGCGCGCATTTTTCCGACACGCCCGATCACAAGGACAGCTGGCCGCGGCACTGCGTGGCCGGCACTCGCGGCGCAGAACTCCATCCGGACCTGGACAGCGAATACATCCAGGCCTACTTCCAGAAGGGCCAGTTCGCCGCGGCGTACTCCGGCTTTGAGGGCCTGCTGGCACCTGAGGATGCCGTCCCCACAGGGGAACGGCAGCCGGGCGCCATGCCCGCTGACGCAGATGCCTACGCACCGGCGGACAACGCCATCGGACTGGACGACTGGCTGCAAAGCCACGATGTGGAGGACGTTGTAGTGGTGGGGATCGCCACCGACTTCTGCGTGATGGCCACCTCGCTGGACGCGGTCCAGGCCGGCTACTCCGTCACGGTCATCCGCTCACTCACCGCCGGCATTGCCGAGGACCTGGAGGATGCCGTCGCCGAAATGGAGCTGGGCGGCGTCGAAGTCGCGTAAGTACTACTTCCGGCCGATGAACCAGTCCTGGAGCTTCCGCAGCCTGGACTGAAGCTGTTCCTCGTTCGCCTGGGCCACCGGGGGGCCGCCGCAGACGGTCCGCAGCTTCGTGTGCACCACACCGTGCGGGGTTCCGGTCCGCGCCGACCAGGCCGCCACGTTCTTGGCCAGTTCGTTGCGCAGGTCCATCAGCATCCGGTGGTCCGGTATGGCCGGCGCCGCGGTGGCCGGCTCGGCTGCCGGTGTGCGCCGGTTCTTGCGGTTGAGCTGTTCGTGCTGGCGCTGCCGCAGCAGCGTCCCCACCTGCTCGGCATCCAGCAGTCCGGGGATGCCCAGGAAGTCCAGTTCGTCCTCCGAGCCCACTTCTCCCCCGGTGCCGAACTCGCCGCCGTCGAACAATACGCGGTCGAAGGACGCCTGTGAGTCGAGGGCCTCGAACTTGCCCTTGGTGAGGCTGTCGGACGCCTTGTCCTCCCGGTTGGCCTCTTCCATCAGCGAGTCCTCGGGATTGAACAGGCCGTCGCTGTCTTCTTTCTCGGGGCGGTCCAGCGCGTGGTCGCGTTCGGCCTCCATCGAGTTGGCCAGGGCCATCAGCGTCGGCACGGACGGCAGGAAGACCGAGGCCGTTTCGCCGCGTTTCCGGGCGCGCACAAAGCGGCCCACTGCCTGGGCGAAGAACAGCGGCGTCGAGGTGGACGTCGCATAGACGCCGACGGAGAGCCGGGGCACGTCCACGCCTTCTGACACCATGCGGACGGCCACCATCCACCGTTTCTCGCTCGCGGTGAATTCCTCGATCTTGCTGGAGGCCTTGGCGTCGTCGGAAAGGATCACGGTGGGCGATTCGCCGGTGATCCTTTTCAGCTGCCCGGCATAGGCCCTGGCATCCTCGTGGTCCGTGGCGATGACCAGCCCGCCGGCGTCCGGAACCGTGCGGCGCACTTCGCTGAGGCGTTTGTCCGCCCCCGCCAGGACAGCGGGAATCCATTCCCCGGCCGGGTTCAGCGCCGTCCGCCACGCCTGCGACGTGATGTCCTTGGTGACCGCGGACTCGCCCAGTGAGGCCGCCATTTCCTCGCCGGCACTGGTGCGCCACCGCATCTGGCCCGAGTAGGCCATGAACATGACCGGGCGCACCACATGGTCACGCAGGGCGTTGCCGTAGCCGTAGGTGTAGTCCGCTTTCGAGCGCCGGATGCCGTCCTTGTCCTGCGCGTATTCAACAAAAGGGATGGGCGAGGTGTCGGAGCGGAACGGCGTACCGGTCAGGGAGAGGCGCCGTGCCGCAGGGTCAAACGCTTCGCGGAGGCCGTCGCCCCAGGACAGGGCTTCGCCACCGTGGTGGATCTCGTCAAGGATCACCAGCGTGCGGGCGGCCTCGGTCTTGGCGCGGTGCAGCATGGGTTTGCTGGCCACCTGCGCGTATGTGACAGCGACGCCAACGAAACCGCGGCCGTGCTGGCCATCGGAGTTCTTGAAGTTGGGGTCGATGGCGATGCCCACCTTGGCAGCGGCGTCGGCCCACTGCCGTTTCAGGTGGTCCGTGGGCGCCACGATGGTGACGCGGTTGACCGCCCCTGATTCGATGAGCATGGAGGCCACTCGCAGCGCGAAGGTGGTCTTGCCGGCGCCGGGAGTTGCTACGGCCAGGAAGTCGCGGGGATCGGTCCTGAAGTAGAGGTCAAGGGCTTGCTGCTGCCAGGCACGGAGTTTTTGGGCGGTTCCCCAGGCTGCGCGTTCCGGATAGGCCGGTGGCAGGGTGGGGCCGCCAAAGAGCGTCTCCGTCACTACTTGTTGTTGCCCGAGTCCCCTCCGGGACCCTTGCCGCCGTCGTTCCCCGGGCGGAGGCCGTCATAAACCTCTTTGCACATGGGGCACACCGGGAACTTCTGCGGATCCCGGCCCGGCGTCCACACTTTGCCGCAGAGGGCAATGACAGGATCACCCGTCAGCGCGGATTCCATGATTTTTTCCTTGCGCACGTAGTGCGAGAAGCGTTCCCGGTCACCGGGCTCCACTTCCTGGCGCAGCTCTTCGCGCTCGATGGTTGCCGTGGACGTTCCAGCCCCGGAAAGCTCGCGCATCGGGTCGTTTTCGAGAGGGTCCGTCATGCTAGTCATGGCATCCATCTTAGCGTCCCGGGACGGAGGACGTTCGACGGCGGGAGGACCGTTTTGCACTCACTGCACCCGCCGCCGTCGGCTGTTCCGCGCAACGCCGCTAGGCACCCGCCCGTGGTGTGTGGCCGGAATTACAGCTCCTGCCAGTCAGGTTTGTGATCGTACGTGTGCCGGTAGAAGTCGGCGAGCTTCAGCGACGATGCCGCGGCCTGATCCACCAGGATGGTGGCGTGCGGGTGGAACTGGAGGACCGAGGCCGGGCAGATGGCGGCGACGGGTCCTTCCACGAAGTCGCGGACGGACGGTGCCTTCTGTGCCCCGGTAGCGATGAGGACAACGTGCCGGGCCTCGAGAATGGTGCCCAGCCCCTGGGTCACCACATGGTGCGGCACCTCTGCCAGGCTGCCAAAGAACCTGGCGTTGTCCCGGCGGGTCTGCTCGATCAGCGTTTTGATGCGGGTCCGGGATGCGAGCGAGGAACCGGGCTCGTTGAAGCCGATGTGGCCATCCGTACCCACGCCCAGGAGCTGCAGGTCCACTCCGCCCGCTGCCCGCATGGCCTCCTCGTAGGCGGAACAGGCCGCGGGCAGGTCCGCGGCCGCCCCGTCAGGCGTATGGACGTTGCCTTCGGCGATGTTGACCCGGCTGGTGAATTCCCGCCGGATGACTTGCCTGTAGGACTCCGGATGCCCGTGGTCCAGCCCCACGTATTCGTCCAGGGCAAAGGCATGGGCATTGCTGAAGTCCAGCCCGTCACGCTGGTGCCGCGCCGCCAGCTCGTCGTACACCGGCAGCGGCGATGACCCGGTGGCGAGGCCCAGTACGGCGGCGGGCTTGCGCCGGAGCAGGGCCTCGATGGTATCGGCGACGAGCTGTCCGATCTGCTTGCTGCCCTGGAGGATGACAACTTCCATGTCCGGCCGCCCTTCTGGTCTTTTACGGAATCAACGGTTGACGGTCAGTTGGGCCAGCAGTTCGGGTCCGCGGGCATCAAGCCACTTTCCACCCAGCCGAATGCCCGCCCCAAACAGCGCCAGTCCCAGCATCAGGCCGACGGCCAGGTTGGCCCACCCGAACATGGCATTCCCCGTGACCAGCTGCGCGATGAGCAGGCCCACCTCAGGCAGGACCAGCAGGCTCAGGACGCCCATGCCGGCAAACTGCACCACCAGGGTCTGCCCTACATTGCCCGGGGGCTTCTTGAACGGGCTGTCCCCGGGCAACGGGACGGCCACCGTGTAGCGTGCCGACACCACGGACGACAAGCCAAGCCCGGTGAACAGGATGCCCAGGCTCAAGCCCAACTGGCCGGGCAGTTCCGACCAGCTGCCGGTAAAGAAGTACTGGCCCACTGCAAAGATCAGCACCACGGGCAGGGCAAAAGCCAGGCAGGCCAACGCCCTGCCCAGCCGGTCGTCCACACCGCGGACGCCCGTGGCCACATGCAGCGCGAATGCCGTGTTGTCATAGGAGACGTCCGCTGAGATGGACCAGGCCAGCAGGAAGGCAGCCAGCGGTGCAGCCACCGCCAGTACTCCGTAGTCACCGGACTGGCTGCCCTGGAACACCAGCAGGATGGGGAGCAGCGGGACCACCACCAGGGAACCGGAATAGCGGGGATCGCGCAGCCAGTACGTCAGCGCGCGCGCTGTTACTGCACCGGCCGGTGTGGCCGGCAGCAGGTCGAACAGCCCCAGTTTGCCACCCTTGCGGCTCCCGCTGCCGGCGTAGGGCGGTTTGACCAGGGCCCGTTCAAGGAGCAGTTTCCAGCACCAGGACAGGACTGCGAGGGTTGCAGCGGCGATCACGAGTTTCAGTGCGGCCGCTCCCGGGCGGCCAACCGCAACATCACCACCGAGGGACCACGCGGCACCAAGTGGCGTCCAGGACAAGGTGGCAGCCAGCTCCGGCAGGAAACCCGTCGAGGCGGTGATGCCCCTGCCCACGCCAGCGACGATCGGGCCCATCAGGACCAGCGGGACCATAAATGCGATGGCGCTGACATCCTTGAACCGGCGCGACGACGCCAGGCTGGCGGTGGCGGTGGTGACCACTTTGGACAGGACAATACATGTCAGAACGCCGACGGCGGCGCCCACCAGTGCGGCAACCGCGGGAAGGGGGCCACGGGCCCAGGTCCACACGGTGGCGAGCGCTGCGAGCGCCGTGGCCAGGCCGGGGATGCCGATCAGCCCACCGAGGGCCAGCCCCGTGAGCAGTTGGCGCATGGGGATGGCGGAGGTGGTGAAGCGGGCAGGGTCCAGGGTCAGGTCCGCGGCGGACGCGACCACCGGAATGAGGCCCCAGCCCAGGAGGGCCGCTGAACCACCAAGCACCACAACCGTCCGGGCCAGTTCGGGGTCTACAGTGCGCAGCAGGACCAGTGCCACGACCACTAGTCCCACCAGCCCCAAGGCATAGAGACCGCCGAACGCCAGGCCGACGAGCTGCCAAGGGCTGCGGCGAAGGCCGTTCCGCAGCAGGGTCAGTTTGAGCCTTAGGAGGTGCGCAACCATTCCAGGCCTTCCGTGTGGTTGCGTCCGCCGACCAGCTGGACAAACCTTTCTTCCAGCGTTGCCCCGGCGCGGACTTCGTCCACGGTCCCGGTGGCGAGGAGCCTTCCGGCCGCCACCACGGCGACGTGGTCGCACATGCGCTGGACCAGGTCCATAACGTGGCTCGAGACGATCACCGTCCCGCCGGCGGCTACATAACTGTCCAGGATGGACCGGATGTTGGCCGCCGAGACGGGATCCACGGACTCGAAGGGTTCATCGAGCACCAGCAGCCGCGGGGCGTGGATCAGGGCCGAGGCGAGGGCGATCTTTTTTGTCATGCCGGCCGAATAGTCCACCACGAGCGTCCCGGCGTCCTCGTAGAGGTCCAGGGCGGACAACAGCTCCCCCACACGGGAGGCCACCACGTCTTTGTCCATGCCACGCAGCAGCCCCGCGTACGTAACCAGCTGTTCGCCGGTGAGCCGGTCAAAGAGGCGGACACCGTCAGGGAGGATGCCCATCAGCTTCTTGGCCTCCAGCGGCCGGGCCCAGACGTCCACCCCATGGACAACGGCTGTCCCGAAGTCGGGCCGCAGCAGGCCGGTGGCCATGGACAGCGTGGTGGTCTTGCCGGCGCCGTTGGGCCCCACGATGCCAAAGAATGAGCCTGCCGGGACGTCGAGGCTGATGCCGTCCACGGCGATTTTTCCGCCGAAACGCTTGGCGAGGCCGCGGATGGACAAGGCCGGAACGGGCCCCCCGTGCACCACCGGATCAGAGTGGGGATCAGGATGCGCAGCAGTCATGATGCCAGCCTAGACCCAGGGCCCTGCCGAAGGGGTCCTCCCGCGGGAGTAGTGCAAAGGCGTAGGGAACCCTAGAACGAATGCCGCGGCATGGCCCGTTCGTACTGCGGTGCCCAGGGGAGGTCGTGCCCCAGTTCAAACGCCGCACGGAGCCACCAGTGCGGATCCCGGAGCGCGGCCCGGGCAATAAGCACGCCGTCGGCCTGCCCGGTGGCCACGGCATGCTCGGCCTGGCCTGCGGAAGTCAGCAGGCCCACGGTGCCTGTGGGGACCCCCGCTTCGCGGCGGATGCGTGCGGAGAACTCCGTCTGGTAGCCCGGACCCGGACTGATGTCCTGGTGGGCCACGGCCCCGCCGCTGGAGACGTCGATGAGGTCCACTCCGTGCTCCGCCGCCTGGGCGGCCAGCCGGACCGAAGCCTGGACATCGACGCCGCCCGGCGCCCAGTCGGTGGCTGAAATCCGCAGCAGCAGGGGCATGGATTCGGGGATGACGTTGCGGACGGCATCAACGACGGCGAGCATCAGCCGGTTCCGTCCGGCCTCGTCCCCGCCCCAGGAATCGGTCCGCGTATTGATCAGCGGGCTTTGGAACTGGTGCAGGAGGTAGCCGTGCGCGCCATGGATCTCCACGGTGTCGAAGCCGGCGTCCACGGCACGCACGGCGCCGGCCGCGAAGTCGGAAATGATGTCCTGGATCTGCGCCTCGGTCATCGCGGCGGGTTCGGCAAAGCCGTCGAAGGCAAGCCGTGACGGCCCCACCGTGGGCCAGCCGCCGTCGGACTCCGGGACGCTCCCCCGCTGCCCGGCGAACGGCCAGTAGGCGGACGCTTTCCGGCCGGCGTGGGCAAGCTGGGCGCCGATCTTCGCTTCCGCGGCACCGTGCCGGTGCACAAAGGACGTGATCCGCTGCCAGGCCTCGGCCTGTTCGTCGTTGTACAGCCCGGTGTCGCGGGGGCTGATCCTGCCGGCCGCGTTCACAGCGGCCGCCTCGGTGAGGATCAACGCCGCGCCGCCCGCGGCAAAGGAGCCCAGATGCATCAGGTGCCAGTCGTTCGGAACCCCCGGGGCGCCGTCGGGACCGCAGCTGTACTGGCACATGGGTGATACCCAGCCGCGGTGCGTGAGCTCCAGGGAGCGGAGCTTGAGCGGCTGGAACAGGGCCGGCACTAGAACAGGACCCTGGCGAGTCCTTGGCGTGCCTTGGCAACACGGGGGTCGGACGTGCCCACCACGTCGAAGAGTTCCAGGAGGCGTACGCGGGCTGTCTCCCGTTCCGGGCCGAAGTTCCGGCCGATGAAGCTGACCACGCGGTTCAGCGCGTCCTCCACGTGACCGCCGGACACGTCCAGGTCCGCCACGCCCAGCTGGGCGGCCAGATTGTCAGGTTCGTTGGCGGCGAGGGTACGCAAGGCTTCCGAGTCCTCGGCGGAGAGCGGCTGGAGCCGGGCCATCAGCTCCACCTGGGCCAGGCCGGCCTTGGCCTCGGCGTCGGCGGGCATTTCCAGCAGGGCCTGCCGGTAGGCCACGGCGGCGGCCTCATAGTCGCCCGCCTCAATGGCGTCGAACGCGGCCTGGTGCAGCGGCGGAAGAGGTGCTGGTTCAGTCTCCATGGGCGCACTGCCCCCGCCGAGGCTGCCCGTAACCCCATTGGCCGCCGCGACTTTCAGCAGTTCATCCAGGAGGGGCCGGATCTGGGATTCCTCGGCGCCGCCTTGGAAGAGCGGTACGGGCTGGCCTTTGAGGACGGCGACGGCGGTGGGGACGGCCTGGACCTGGAAGGCCTGTGCCAGCTGCGGGAAGGCTTCGATGTCCGCCGCCCCCAAGACCAGGCGGCCGCCGTAGCTGTTGATGACCCGCTCCAGCGAGTCGAGCATCGCGGCGGATTCCGGCGAGTATGCGGCCCATAGCGCGAAGACCACCGGAACCTGGGCGGAAAGCTCCACGAGTTCCTGGAAATTGCCTTCGGTGACAGTGACCCGCAGCGGTGCCGCGCCGTCGTCGGGCGTTACCGCACCCGCTTCTGCGCTGGCACCCGCATCCCCGGAAACAGGCGGATTGCCGGGAGCCGCAGGAGGCGCCTGGCCCTGTTTCAGGGATGAAAGGTCGACGGCGCCACGCAGGTTAAGCAGGCTGGCAGCGGCTGGAGGGACTGGGCGGGAAGCTGGCGAACTCATGCTTTCCACTCTAGCCACTCCGGCCGCTGCCGGGGGTACTGCATCAGGGACTGGACCCTGCGGGCCTATTTGAAGCTTGCGCCTACCAGCCCGCGCGTTGCGGCCACCAGCTTGATGGGATCCGTAGAACCTGCCGGCGGAACGTAGACCGCCATTGATTCAGCAAAGTTCAGGACCATGCCGGTGGTGGTTTCCTTGCCGCCGGCGAGGGCCGCGGCGTCGTCGCCGATGGTGAGCTTGTCACCGGAGGCTTTGGGCGTGCCTTCAAAGCCGAAGTTGATCCGGCCCAGCACCAGCGCCCCGCCGTCGGCCGTCCGGAACACCACAGTGCTTTCCGGTACTACCTTGTGGGTGAAGGAGAAGTTGCCGTTTTCGCCGGACTTGACTACCTCGGCCTGGTAGGAGAGCGTGTCGGCGATGTACGGCGAGGATGCGCCCTCCACCAGCTTGTCCTTGAAGCTCGACTCTGAATTCGTCAGGCGGTCGGCCAGCCCGGCCAGGGCTTCTTCGCCGCTGTACAGCAGGCCGGATTTGTCGTTGGCGGCCAGCGTGTCGGTGCCGTTCCGGCCGATGGCGGGGAACGTAGTTCCCGGCTGCAGCGGGGTGGTCTCGGTCAGCTTGTAGTTCTCCCGCGGGGAGGGCTGGACCAGGGTGAGCAGCTGCGGGACGACGTTGCCGTCACCCTGCGTAACGGCGAGGACTGAACGCGGCCAGCTGCGGTCGCTGGTGACCACCGTGGTGAGGAGCTTGGTGGAACGGACGGGCATCCGGGCTTCATAAGTGCCCACCTGGGAACGGATCTTGTAGTTCTGCGTACGGACCTCAAGCTCCGTCCCGGCTACGCGCTCTGCGAGCTTGGCTGCGTCCTTTGCGGCGTCACCGGCGTCGGCGGTGCTGGAGACCTGCTCCAGGATCCTGCGGAACTGGGCGTCCAGGAGGACCGGCGCGGCCGCCTGGGCGGCCTCCGGCGATGCTGATTCGGGAGCCGGCGCGGGCGTGGTGGCAGCGTTCGCAGCAACACCCGTTCCGGCCACAACGAGGGCGGTCACTGCGGCGGTGACCATGCCGCCGGACACCATGCCGAGCCGTGAGGCGGACCTTGCCTCGGCCTTGGCCCGGGCGCGCCGGGCGAACAGGCTTCCCGTGCCGCTGCCTTCGCCGTCCCGCTTGCGTGCGAACAGGACCAGCAGGGCAATGCCGGCGAGGATCAGCAGGCCGCCAATCACCATAAGCGGGATGGCCCACGGGGTGGAGGTGTCATTCGGGAACGTCATGGAGATCGACGATGGGGCGGGCTTGGTGCCATCGGACGCCAGCAGCAGTGACCATTCGCCGTCAGCGGGCGGTGTCCACGAGTACTCCAGCTCACCGCTCGCGTTCTCAGTGGAAACCCAGAGGTCGGATCCGGACGGATTCGGCGCCGTGGCGTCGCCGTCGGCGTGCTCAACCTGCAGGGATTTGTTGTCCTCGGAAACCCCGGTGATGGTGTTGTGGGCCGTCGGGCCCACCCAGGCCTCCACGTCGTCAGGCCGGCCGGCCGCCAGCATAAAGTTGCCGTCGCCTTCGATCTTGATCTTCACCGTTCCGCCCTGCGCAGTGCGCAGGTTCTGGTCGATGACGGTCAGTGGCGCCTCGGCGGCATCTGCCGGGGCGGAAGCCGTAAAGGTCTCGGAGGGAGCCCAGATTGTCTTCTGGCCAATACCGGCCAGAAGTGTCAGGAGGCCGAGCAGCACGAGTGCAACTGCAGTCTTGAAGCGCAAAGGAAACACCTATCATTCGCGGGGGTTTACCTTCAATAGTAACCGTTTTGTTACCAGAACCCCCGTTTGGGCGCCAGCGGGGTCCGGAATCGGCGGCGCCCGGACGGCCCGGCGGGCGCCCTCGCTCCTGTTGGCAAGGCTGCTGATAGTGTTTGCGATGATCATCACACCGGCCCGCAAATGCGGCGCCACGCACGGAACAGGCCCCAGAATCCAGTGACTGACAAGACGGAAGAGTCCTCCACGGGACACGAAAATCAACCGGCCGCTGGCGCTTTGGAATCCTCGCCGGACACGCCTGCGACGGCGAAGCGACGGGGCTCCGCAGCTGCGGCCCTTGGCCAGCTTGTGCGGCGCCTGCGCCAGCCGCTGCCGGGCGCCCAGCCCAGGCTCCGGTTTGAGATCCCGCCGGAATACAACCACACGGAAGAACCTGCCGCCACCGAAGACGGCGAGACTGGCGGGAGAGCCGCGCAGTTTGGCCGCCCGGGTCCCCGGATGTCGATGCAACATCCCCTCTATATGGGCTTCATGGGCACTGTAGGGGTGGGCCTTGCCCTGCTGGTCTACTGGATCGGCTCCAACACCACGCAGCTGCTGCTGTGGATTGTGGCTGCCCTGTTCATTGCACTAGGCCTGGAACCCGTGGTCGGCTGGCTGGAGAACCGCCGGATTCCCCGCCCGGTCGGCATTCTCCTGGCCGTCCTGGTCCTGGTGGTGGCCGTGGGAGGTTTCTTCGCTACCCTCATCCCCACCATCGTGGAACAGGTCACCCAAATTGTGGTGCAGGCACCCACCTGGGTACGGGACTTCATCGATTCTGAGTTCTTCCGCAACGTGGATGACCAGTTTGGTGTGCGCGACCGCATCAACGAGGAACTCGACAAGTTCGTCAACAACCCCGAGGCGATGGGCGGGATCTTCGGTGGAGTGGTTGGCTTCGGCTCCACCCTGGCCAACGGTCTCTTCGGCACATTGATCGTCCTGGTCCTGAGCCTCTACTTCCTGGCAGCCCTCCCGGCCATGAAGAAGTGGGGCTACCGGCTGGCGCCGCGGTCCCGCCGGGCCCGGGTTGAAGCCCTCTCCGAGGAGATCACCCGGTCCGTCGGCAACTACGTGATCGGGCAGGCCTGCGTGGCATTGCTCAATGCCACGTTCGCGTTCATCGTGATGTCCATTGTGGGTGTCCCGTTCGCCCTCTTGCTGGCCTTCGTGGTGGCACTGCTGGCATTCATCCCCCTGGTGGGCGGCATGATCGCCGGCATCGTGGTCCTGCTGATCGCCTTGACGGTCGGGTGGCAGACTGCCGCCGTCTACGGCATCTGCTACTTCGCCTACCTCCAGTTCGAGGCCTACTTCATCTCGCCGCGCATCATGCAGAAAGCCGTGGCCGTGCCGGGCGCCGTCGCCGTGATCTCCGTGATTGCCGGCGGCAGCCTGCTGGGAGTCCTGGGGGCGCTGATCGCCATCCCGACGGCGGCGGCCATCCTGCTGCTGGTCAAGGAGATCTACATCGTCCGCCAGGACAAGCACTAGCGGACAGGCGCCAGCGGACAGCCACCAGCGAACAGGCACTAGTAGCGGCAGCCGCTAGGCAGCCGCAGTGGCCACCGGGCCGTTCCACACCTGCGGCAGGCCTTCGGGACCGGAGCCTGCCTCCGTCACCTCATCGACGATTTCGTTGAGCACGCGGGAAGCGTATTTCTCCCCCACCCAAAGGTGCTTGGCGCCGTCGACACCCACCACCCGGGCCTGCGGCACCAGGCTGAAACGTTCAGCGGCGGCGGCGGGCTGGAGGTAGTCGTCATGCTCCGGCACGAGGACGGTGAGCGGCTTGGCGGAGTCCGCCCAGAGACGCAGGTGGGCGTCGGTGGCGCGGTGCAGCGGAGGCGACAGCAGGACGGCACCTTTAATCTGGCTCGCCACCGGCTCAACGGCACCGTACATCAGCGCCAGTTCGGTGCCGAAGGACCAGCCCACCAGCCAGCGGTTGGGCAGTTGGCGTTCGACGGCGAAACGTACCGCCGCCTCAACGTCCTGCCGCTCGCCGATCCCCTCTTCGAAGGAACCTGCGCTGGTTCCCCTCGGCGACTCGGTCCCGCGCGTGTTGAAACGAAGCACAGCCACGCCGGCCAGGGCCGGAAGCCGGTAGGACGCCTTGCGGTACACGTGCGAGTCCATAAAACCGCCGTGCGTCGGAAGCGGATGCAGGGTGATCAGCGTCGCGGTGATCTGGCCGAACTCGGGCAGCGCCAATTCCCCCACCAGGGTGTGGCCATCCTCCGTGCGGAGCTCGATGTTCTCGCGCCGGGCCGGCAGCACCGTTGACGCGCGGATGGGTGCGGGCCCTGTTGGCTGGCTGAATTCGTACGACGCCGGATCAAAAGTCATGCCTGCCAGCTTAGCGACTCCCGGCGTCCGCAGGCGCAGTGCGCTGGCTCTTAACGCGGCTTCTGCGGGGCGGAGCCGTTCGCCCGGGCTATTCCGAGTCAGCGGTATCGGTACGTCCGGGACAGCCAGCAGTTGGTGTGCCAGTGGCGGCGCTCAGCCAGGCCTGCGGCCGCACCGAATATGTGATCGTCCTTCCAGACCACCAGGTGGGCGATGCCGGGGACCACAGCGGTGGAACAGCCGGGGCAAATGTAGGTCTTTTCCGCGTTCCTGGCGGTCATGGTCCTGACCGTCCACTCGCCGTCGGGCGCGCTTTCCCGGCGGGCGATTCCAGCCCGCGCCCGCTCCAAATCCAACTCCGGAACGTCGCCGTTGCCCTTCTTGCCGGCAGGCTTTCCGCCAGCTACGCCCGGCTTTCCGGAGGCAGGGCGGCGGGGACGGTTGGAACGCGGCATGCCTCCATTCTCCCCCAGCCCCGGTAGTGTGTACGGCGTGCGACTTGTCATAGCCCGATGTTCAGTTGATTATGTTGGCCGGCTCAAAGCCCATCTCCCCCTTGCCACCAGGCTCCTGCTGGTCAAGGCCGACGGCTCGGTGCTGGTTCATTCCGACGGCGGCTCCTATAAGCCGCTGAACTGGATGAGCCCGCCCGCCACCCTGCGGGTGTCCTCGCCGGAGGACATTGACCTGGAGCTTGGCGTCACGGAACAGTGGACCGTCCAGTCCGCCAAGACCGATGACCGCCTGATCATCAACATCCACGAGCAGCTGCACGAGAGCGCCCACGACCTTGGGGTGGACCCCGGTCTCATCAAGGACGGCGTCGAAGCCGACCTCCAGCGCCTGCTTGCCGATCAGATCGAGACCCTGGGCTCAGGTTTTTCGCTCATTCGCCGCGAATACTTCACCGCCATCGGCCCGGTGGACATCCTGGCCCGCGACGCCAGCGGGGCCACGGTGGCCATCGAGCTGAAGCGGCGGGGCGACATTGACGGCGTGGAGCAGCTCACCCGCTACCTTGAACTCCTGAACCGCGATCCGCTGCTGGCCCCGGTCCGCGGCATCTTCGCTGCCCAGCAGATCAAGCCGCAGGCCAAGGTGTTGGCCAACGACCGCGGCATCGACTGCATCACGCTGGACTACGACGCCATGCGCGGTGTGGACGACAGCGACTCCCGGCTTTTCTGAGGGCCCGCAATCCGCTTTTCTGACGCCGAGTTCCGCTTTTCTGACGCCGGATATCCGCACCGATGACGCCTTCGACCCCCTGACAAGGGGATTCATCCGTTTTATACCGCAAAATTTGCCGTATTGGCCGTTAAGACCGTTGACCTGACGGAATCGGCGTGAAATTCTTAGACCAGTCTTTGTGTAGGTGTTTTTCATGCTCGCAAGACATGTTGCGAGCGCGAAGCTCCTGCAGCGCAGGTTCCCAGGAACGGCATTGAAGGATTCTTCTCGCGGAGTGACCGAGTCCGGCACGAGGTGTGCCGGACTTAGACAAGTTCCATAATGAGGAGAAATAAATGGCACAGGGAACCGTCAAGTGGTTCAACGCTGAAAAGGGCTTCGGCTTCATCACCCCGGATGACTCCGATGGCGATGTCTTCGTTCACTACTCGGAAATCCAGACCGGTGGCTTCAAGACCCTCGACGAGAACCAGCGCGTTCAGTTCGAAATCGGTCAGGGTGCCAAGGGCCCCCAGGCTACCGGCGTAACGCTGGTCTAGTCCCCCGCCCGGCGGCCGCCATCTGTGTGGCCTCCAGCGAAGAAAAGATCCCCGGCATCCGTGCCGGGGATCTTTTCTTTGTCCGCAATGTCTTTGTCCACCGTGACTTTCCAGTCGCAAATCGTTCGGGCCGCTGTGAGGATCAGCTTCCCTGGCCCACCAGGCCCCGGACCAGCCGTGCCCCCTGCCGCAGCGAAAGGCCGGGCAAATAGGCCCGGGTGAGCGCCCGTCCGATCGCCGGCAACTGCAGCGGATCCTGGTAGTACAGGTAAAGCGTCCGGTACTCGGGTTTGAAGCGTGATTTGAAAGCCGCCAGGGACCGGAATCCGTAGACCGGTTCGAGGGCGTGGCCCACCACATCGAGGATGCGGACGAGGTTCTCTGCCGGCACCGGCTCCCCCGGCGTTTCGTCGCCGGGCCGGCTGGCGAGCGGGGACCCGGAGAGCGAGATCACCTCCACGGATTCGCGCAACTCCAGGACCGCCGAAGCAATGAGGAACTCCATCACCCCGGGGAATCCGTCAGCGCCCCGGCGCATAACGTCCAGAGTGCGGCTGACCAGCGTCCCGCCGTCGTAAACGGGCAACCAGCTCGTGACCCCGTGCACGTGGCCGTCGCCGTCCACGGCCAGGCAGCAGAGCACTTCGTCGTCCATCAGCTCATCCATGCCGCCCAGCGTGAATCCCATTTCCGGAACTGATTTTCCTGCCGCCCATTCCTCCGACACTTCGCTGAGCCGGGCACGCAGGGCGGACGGAAGCCCGTGGTACGTGCCCCAGACGGCTTTGACGCCCATCTTGGCGGCGCGGTTGCGGGCAGTCCTGACGTTCTGCCATTCCTTGCCCGTGAATTCAAGTTGCCGGACGGACAGCCTGGTCTCCTGCGCTACCGACACGCGCTGGAAGCCCCGGTCCCGCAGCAGGGGCCACAGCGTGTCATCGCACGAGTAGAAGGCCGGGATGAGCGCGCGGTTGCCGCAGTAGGAAAGAAACCCTTCGGCAGTCCGCTGACGGGAGTCTGCCGCACCGAAGGGACCGGCCAGCGTCAGGGCAACACTGCCGTGCAGCTGGTAGGCGACGGCGCCGCGTGCATCCGGGCTGAACCAGTACCGGTTGGGCTCCCAGAGGGCCATCCACGACAGTGAATCGCCGCCCTCGTGCAACAGCTTCCGCGCGGCGGCCCTGTCGTCGTGGCCCGAATCGCTGCCATGATGCCGGCCCAGGAGCACGGACCAGACGCCGGCCAGGGCAACCAGCCAGAAGACCGGTCCGGAGTATCCAAAGATCAGGGACTCAAGCCCGTTCCGTTCAGCAAACACCCGGTGGTAGAGATTCGGCAGTGGGACCGGCAGATACTGCCTGGACAGTTCGGCCAGCAAGCCCAGCAGGCCGCCGTCGCGCGTCATTCCCCCAGCGGCAAACCAGGCCAGGGCGTAGCTCGCGGCCAGGAGGAGCCAGACGCCACCGACCACCGCCAGGAGCCGACGGCGGGCGGCAGGGATCGTCTCGACGCGGAACTGGCGGCGGTTAGCCCAGAGCAGGACCGCCAGCAGCAGTGGGACGATCACCAAAGGCAGGATGTGGGCAAAACCTGAACCCATGGCGGCTGTGTGCGGCCGCGCGGGATAGTGCGGGATCAGCGCGAACAGGGCCAGGTAGACGGCGGCCATCGCCGTGACGGCCAGCTGAAGGGCCAATGTGATGCGCAGTGCCATGCGGCGGCCGCGGCGCATTCCGTCAGCACAGATGAGGAGCAGAACCACCGGCACTACTGCCAGGGCGAGGCCAAAGGGTCCGGCGAAGCCCGTCCGCCCCACCTCCAGGCAGGATGCCACCACTGTTGTTCCACAGTTTGCTTCGAGCTGACCCAATGTGGGCATGGGGTTCAACACCACGTCCCGGAGCAGCGCAAGCGGGCCGGTGGGCGTCCGGGCAACGGCGGTAAGAATGGGTCCCACGGCAAACACGGCCACCGTGAGGGCGAGCAGGTTCCTGGTTTCCCTGCCGCTCGAGCGGGGCGGATGAAGCTGGCCGTGGTCGCCCTGGTTCCACCAGCTGCCTGCGAGACCCACCGCTGCACCTACCAGGCCGATGACGGTCTCGGCATGCCCCACATACAGGACCAGCAGGAGCGACACCGAGAGCAGCGCCGTCCGCAACCGGCGCCGCCACAGAACAGGGATCCTGCCGCTCGCGGCCAGCGACGCCGCAAGGATAGCGGCGTAGGGACCGATCAGGCTATTGTCGGCCATCAGCCCCAGCCAGCCGTCTCCCGCATACCTCGCCAACTGGGTCAGGAGCAGGAAGACTGTGACAGCAACAAACTGGCCGCCGAGGAAAAACGCCGCAGTCTGAAGGGGCCCAAGGTTCCTCTCGGCCAGGCCCAGCAGCAGCAGGATCATCAGGGACGCCACCAGGTAGGCCAGCGGGTTCGTGGCAAAGAACAGTGACGTCACCAGTGCCCACCAGTTGCCAGCCTTCAGACCAGGGGCGCTGACGCCTGCGAGGGATAGAAGCTCTTCCGGCGGTCCGCTGAGGAAGCTGCCGGTTGCCGCCCCGACCAACAGGAAAATGCCGAGGATGCTGAGCGTCAGTGGCACCGACCGCAGGTAGCCCCGCATTCTTCGGCCAGCCGGAAGCAGGACGGCTGACCAGAGCAGGGCCGGCGCACGGGATTCGCCAGCTTCCCTCATTTCGCCCACCCCCAGTGAGCAGCCAGCAGCTCAAGCCCGTTGTCCATGCCGGGAGTCAGCACGTCCCACGAATGGCCGGTGTGAGCCACCACGTCCGAGCCCACGGTGAGACCTGCCCCGCGGGCCGCCGCCTCAAGGGTCCGCAGATTTGCGACGAACTCCGCATCTGTGGCCCCGGCCGCGAAATACGCCACGCTGCCAGGATATTTGCGCTCCTTCAACAGCGTCAGCGGTATCTGGGCATCAAAGGCAGCGGTGTCGCCGTGGAAGGCCGCATCAACCGTTTTCTGGCGTTCCTTGGCCAGCGCAGGCTCGCTCTCGCTGGAAAAGGCGAGAACACCCGTGTACAGCTCCGGGTGGCGGGTGGCCATCTGAACTGCGCAGGTGGCACCAAAACTGAAACCGCCGATGGCCCATTGCCGGTGGTCGGAGTCCACGTCCAACGTTCCCGAGATCCATGCCGGCACATCGACAGAGAGGTAAGTGTCTGCCTTGGCGATGGCGCTGTCCATGCAGAGATTGTTCGCTGACTGGTTGCCGTTGGGATCAACCACCACAACAACAGGCGCCGCTCCCCCATGCCGGGCGGCGAAAGTGTCCATGCGTGCCGGGAGCGACCCGCCGGTCAACCAGTCGGCAGGGCCGCCGGGCTGGCCGGGGACCAGAACCAGGACCGGAAGGCTGGGACGATTCGAAGCAAAGTAGGCCGGTGGCAGGTAGATGTACGAGTCGCGTGCCTGGAGACCCGAGGACGTTCCTGGAATGGATGCGGTGCGAACAACGCCGTCGGCAGGGATCTCATTGGAGGGTTTCCATCCGTCCAGGGGCGTGGCAGGGCTGTCCGGCTGGCGCATCAGCTCCTGTTCCAGGGCCGGGATGCGGCTCAGCGCCGTTCCTGTCAGGTCCGCAACTGTCCGGTTGAGGCCGAAATACGCGTTGATCTGAACCGCAGCCAGCAACACTACGGCCAGGAGGGCGAGCACATCGAGCGCACGGCGGCGCCACGACGCCGTGGGGAGCCGGAGCAACACCAGCAGGAGGGCGGCCACGGCCGGGAACACCCAGGCCAAGACGTCGAACGGCAGTTCTTCGGGGAAGGCAGAGGCCCAATAGATAAGGATCCAATGGACCAGGAGCACCACGGCGGCGGCTGCGGCAACAGCGGCGGCAACACTGAGGAACCAGCGGCGGCGGCCAAGGACGCGCGGAGGCCAGATCAGGGACAGAGCCGCGGCGGCACCAAGGACCCAGGCGGCCCAGTACACCGGTCCGTCGGTCAACCGGATATCAGCAATCCAGTCCACGTGGCTAGCGCCAGGTACCCACGCCGATGACCGGCCCGGCTTCCAGCCAGGAGGACAGCCCCGCGTACGCATCGAATTTCATGGCCAGCCGCAAATCCTGGTCTTCGTACCGCAGTTCAACAATCACGACGTCGGGCTGGACCTTCACGGCCTCGGCCTCGGTGGGCTTGCGGCGGCCCAGCAGCTCCAGGGAGCTGCGCTTGAACTTATGTTTGGGACGCACACTCAGTGACAGCAGGCGGAACCATTCAAGGTCGTTATCCTGATAACGACAAACCCCCATCTGCCAGCTGTTTCCAGCAACGCAAATGGAGGCGTCCACTGTGCCAAGGGCGCGCCGCAGATTGAAGCGGCGCACCCCCGAAAGGCCCAGTGCGAAAATCAGCAATCCGAAAACGATTGCCAAGGAGATGAACGTAAAAGTCGGAGCGTCCATCAGGGTCGTGCTAGCGGATCCCAGCAGTAGCCGCGTCACCCAGTTGGGCGTTGTCAGCAACAATCACCACGCGGTTGTTGTCGACGGAGAAGAATCCGCCGTCAACAGCCACGGCAATGCGGTTCCCGGAAACCGGCTCGATGGCCAGTTCACCTTCGGCCAGGATCGCCAGCAGGGGCGAGTGGCCGGGCAGGATTCCGATTTCACCATCGCTGGTGCGGGCCTTGACCATCTTGGCCGCTCCAGACCACACGAAGTGATCCGCTGCGACAATCTCAACCTCAAGCTCAGCCATACTACTTGGTCTGTTCCTGGATCTTGGCCCACTGGCGCTCGACATCGTCCAGGCCGCCGACGTTGAAGAACGCCTGCTCGGCTACGTGGTCGAAGTCGCCGTCGCAGATAGCGGTGAAGCCTTCAACCGTGTCCTTGATGGTGACGGTGGAGCCTTCGACGCCGGTGAACTGCTTGGCGGTGTAGGTGTTCTGGGAGAGGAACTGCTGGATGCGGCGTGCACGCGACACGACGATCTTGTCCTCTTCCGACAGTTCGTCAACGCCGAGGATGGCGATGATGTCCTGGAGTTCCTTGTTCTTCTGCAGGATCTGCTTCACACGGACAGCCGTGGTGTAGTGGTCCTGACCGATGTACTGCGGGTCCAGGATGCGGGACGTCGACGTCAGCGGGTCAACGGCCGGGTACAGACCACGGGAAGCAATTTCACGGGAAAGTTCCGTGGTTGCGTCGAGGTGTGCGAAGGTCGTGGCCGGGGCCGGGTCGGTGTAGTCATCTGCGGGGACGTAGATGGCCTGCATCGAGGTGATCGAGTGGCCCTTGGTGGACGTGATGCGCTCCTGGAGGAGACCCATCTCGTCTGCCAGGTTGGGCTGGTAGCCCACGGCCGAAGGCATACGGCCGAGGAGGGTGGAAACCTCGGAGCCTGCCTGGGTGAAGCGGAAGATGTTGTCGATGAAGAGCAGCACGTCCTGGTTCTGCACATCGCGGAAGTATTCCGCCATGGTCAGAGCGGACAGTGCAACACGCAGACGCGTTCCCGGCGGCTCATCCATCTGGCCGAATACAAGGGCGGTGTCCTTCAGGACGCCAGCCTCTTCCATTTCAACCCAGAGGTCGTTACCTTCACGGGTACGCTCGCCGACACCGGCGAATACCGAGGTACCACCGAAGTTGCGAGCCACACGGGTGATCATTTCCTGGATCAGAACCGTCTTGCCCACGCCGGCGCCACCGAAGAGGCCGATCTTTCCACCCTTGATGTACGGGGTGAGAAGGTCAATGACCTTGATGCCGGTTTCCATCATCTCGGTGGAACCCTCAAGCGTCGCGAAGGCCGGAGCCTTGCGGTGGATGGGCCAGCGCTCGGTGATCTCGAGTTCCGACTCAGCCACGTCAAGCGGCTGGCCGAGGACGTTGAAGATGTGTCCCTTGACGACGTCGCCGACCGGCACGGAAATGGGGGCTCCGGTGTCCACGACAGCGGTACCGCGGACCAGGCCGTCGGTTGCCTGCAGGGAGATGGCGCGAATGACGTTATCGCCGAGGTGCAGGGCAACCTCGAACGTGATCGTCTTGGTCTCACCGTTGAGGGTAATCTCCGTGGTGAGGGCGTTGTAAATCGAGGGGATTGCGTCAGCCGGGAATTCGACGTCGACAACCGGGCCAATAACACGTGCAATACGGCCGGTAGCACCGGTCGTCGCGGCTACGTGTTCGGTAGCAGTGGCAGTCATCTCTCTCACTTCACTCAGTAGATGGCGTAGGGGTTAAGTTTACTTTGGTGCAGGTACAGCTGGATCCGGGCTCGTGGAGGCTAGGACGCGTTCAACGCGTCAGCACCGGCCACGATCTCGGAAAGCTCCTGCGTAATTTCAGCCTGGCGGGCAGTGTTGCGCAGACGCGTGAACTTCTTGATGAGGTCCGTGGCATTGTCGCCGGCGGACTTCATTGCCCGCTGGCGGGCAGCGAGCTCCGAAGCTGCTGCCTGCAACATGGCGGCGAAAATGCGTGACTCGATGTAGCGCGGGAGCAGGGCATCAAGAACCTGCTCCGCTTCCGGCTCGAATTCGTAGAGCGGCAGGAGGTCCGACTCGGACGCCGCCTGCTCTTCGACAACCTCAAGCGGAAGAAGACGGATAACCGTCGGCTCCTGCGTCACCATGGACTTGAAGCGGGTGTAAACGACATGGATCTCGTCTACGCCGCCCTCTTCGTAGTCTGCAGCGAAGGCTTCGAGCAATGCCGCGCCGACCTCACGTGCAGTTCCAAACTCCGGCGCGTCAGTGTTGCCGGTCCACACGCGCTCGTAAGAAAGGTTGCGGAAGTCGAAGTACGCCTGAGCCTTGCGGCCCATCACGTACGTCTTGACTTCTTTGCCCTCCTCGTGGAGCAGCTCGGTGAGACCGACCGCCTGCTTAAGCACGGTCGCCGAGTAGGATCCTGCAAGGCCGCGGTCTGCACTGATAACCAGAACAGCTGCCCGGCGGATTTGCGTCGGCTCGGTGACCAGCGGGTGGTCGATTTCGCTCTGGCTTGCAACAGCAGAAACGGCACGCGTAATCGCGTTTGCGTAAGGCAGTGAAGCCGCTACGCGTGCGCGGGCCTTGCCAATGCGCGAGGTAGCGATCAGTTCCATCGCCTTGAAGATCTTGCGCATCGACGTGGTCGAGCTGATCTTCTGGCGGTAGACCCGAATCTGGGCTCCCATACTTTTCCTTTCCTAAGATCCCGGTGGCCGGGACTGCCGGAACCTCGGGGTTCCGACAGTCCCTGCCAGCGAAACTAGCGCTTCTGCTTGACGATCTTTTCCTGGTCTACATCGGCTTCCGAGATAGCTTCGTGCTCCTCGTGGCCGGCGCCTACCAGGCGGTTGTCACCTTCACCGAAGAAGCCCTTTTTGAAGGCCACAATCGCGGTCTTCAGTGCTTCAGCGGTGTCATCGTCCATAACGTTGGTCTGCGCCAGCGTGGTCAGGATGGAGGACTTGTGCTTGAGGTGCTCCAGGAATTCGGTCTCAAAGCGGTTGATGTCCTCAACCGGAACCTCGTCGAGGTGGCCGTTGGTACCTGCCCAGATGGACACAACCTGGTTCTCGATCGGGAACGGTGAGTACTGGCCCTGCTTGAGCAGTTCCATCAGGCGGGCGCCGCGGGTCAGCTGCTGGCGCGATGCGGCATCGAGGTCCGATGCGAACATGGCGAAAGCCTGCATGTCGCGGTACTGGGCCAGTTCCAGCTTCAAAGTACCGGAGACCTTCTTCATGGACTTGACCTGCGCAGCACCACCCACGCGGGACACAGAGACACCCACGTCGACGGCCGGACGCTGGTTGGCGTTGAAGAGGTCCGACTGCAGGAAGATCTGGCCATCGGTAATGGAGATCACGTTCGTCGGGATGTAGGCAGAGACGTCGTTTGCCTTGGTTTCGATGAGCGGCAGGCCGGTCATCGAGCCGGCACCGAGCTCGTCGGAGAGCTTGGCACAACGCTCCAGCAGACGGGAGTGCAAGTAGAAGACGTCGCCCGGGTAGGCTTCGCGTCCCGGCGGGCGGCGCAGCAGCAGTGAAACTGCACGGTAGGCCTCGGCCTGCTTGGAGAGGTCATCGAACACGATGAGGACGTGCTTGCCGCCGTACATCCAGTGCTGGCCGATGGCCGAACCGGCGTACGGTGCCAAGTACTTGAAGCCTGCCGGGTCAGACGCGGGGGAAGCCACAATGGTGGTGTACTCCAGTGCGCCGTTGTCCTCGAGGGTCTGACGGACAGCCGCGATGGTGGATGCCTTCTGACCGATTGCCACATAGATGCAACGCACCTGCTTGGTCACATCGCCGGAAGCCCAGTTGGCCTTCTGGTTGATGATGGTGTCGATGGCGATAGCCGACTTGCCGGTCTGGCGGTCACCGATGATCAGCTGACGCTGACCGCGGCCGATCGGGATCATGGCGTCGATAGCCTTCAGACCGGTCTGCATCGGTTCGTGAACCGACTTACGCTGGGTCACGCCGGGCGCCTGGAGTTCCAGTGCACGGGTGGTTTCGGCCTTGATTTCGCCGAGGTCGTCGATGGGCTGGCCCAAGGGGTCAACCACGCGGCCGAGGAAGGCGTCGCCTACCGGTACGGACAGAACCTGACCCGTGCGGTGGACTTCCTGGCCTTCTTCGATTCCGGTGAAGTCACCGAGTACGATGACACCGATCTCGCGGACGTCAAGGTTCTGGGCCAGGCCCAGTGTGCCGTCTTCAAAGCGAAGCAGCTCGTTCGCCATGACCGAGGGAAGGCCCTCAACACGGGCGATGCCGTCACCTGCGGTTGTTACACGGCCAACCTCTACGCGCTCAGCGTTTCCGGGTTCGTAGGACGCCGCGAACTCGTTCAACGCATTACGGACGTCGTCGGCGTTGATGGTCAATTCGGCCATCTGCAGTCCCTGCTCTCCTGTTTTCGTGATCATCGTTGCTCACGATGACCGGGGTTTCGTTTCGTTAAGTTGTGCTTGTCCGGCTATCCGGCCAGTTGGCGGTGAAGCTGTCCCAGCCGGGTTATAACCGAAGCGTCGAGCACTTCGTCACCCACCTGGACACGGATTCCGCCGATCAGTTCAGGATCAACGGTGATGTTGATCTTGAGCTCGCGACCGTACAGGGAATTAAGCCCTGCCTGGAGGCGAGCGAACTGCGTCTCCGTCAAGGGACGGGTGACGCTGACCGTTGCAATCCAGCGCTGTTGCCGTTTGGCTGCCAGCTCGGCGAACCGGGCTACGAGCCGCGTCGGCTTGATGCCGCGGGGCTGGGAAACTGCCTGCGCGATGAGGACTTTTGCTTCCTCGCCTGCGCCGGGATGCAGCTTCTGCGCCAACCCGGTCTTCGCTGCAGCACTGGCCTGCGGCTCAGACAGAGCACGTTGTACCTCGTGGTTGGAGGCAACGGCCTGGTTGAAGGAGAACAGATCGTTCTCCAGCTCTTCCAGCCCAGAGATTCCGGAGGCAGAAACGGCCGACTTGTTTTCAGCAACGGCGATAACCACCGTCGCGGCAAGCGTCTCGAGTGCATCGCCGATATCTCGGGCCGATGCCCAGCGTGAACTGGCCAGTCCGCCCGCGATGTCCGCAGCCTCAGCGGAGACTTTTCCGCCAACAAGCTGCCTGACAAGCGCCGACTTTTCGTCACCGGTGCGGGACGGGTCAGTCAGGGCGCGGCGCAAGCCAGCCGAGCTGTCCACCGTTCCCAGGATTCCGAAGAGTTCCTTAGCCAACTGCAGCGAGGCCAACGGAAGCTTTGCTTCCAGTTGGGTCAGCGCCGTGGTCAGCGATTCGCTCGATACACCTGACATTACTTAGCTGCACCTGCGTTCTGGTTCTCCAGATCTGCCAGGAAGCGGTCAACCACACGGGCAGAACGCTCGTCATCGTTGAGTGCTTCGCCAACGATGCGGCCTGCCAGCGTGGTGGCCAGCGTGCCTACCTCGGAGCGCAGAGACACAACTGCGGCCTGGCGCTCCGATTCGATCTGCACGTGTGCCTGGGCCGTGATGCGGGCAGACTCAGAGGCGGCCTTTTCCTTCAGATCTGCAAGGATCTGGGCGCCTTCTGCACGGGCTTCCTCGCGGATGCGGTTGGCCTCGGCACGGGCATCGGTCAGCTGCTGCTTGTACTCTTCGAGTGCTGCAGAAGCCTCTGCCTGCGCCTTTTCTGCCTTGGCAATGCCACCTTCAATGGCCTCGGCACGCTCTGCAAACGTCTTCTCGAACATCGGGACAACGAACTTGACCACGATGTACATGAGGACAGCAAAGCCGGCGAGAACGACGCCCATTTCCCAGACGTTGGGAACGAGCGGGTTGGTCGCCTCGGCGCCTTCCACGGCGGCTGAGATGATCGTTTGATACATAATTCACCCGTCCTTATCTACTCGGTTCTGGATGTTCGCTTGGTTCTGAAGTCAGACTAGAGAACGAAAGCGAAGACCAGGCCGAGGATGGCGAGGGCTTCAGTCAGCGCGAGGCCGAGGAATGCGATCGGCTGCAGGACGCGCTGGGCTTCCGGCTGACGTGCTACGCCGTTGATGTAAGCAGCGAACACGAGGCCAACACCGATACCACCGCCGATTGCGGACAGTCCGTAGCCGATGAGGTTGAGGGAGCCGTTGATGGTGCCTTCCATTTTTCTTCCTTTCAAGATGCCATCTATGTGGCAGGTTGTTTGGGTTGCTTCATCCCCGTGAGGGGAAGTTTGTGGGTGCCTAGTGGCTGTCCGCGTGCAGGGCGCCTTCGATGTAAATGGCGGTCAGCAGCGTGAAGACGTAGGCCTGCAGGGCCATGATCAGTGCTTCCAGCATGTACATGGCAACTGCGCCGGCGATGACCAGAAGGGAGGTTCCCTTGAGCAGGATGTTCTCCTGCATCACCAGGAACTCAATGCCGGAACCGGCGATCATGACGATCAAGTGTCCTGCCAGCATGGTGGCAAAGAGACGGAGGCTGTGTGTGACCGGCCGGACCAGGAAGTTCGAGATGATCTCGATCGGGATCACAATCGGGAGAATGTAGACCGGGACGCCGGACGGCACGGTGGCCAGCTTGAAATACTTCAGGCCATTCTTCTTGATGCCGATGGCAATCCAGGTGACGTACACAATGCCCGCGAGGACATAGGCGCCGCCAACGTGCGAGAAGCTTGGGAGCTGGATCACGGGAATGGCGCCGTAGATGTTGTTCACCAGAATGAAGAAGAAAAGGCTGAACAACAGCGGGACATACTTCATGAAATCTTTGCCGCCGATAATGTCTTTTGCAATGCCGTTTCGGACAAAGCCATAAGCCATTTCACCAGCGAACTGGAGCTTGCCGGGAACAAGCTGCTGCTTCCGCGCAGCTAGCAGAAAGAATGTGGCGATAATGACGACCGACAGGATTACCAGCAGCATCTGCTTGGAGAATCCGTCAGCCACCCCCCACGGCAGGATTGCCGGCAGGTGCATTTCTTCAATTCCAGGAGGATTGAACTCTCCTGAATCTTGGGCCGGGAGCGCAAGCGCGATCAACGCGTTTCCTCTCTGCAGTGTCCATCATTGGGCGTTGGTCGAGGACCCGCGGAATTGTGCTCCGCAGCTCCCCCTGTGAAATTATTTGGCATTTGTGTTTCCGTCCGCGGACGGGCCGCTGTCTGCGCCGCTCTTACCTGCCGTGGTTCTGGAACTGGTAAGGCCATGCATGTGGGAAAGATAGAAACCTCCGAGAGCTCCAAGCAGAGCGCCTGCGAGCACGATCCAGCGGGTTCCCCACAGATAATCCAGACCCCACCCTATCAAACTCCAGACGATGATTCCGCCAATAATGTAGCTAAAGACGGCCATTCCGGCGTTGTATCCGCCGTCGTTGTTTTCGGCCGACACCCCCGGCGTGGGCGCAGCGTTCTTGGGCACGGAGGATCCGTTTTTCGCTGTTCGTTTCCGATCAGGCATCGTTCGGCTCCTTGGGCTCGGGGTCGTTGTAAATCTGCAGGCGCGCCTTGCTGAAGCCATAGATTTCGGCAGCCTGCCAGAAGACAACAGTGGCAACGGCACCAATCAGGAACCATCGGTCGTGAAGCCAGGCAGGTGCTCCGATCACAAACAGGACAACCGCGAAACCCACGACCTTGACAAAGTAGGTGGCCGCGAACATTCCGATGGCACCGGAGGGGTTGTTGCGCCCCACGAAGTGGCCCACGAGAAGACTAATGGCGAAGAAGAGCATCACCAGGAGGCCGCCCAAAGTACTGGACAGAACGCCGCTGGGGCCGTTCAGGATCACAGCCGGGATGCCCGCCAGCATCAGTGCGCCTGCACCGGCAGCTGAACTGAGTGCGAGGAGGCGAAGCCACAGCGAGCGCGCGGGACCGGAAACACCAACGGGTCCGCTGCCGGACGAACGTCCGGGTTCGGCGTTGGAGGTCATAAGATCCCAATCGTCGGCGCCCTGGGGCTGGGTGGAGGGGCAGCTTAGGCTGCCCCTAAATTCTACACGAGATAGAAATAATTCCGAACGCCGTTACGCCGGCGACTGGTCACTGTGGCGGCGCAGGTAAGGCCAGGCCGTAATCAGGCCCATGACCAGCGTGGCGAAGATGTCGGCGGCCAATACAACTTGCCAAGGGAAGACGGCAAACGCCAATCCCCCGAAGGACAGGACGGCGGTCCAGAGGTACATCAGGATCACGGCCGTCCGGTGCGAGTAACCTATATCCAGCAGCTTGTGGTGGAGGTGGCCGCGGTCTGCGGACCATGGCGAACGTCCCCGCGCTGTCCGGCGGACGACGGCGAGGCCCAGGTCAAGCAGTGGCAGGAACAGCACGGCGAAGGGCAGCAGAATCGGTATGACTGTGGAGATACCGTTGGCGCGGTCGTACAGCCCTGACGTGATCTGGCCTGTGGAGACGATGCCGGCGGCTGCCATCAGCAGGCCGATCAGCATGGCACCGGAATCGCCCATAAAGATCTTGGACGGGAACCAGTTGTGCGGCAGGAAGCCGATGCAACTGCCAACGACGACGGCGGTGAGCAGGGTGGCCAGGTCCGAATAGTCCAACAGGACGGCATTCCTGTGCACCCAGTACGCCGTGAAGAAGAAGGCAGTTCCGCCGATGATGGCCACGCCGGCGGCCAGCCCGTCGAGGCCGTCAATGAAGTTGAAGGCGTTCATGGTGGTGACGATGAGCCCGGCCGTCAGCACGACGCGGAGCAGTTCGTTCTCCAGATAGATCGGCTCCGGAACCCACGGGACGATGGTCATCCGGACGCCCCAAATGGCCACCACCAGGGCTGCGGCGCTCTGGCCGATGAGCTTCACCCACCAACGGATATCCAGGAGGTCATCCGCGATCCCCACCAGCACGATCAGGGCCGCGCCCGCCAGGACGCCCCACGGCGAGAAGTTGTTCCGGTAGATGTCCTTGACGAAGAAGGACTGGCTGGCCACGAGGAGGGCCACCAGCACGCCGAGGAAGATGGCTACCCCGCCCAGCCGGGACACCGGCGTCGTATGCATGTCACGGCTGCGGATGGGGGCGTGGAGTTCAAGCCGGTGCCCGATGACGCGGGCACCCCAGGTGGCTCCGTAGGACACGACGGCAGCCGTCAGCCCCATAAGCAGGTACATAATCATGCGATAGCGGCCGTTTCGTCGGTGTGCGGCGCAACCCTGCGGGTGCGCACAGGCATGGACAGCGGCCCGAACAGGTGGTCCTCGATCGATGGGCTCACTGGCGGGGAATCTGACTTTCGATAAATGAAACTTCTCCGTCGCCGGGCGCGCAGCAGGCAGTGCTTGGTGCCTTACAGGGCTGTATTACAGTGGACTCTAGTCAAGATACTAGCGCCAACGGCTCCATGGCTTCGCGCCACACTGGCGCATTGCGAGCGGGGAATCCCCTGAAGGCCATGCTGAAAGGAATCCCCATGACCGTCCGGGTTGCAGTTGCCGCCGTGACATTTAACCGTCATAAAGAGCTGTCCGTCCTGCTGGACGCCATTAATGCGCAGTCCGCGGCAGTGGACACCATCTGCCTTGTCGACAGCGGCACGGACCCCGCACGCGATGTTGCCGCGCGGCACCCAAATGTTGATTACGTCCGTTCCGAAGCGAACCTCGGCGGGGCAGGCGGCTTTGCCCTCGCCGCGCTGAAGGCGGTGGCCAGCGGAGCCAAATGGGTCTGGATGATGGACGACGACGCCGAGCCGGCAGATCCCGAATGCCTCGCCACGCTGCTGCGTGAGGCTGAGGCACGCGACCTTGAAGCCGTGGTCCCGCTGGTGGTTGCCCCCGGCCATCCCGACCGGCTGTCCTTCTTCTTCCGGCTGGACGGGAAAGTCACCCATGACCGGGCCGAACTGGAAAAAGTAGGTTTCCTACCCAACGACGGACACTTCTTCAACGGTGCCCTGATCAGGTCCGACGTGTTTTTCAAGGTGGGCCTGCCGGACATGCGCCTCTTCATCCGCGGCGACGAGGTGGACTTCACCATCCGCCTCCGCAAGGCGGGCATCCGGTTCGGCACGGTGACCACCACCGCCATCACCCACCCGCATGCGTTTTCCGAGACGAAGCACGTCTTTGGTGCACGATGGCATGTGATCGTGCCGGATTCGGCGTTCAAACGTTACTACTACTACCGCAACCGCGGGTACCTGATCCGGCGCTATTTCCGGGTTAAGTCGCTGGTGGCCGACGTCGGCGGCTATCTTGGCTATTTTGCGCAGCGCCGTGACCTGAAGGGACTGCTTGCCTGGGCAAGTTCCTTCTCGAAGGGACTGCGTGCCAAGGGCTTCGCGCCGCTGGAGGACCAGAAGTTCTAGGACACGCGCCGCAGCCGGCGGCGGGCCAGCAGCCACAGCAGCACCCACGGCTCGCCAAACACGCGGTACGCCACGCGGCGGGGATGCAGCAGCAGGCGCCATGCCCACTCAAGCCCGAGCCTCCCGAGCCATCGAGGTGCAAGCTTCTGGATTCCGGCCAGCTGGTCGATAGCGCCGCCCACCGTGCAGTAGATGGCCGGCGGGAGCGTGTCGAGCTGGCGCTGCAGCACTGATTCCTGCAGCGGCATTCCCAACCCGAGCAGGACGAGCTGGGGCTGCTGCTCCGCGAGCCAGCGCACAGCGGCCGTTTCGACGTCGTCGTTCCAGCCTTCGCCGGGCAGGCCCGCTATCGTGGCACCGGGAACAATGCTCCGGAGTTTTTCGACAGCCAAGGCGTTCGCCTCGGCGCCGGCGCCAACCACCGCAATCCGCTTCAGGCCGGCAACCTTGCCCAGGGACGGCAACCAGTCCGTGGAACCCAGCCGGTACTCCATGACCGGCCCCACGGCATTCCCCGTCCGGCTCCACAGCCAGAGCACCGGTGCCCCATCGAGGAGCACCACGTCGCTCTCCTCATAAACGGAACGAAAGCCGGCGTCGGAATGTGTCAGCGTGACACTGTGCAGGTTATGTCCGACGACGGTCCGCTTGGTCCCGTCGGCGACGAACCCCGCCAGCACCTCAAGCAGGTCGTCAACCTTGAGCGGCGTGGCGTCCACGCCCAGGACGGGGATGTGCTGGCGTGCCAGGCTCACCCGTCAGTCTCCCGAACCGGCGCGGACGGCTCGTTGGCAGCTTTTTCAGCTGCCGGCTCTTCAGCGGCCGGCTCTTCAGCGGCCGGCCCTTCAGCGGCTGATTCGGCCGGCAGAGCGACTTCTTCAGATTCTTCCTCGGGCTCAGCCATCGGAATCTCGCCCAGGCCCAAGACGCCCGGAACGTGCGCCCGGAGTTGCTCCAGGGACACAGCGCCGTTGCGCACCACGCGCAGCAGCGTCCCGGTGGCATCCACGATTGTGGAGGGCACGGCGTCAGTTCCTTCCACAGGCCGGAAACCGCCTTCGAGGTAGACCTCCACGGACTCCGCGAGCTGGGCACGTGCCTCCGCGGCGGTCTGTGCCGGCGGCTGGCCGGTCCGGTTGGCGGAGGAAACGGCCAGCGGACCGGTCAGCGTCAGGAGTTCCTGGGCCACCTCGTCGGCGGGCATACGCAGGGCCACCGTTCCCTGGGTCTCACCCAGGTCCCAGTCCAGTGACGGCTGGGCGTGCAGAATCAGGGTCAGTCCCCCCGGCCAGAACGCCTCGGCGAGCTTGCGGGCATCAGCGGAAACATCTGTGGCCAGGCCGTCCAGCGCGTTGATCCGGGGAATCAGTACCGGCGGCGGCATGGTGCGGCTGCGCCCTTTGGAGGCCAACAGCATGGTGACGGCCTGCGGCGAAAAGGCGTCGGCGGCAATTCCGTAGACCGTGTCCGTGGGGAACACCACGCACTTCTTTTCGCTGATGGCACGCTGGGCATGCTCCAGGCCAAGGGCGCGCTGATCCTCGGACGTGCAGTTGTAGGTTGTGGTCACTGGCCTATTCTTTCATCACTCGTGGTGCGGACCGGCAAGGACGGCGCTCGTGGCGCGTTCCTTGCCGTTGAGGTCCAGGTGCGTGGTGATCTCCCGCCAAGCACCCGTCCGCTGCATCATGCCGGCGATCCAGCCGGCCTGGACTTCCGCGTGTTCCATCACGAAGTAGCCGCCGGGAACCAGCAGCCGGGCAGCCGAGGCGGCCGCCGCCGTCGGAAGTTCCATGCCGTCCGCTCCCCCGCCGTACAGGGCTTCGGGAGGATCGTGCAGGGCAACTTCGGGTTCATTCGGGATGGCTTCGGCGGGAATGTAGGGCGGGTTGGAGATTACGACGTCGAAGGTTCCGTTAAGTTCCGGCAGCGCGTCGCGGAGGTCCCCCAGCACCAGCTTGACGCCCAGGGGCGCCAGGTTCCGGGCCGCCCACGCGTGCGCGAACGGACTGTATTCCACGGCGTGGACTTCAGCGCCGGGCACCTCGTGGGCGATGGAGCCGGCTATTGCGCCCGAGCCCGTGCCCAGGTCAACAATCCGCGGGTGTGCCATCCCCTTGACGTGGTCGATGACCAGCTGCACAACGGACTCTGTTTCCGGCCGGGGGATAAAAACCCCCGGCCCGACGGCGAGCTCCAGATACCTGAAGTGCGCCACTCCGGTGATGTGCTGCAGCGGGATCCGTTGGGCCCGTTCAGCGACAAGTTCGGCATAGCCAACAGGCGCTGGAGTGTCCCCCAGCATCATCGCCCGGAGCCTCCCGAGCCCCACACCAAGCAGGTGGTCCGCCAGGAGTTCCGCGTCGACGCGGGGGCTGGGGACCCCGGCGTCCCGGAGGATCACCGTGGCCTCGCTGACGGCAGCCGCGAGGGACTGCCCAGACCCGAGTGTCATGGGTGCCGGCGGCTAGTCGCCGATGGCGTCCAGGCGTGCCTGTTCGTCCATCTCGATGGCGGACTGGATGACCGGTTCCAGGTCCCCGTTCATGACCTGGTCCAGGTTGTAGGCCTTGTAGCCGGTGCGGTGGTCCGCGATCCGGTTTTCCGGGTAGTTGTACGTGCGGATGCGCTCAGAACGGTCCATGGTGCGGATCTGGGATTTACGCTGGGCCGAGTTCTCGGCGTCGATGATTTCCTGCTGGTGCGCCAGAATGCGGGCGCGGAGCACGCGCATGCCGGCTTCGCGGTTCTGCAGCTGGGATTTCTCGTTCTGCATGGCCACCACGATGCCGGTGGGAAGGTGCGTGATACGGACAGCGGAGTCCGTAGTGTTCACGGACTGGCCACCGGGACCCGACGAGCGGTAGACGTCGATCTTGAGGTCGTTCTGGTTGATGTCCAGCTCTTCGGGCTCGTCAACTTCGGGAAGGACCAGGACGCCGGCGGCAGAGGTGTGGATGCGGCCCTGGGATTCGGTGACGGGCACACGCTGCACGCGGTGGACGCCGCCTTCGAACTTGAGCCGTGCGTAGACGCCCTCGGCAGGATCGTTCGAGTTGCCCTTGACGGCCATCTGGACGTCCTTGTAGCCACCGAGATCGGATTCGTTGGCCGAGATGAGTTCAGTCTTCCAGCCGCGTGATTCCGCGTACCGGGTGTACATCCGCAGGAGGTCGCCGGCGAAGAGCGCGGCTTCGTCGCCGCCTTCGCCGCCTTTGACCTCCAGGATCACGTTGCGGGCGTCGTCGGGGTCCCGCGGAATGAGGAGCCTGCGCAGCTTCGCAGAAGCCTGCTCCAGCGCTTCTTCCAGCACGGGAACCTCGGCAGCAAACTCAGGGTCCTCCGAGGCCATTTCCTTCGCAGCGGCGAGGTCGTCCTCCAGGGCATGCCACTTGTTGTATGCCTCCACGATGCCATTGAGCTGCGCAGAACGCCGCCCCAGCTTCCGGGCCAGCCGCTGGTCAGCATAGACAGCAGGATCACCAAGCTGCGCCTGGATAGCATCATGCTCATCAAGCAGGCCCTGTACGGACTCAAACATTTTCAAAACCTCTTTCGACTCTTACAAGTCTAGTTTCACGAGACTTAACGACGAACCGCTCAAAATATGCCGGCCAAAGGGCCGGCATATTTTGAGCGGTGAGCGTAGCTACTTGTCGTTATCCGACTTCGCACCAAGCGTTGTCTTCTGGACCTGCATGAGGAACTCGACGTTGCTCCCGGTCTCCCGGATCTTGTTGGTCAGCAGCTCAAGGCTCTGCTGCGTTTCGAGTCCGGAAAGGACGCGCCGCAGCTTCCACATGATCTTGACTTCCTCGGGGGAAAGCAGGTTCTCTTCGCGGCGTGTGCCGGACGCGTTGACGTCCACGGCCGGGAAGATGCGTTTGTCCGCCAGCTGGCGGGACAGGCGGAGCTCCATGTTGCCGGTGCCCTTGAACTCTTCGAAGATGACCTCGTCCATCTTGGAACCGGTCTCCACGAGGGCGGTTGCCAGGATGGTCAGCGAGCCTCCGTTTTCGATGTTGCGGGCTGCACCGAAGAAACGCTTCGGCGGGTACAGCGCGGCGGAGTCGACGCCACCGGACAGGATACGGCCGGAGGCCGGTGCTGCCAGGTTGTAGGCGCGGCCCAGGCGGGTCATGGAGTCCAGGAGGACCACCACGTCCATGCCCATTTCCACCAAGCGCTTGGCGCGTTCGATGGAGAGCTCGGCCACGGTGGTGTGGTCATCGGCCGGACGGTCGAAGGTGGAGGCAATAACCTCACCCTTGACAGTGCGCTGCATGTCCGTGACTTCTTCGGGACGCTCGTCAACGAGCACCATCATGAGGTGGACCTCAGGATTATTGATGGTGATGGCGTTAGCGATGGACTGCAGGATGAGCGTCTTGCCGGCCTTCGGCGGGGAGACGATCAGGCCACGCTGGCCCTTGCCGATCGGGGCGACCAGGTCGATGACGCGGGGGCCGATCTTCTTGGGATCCGTCTCAAGGCGCAGGCGCTCGGACGGGTACAGCGGAACCAGCTTGGCGAATTCGACGCGGTCCTTGAGCTCTTCCGGCGTCTTTCCGTTGACGGAGGTGACGCGGACCAGGGCGTTGAATTTCTGGCGGGCGGTCTGCTGGCTGCGGTCTTCGCCTTCACGCGGTGCACGAATGGCACCGACGCAGGCGTCGCCCTTGCGCAGGTTGTACTTCTTGACCTGGGCGAGGGAGACGTAAACGTCGTTCGGACCCGGCAGGTAACCGGAGGTGCGGATGAACGCGTAGTTCTCCAGCACGTCCAGGATGCCAGCGACGGGCAGCAGGACGTCGTCCTCGGTGACCTCGACGTCGTCGACGTCCGGTCCCTGGGTGCGTCCCCGACGGCGGTCGTTGCGGTCGCGGAAGCGGTCGTTGCGGGAGTTGTCCCGGCTGTCCTGGCCACCCTGGCCGCCGGAGCGGTCATTGCGGTCGTTCCGGTCGCGGCGGTTGCGGCGGTTGCGGCGGCTGCCGCCGTCGGAATCGTCGTTATCGCGGCTGTCATCGCGACGGGCGCCGTCACGCTGGCCGGAGTCACGGTTGCCTGCGTTGTCGCGGCCACCATCGGTGGTCTCGCGGGCGGTGGTTTCACGAGCCGTGGTTTCACGGGCTGTGCTGTCACGGGCCGTGGTGTCGCGGGCGCCACGGGTGCGGCCGCTCTCGCGGCGGTCAGCACGCTGGCTGTCGCCGGATTCGGCGCCCTGGGTTTCCGTGCGCTGGGAATCGGCACGCTGGGTTTCGGTGCGGTCAGCCTGGCGCTGCTCAGCGGCGGGCTGCTCGGCCGGAGCCTCAGTGGCTTCTGCCTGCGTTGACATGGCGGCCGCATCGCCGCGGCGCCGGTTCCGGGTGCGCGGCTGGCGGCGTTCGCCCTCAGCTGCTGCGCCGGCCTCAACGGGCGCTGACGCCGGAGCCTCAACGGGCGCGGCGGCCGGAGCTTCAATGGCCGTTGCCGCGGCGGGGGCCGCAACTACTCCGTCACTGACAGCGCGGCGGCTGCGTCCACGGCCACGGGCACGGGTCCCCTCAGTGGCCGGGGCCTCCGAGGTTTCGCTGGCGGCAGCCACCGGTACGGTAGCGGCCGGGGCTACGTGGTTTTCGGTCGCCTTCTCGGCAGCCTTGGCCGGGGCCTTGCTGGCTGACGTGCCTGCGCGATGGGCGGAAATGGCGGTCACCAGATCCCCCTTACGCATGCGGGATCCACCGGAAATCCCCAGCTGGCTGGCAAGTGCCTGCAGCTGGGCGAGCTTGAGGCCGGCGAGGCCACTGCTCTTGGCGGGTACGGCCGTTGACGATCCGGCAGCAGAAGTTGATGGTTCCACAGCTGAAGACAGCTCAGTGGTTTCGGTCACGAAGGATCCTTCCCCCTCGACGGCGTCCAGACTGGGAGCTGGACGCGATGATTTGATCTGGGCTGCAGTTCAGATCTGCAGCCGCATTTTCGGTCTTGCCGGTTGGATTTCGGCCAGCAGGGCCGGATACTGATTCACCTCACGCACCGATTAATGGCGGGGCGCTGGGCTGACTATTCAGGGGCAGACAATTCAGCTGCAGATTCCTGCGACAGACCAAGCAGGCGGCACCGGAAAATATTGCGCAGTAGGAGATCACTAACAACTGAATGCAGCTGCCGATCAGATAGGCGGAATTACCGCCGGTGCAAGTCCACCTTAGCACCTTCGACGTCCACTGCCAGCTTTAGCACGCGCCAGCCGATGCCCGGCGTGTTCGCCTCTGTAAAGGACTCAATAAACCCAAGGACCTCGGCGGCTTCGGCTTCGCCGTCGGCGAGAACCAGGACCGTAGGTCCGGCACCCGAAACCACTGCCGCGTGGCCCGCGTTGCGCAGTGCCCTGATGAGGGACGCGCTGGGCCGCATCGCCTCGGCCCGGTAGCTCTGGTGCAGGTAATCCTCGGTGCCGGCGTGCAGGAACTCGGGCTTCTGGGTCAGCGCATGGATCAGCAGCGCAGCCCGTCCGGAGTTCATGGCCGCCGCATGATGGCCCACAGACGCCGGCAGCAGGGCGCGCGCGGCCTCGGTGGACAATTCAAAATCGGGGACGGCCACGATGGGAATCACGGAACCGGCCACGGAAGCGCACGTGCTGCTGTACCGGTCACTGTCCTGCCATGACAGCGCCAGTCCGCCGAAAATCGCGGGCGCGACGTTGTCCGGATGGCCTTCCATCTCGCTGGTCAACTGCAGGATCCAGTCCCGCCCGCGACGCGCCGCTTCGGGCACCATGGCATTGGCGGCCGAGACGGCCGCCACCACTGCCGACGCCGATGATCCCAGGCCCCGGCCATGGGGGTTGACGTTCGTCGCCGTGATCCTGAGGCCGCCGTGCCGGTAACCAAGCCGGGAAAAGGCAGCCTCCATCGCCCTGACCACCAGGTGGCTGGCGTCCTGCGGCAGCGTGTCCGCCCCCTCACCGCTGAGCTCGAAGACGAGCTCAGCGGATTCGAGGCTTTCCACCGTCAGGGTGTCGTGCAGTGCCAGGGCGAGGCCCAGGCTGTCGTAACCCGGTCCGAGGTTTGCGCTGGTGGCCGGGACCCTGACGGTGACGCGCTGGCCTGCTTCGATGACGGGCAGGTCAACGGCGGTGGGCGAGGTGGTTTCCAAGGCTACTTTTCTTCCAGTCCCAGTTCAGCTGCGACTGTCACGACATCGTTTGAGACCTTGACCGGCTGCACTTCACTGCCGTCCTCGGTCCGGAGGGCCCACTGGGGGTCCTTGAGGCCGTGGCCGGTCACGGTGATGACGATGGTCTTGCCGGTCGGAACTTCACCGGCGGCGTGCTTCTTGAGCAGTCCGGCCACACCGGCGGCGGAGCCGGGCTCCACAAAAACGCCTTCGCGGGCGGACAGCCAGCGGTGGGCATCCAGGATCTGTTCGTCAGTCACGGCGTCGATGAATCCGCCGGACTCGTCACGTGCCGCGATGGCACCGTCCCAGGACGCCGGGTTGCCGATCCGGATGGCAGTGGCGATGGTGTCCGGTTCCGTGATGGGGTGCCCTGCCACGAACGGTGCCGCGCCGGCGGCCTGGAAGCCCCACATCTGGGGGGTTTTGGTGGATACGGCGGGCAAGGTTCCGGCCGTGTCGGATTCGAACGGCGCCGAGTACTCCTTGTAGCCCTTCCAGTACGCCGTGATGTTGCCGGCGTTGCCTACGGGCAGGACGTGGATGTCCGGAGCATCGCCGAGCGAATCAACAATCTCAAACGCGCCCGTCTTCTGGCCCTGGATGCGGGCCGGGTTCACGGAGTTGACCAGGAACACCGGGTAGGACTCCCCCAGCTTCCGTGCAATGTCCAGGCAGTTATCGAAGTTGCCGTCCACCTGGAGCAGCGTGGCGCCGTGCGCGATGGCCTGGCTCAGCTTGCCCATGGAGATCTTGCCTTCGGGGACCAGCACAGCGCATTTCAGTCCCGCTGCCGTGGCGTAGGCCGCGGCGGACGCTGAGGTGTTGCCGGTTGACGCGCACACGACGGCCTTGGCGCCGGACGCGACGGCGGCCGTCATGGCCATGGTCATGCCGCGGTCCTTGAACGAACCGGTGGGGTTCATCCCCTCGACCTTTAGGTACACCGTGGAACCGGTGAGCTCGGAGAGCTTCTGCGCGTGGACCAGCGGAGTGCCGCCTTCGCCCAGCGTGATGACCCTGGTGGATTCCGTTACGGGCAGCCGGTCAGCGTATTCGCGGATAACGCCGCGCCATTGGTGAGCCACTTAGACTCCTTCTACCCGCAGAACGGATGTCACTGAATTGATGACGTCCAGGCCTTTGACGGCCTCGACGGTGGCTGCGAGGGCAGCCTCTGATGCGCGGTGGGTAACGATCCGCAGTTCGGCAGACTCCACGTTGGACTCTGCGTCCCGGTGGATGGTCTGCCGCATGATTTCGATGGACACGCCGTGCTCCGCAAAGAGCTGGGCGATCCGGGCCAGCACGCCGGGCTGGTCAGCGACGTCCAGGCCGATGTAGTAGCTGGTGATGGCTGAGGCGATGGGCAGGGCCGGGACGTGGCCGGTGGTGGTCTCCGTGCGTCCCGGGCCGCCCAGCACAATGCGGCGGGCGGCCGAGACAAGGTCACCCAGGACGGCGGACGCCGTCGGGGTTCCGCCGGCACCCTGGCCGTAGAACATCAGCTCGCCGGCGTTTTCCGCCTCGATGAAGACCGCATTGAACGCGCCACGAACGGCGGCCAGCGGGTGCTCGCGCGGCAGCAGCGTGGGGTGCACGCGCACGGAAACGCCTTCGCCGCCGTCGGCATCCGTGAGCTTTTCGGCAATGGCCAGCAGTTTGATGACAAATCCGGCGTCCTTGGCTGCAGCGATGTCCGCCGCGCTGACGGACGTGATGCCTTCGCAGTGGACGTTCTCCAGGGCGAAGCGGGTGTGGAAGGACAGCGACGCGAGAATGGCGGCCTTGGAGGCGGCGTCGTGGCCTTCGATATCGGCGGTGGGGTCAGCTTCGGCGTAGCCAAGGCGCTGGGCCTCGGCGAGGGCGTCAGCGAACTGCGCGCCGGTGGAGTCCATCTGGTCCAGGATGAAGTTGGTGGTGCCGTTGACGATACCCAGCACGCGGGTAATGCGGTCGCCGGCCAGACTGTCCCGGATGGGGCGCAGGATGGGGATGGCACCGGCTACGGCGGCCTCGTAGGACAGCTGCACGCCGGCCTTGTCCGCCTCTTCGTAGAGAGTGGGGCCGTCCTGGGCGAGCAGGGCTTTGTTGCCGGTGACTACACAGGCGCCGTTGCGCAGCGCGGAGAGGATCAGCGTGCGGGCAGGCTCGATCCCGCCCATAAGCTCGATCACCAGGTCGGCGTCCTTGACCAGGGTGTCGGCGTCGGTGGTGAAGAGGTCCTGCGGCAGGTCCACATCCCGCTTGGCATTGACGTTGCGCACCGCGATGCCGCTGAGCTGCAGGCGGGCCCCGGTACGGGCGGCAAGGGCGTCGGCGTCCTCAATGAGAATCCGCGCAACCTGGGCCCCAACGTTGCCACAGCCCAGCAGGGCTACTTTCAGGGTTCGCAATTCAGTCATTCGGCACTCCCATGTCGCGGTTAAGCAGATCTTCTTCGGTTTCCCCGCGGACAATCAGCCGGGCAGATCCGCCGCGCACCGCGACAACGCCCGGCCGGGCCAGATAGTTGTAGTTGCTTGACAGGGCCCAGCAATAGGCGCCGGTCCCCGGTACAGCAAGCAGATCACCGGCTGCCACGTCCTCGGGCAGATATACATCTCTAACAACTATGTCGCCGCTCTCGCAATGTTTGCCCACTACGCGGGACAGCTGCGGGGACGCGGCGGACGTGCGTGAGGCCAGAATCGCCGAATAATCCGCGTCGTAGAGCACCGGGCGGGCGTTATCGCTCATGCCTCCGTCCACTGACACATAGCGGCGCGGATGCGTAACGTTCTCGTTGGCCTCTGAATCGCCCGGCGCGTCGACGCGGACAGTTTTCAGGGTACCCACCTCGTACAACGTGAAGGTGGTGCTGCCGACAATCGCGCGTCCGGGTTCGATCGAAATCCGGGGAGCAGTTATACCCAGCTCAGCACACGTGGAACGCACGACGGCGGCCATCGCCTGCGCGACGTCAGCTGCGGGGCGCGGGGTGTCCACCGGGGTATAGGCAATGCCGTAGCCGCCGCCGAGGTCCAGCTCGGGCATCACGATGGAGTACTTTTCCTGCATGGCAGCGTGGAAGCGCAGGAGCTTCTGCGCGGCGAGTTCAAAGCCGTCCGGCTCGAAGATCTGCGAGCCGATGTGGCAGTGCAGGCCCAGCAGTTCGATGCTGGCGTATTCCGTGGCCGCAGCCACGGCCTCCTCCGCTGCTGACAGTCCGGCCTGCTCGGTGGTATCCCCGGCCATGGATAGACCGAACTTCTGGTCCTCGTGGGCGGTGGCGATGAACTCGTGGGTGTGCGCGTGGACGCCGGGAGTCAGGCGCAGCATAACGTTGGCAATTTCGCCGCGGCCCGAGGCGATTTTGGCAACGCGGTCCAGCTCATCGAGGCTGTCCACCACAATTCGTCCCAGCTTCATATCCAGCGCCCGGTTGATCTCGGCGTCGGATTTGTTGTTGCCGTGCAGGCCCAGGTTTTCGCCCTTGATGCCGGCCCGGGCCGCCACCGCGAGCTCGCCGCCGGAACACGTGTCCAGCCGGAGTCCTTCGTCTGCCACCCAGGCGGCTACTGCTGTGCACAGGAAGGACTTGCCAGCATAGTAGACGTCCACTCCCCCGCAGATGTCGGCAAACGCGGCATCAAAGGCGTCCTTGAAGGAACGTGCGCGGGCCCGGAAGTCTGTCTCGCTCATCACAAAGAGCGGCGTGCCGAACTGCGCCTTGAGCTCGCTGACGGCGATGCCATCGATGGCGAGCTCACCGGCGTCGTTCTTCCGCACATCCTGCGCCCACATGGGCTCGTGGAGCGCATTCAGGTCCGCGGGAACGGCCAGCCACTCGGGAGCCAGCGGGGATCCGCTGTTGGTGTCCTCTGCTGACACCTTCTGCGTCGAAGTTTCCTGTGCCGACATCAGTTTCACATCCGTTCCGGTGCGGACACGCCCAGCAGATCCAGTCCGTTGGCCAGCACCTGGCTGGTGGCGTCGTTCAGCCACAGGCGAGTGCGGTTGACGTCGGTGACGGCTTCGTCGCCCTGCGGGGCAACACGGCAGGCGTCGTACCAGCGGTGGTAGGCGCCGGCAATGACCTCGAGATGGCGGGCCACACGGTGGGGTTCACGCAGTTCGGCGGCTTTGGCCACAATCGAGGGGTAGCTGCCCAGGTAGGAGAGCAGTTCGTTTTCCGTGGCGTGATCCAGAAGTGAAGCATCGAACGCGCTCCGATCCACGCCGGCAGCCACAGCGTTGCGGGCGGTGCCGCGGGACCGGGCGTGGGCGTACTGGACGTAGAACACCGGGTTCTCGTTGCTGTGCTTCTTCAGCAGATCGGGATCCAGGGTGAGCGGGGAATCTGCCGGGAAGCGGGCCAGGGAATAACGAACGGCGTCCTTGCCCAGCCAGTCGATAAGGTCCTTGAGCTCGATGATGTTGCCGGCACGCTTGGACAGCTTGGCGCCGTTAACGGACACCAGTTGGCCGATCAGCACCTCGATGTTCACCTCGGGATCATCGCCCGCGCAGGCCGCAATGGCCTTGAGGCGGTTGATGTAACCGTGGTGGTCCGCGCCCAGGAGGTAGATCTTTTCCGTAAAGCCGCGGTCCTTCTTGGAGAGGTAGTACGCGGCGTCCGCGGCAAAGTAGGTGGGTTCACCGTTCGCGCGGATCATCACGCGGTCCTTGTCGTCCCCGAAGTCGGTGGTGCGCAACCAGACCGCACCGCCGTCGTCGAACACGTGGCCCTGCTCGCGAAGGCGGGCGACGGCATTTTCGATGTGGCCGGTGTCGTGCAGTTCCTGTTCTGAGAAGTAGACGTCAAACGCAACGCCAAAATCGGCAAGGGTGTCCTTGATGTCCTTCATCTGGGCCTTGTAGGCGGCGGCGCGGATGACAGGAAGTGCCGCCACCTCGGTGAGTTCGCGGATGTCGGGGTGCTGGGTGAGGACGTCGTGGCCGAGGTCGGCGATGTACTGGCCCGGGTAGCCGCCGTCCGGCACCGGAAGTCCATGCAGCCGCGAGTAAACAGAGTTTGCGAACACGTTCATCTGCGAACCGGCGTCGTTGATGTAGTACTCGGCGGTGACCTCCGCGCCCGAAGCACGCAGCACACGTGCGATGGCATCGCCCAAGGCTGCCCAGCGTGTGTGGCCGATGTGCAGCGGACCGGTGGGGTTCGCCGACACAAATTCCATGTTCACCACGTGGCCGGCGAGCGTGGTGGTGGTGCCGTAGTCACGTCCGGCTTCCACGATGGCCTTCGCCAGGGCACCCGCAGCGGCGGCGTCCACGGTGATGTTCAGGAAGCCGGGGCCAGCGATATCCACGGCAGCGACGCCGTTGATGGACTTCAGCCGGGCGCTCAGGACGGTGGCGAATTCGCGCGGGTTGGTGCCGGCCTGCTTGGACAGCTGGAGGGCGATGCTGGTGGCCCAGTCGCCGTGTTCCCGGTTCTTCGGTCGCTCCACGCGCACCTCATCAGGGACAGCTGATGCGGAAAGCGCGATTTCGCCGGCGGCGACGGCGTCTTTCAGGCAGGCGGATATGGCGAGGGAGAGTTCTTCGGGAGTCACCCCTCTAGCCTACCGGGGGCCGCCACTGGGACGAATTTGGGGGTGGTGCGTGACTGGTTCCGCACAACTTTTCCTCACAGCGGACGCACTGCTGATTCACAGGGTGAACCATTACGCTGAATCCGACGTTGAGTACAGCGCAAGCACCCAGCCCACGAAACGAGCCCCATCATGAGACCGTCAGTCCGCAAGAGTGTTTTCGTCGGCATCGCCGGCCTGTCCCTCGCTGGAACGGTGGCCGGCTGCGCGCCGTCGGCCACGCCCGCGGTGCCCGCCGCGGCTTCCGACAGCACGTCCGGCGCCACGACGGCCCCTTCCGGCACGGCATCATCGCCGGCCAGCAGCGCCTCCCTCTACCAGGACGGCACCTACAGCGCTGACGGCACCTATGTTTCCCCCAACGGGACCGAAACCGTGGGGGTTGAGCTGACGCTCGCCGCGGGCACGGTCACGGCCGTGAACATCACCCAGCACCACTCGAACCCCAACACCCGGAAATTCCAGGGCGAATTCGCCGGCGGGATCGCAGCGCAGGTTGTGGGCAAGAGCATCGACGAACTCAACGTCTCCAAGGTGGCAGGATCCTCGCTCACCAGCGGCGGCTTCAACCAGGCGCTGGACAAGATCAAGGCCGAGGCCCAGTAGGCCGTGCCGGACCCGGAGGACTTCCGCTTCGACGGGATCGGAACCCGTTGGGAAATCTCCACCCCCCGTCCGCTTGACGCCAGCGTCCGTGCCCGGCTGCTCGCCTTGGTGGAGCGGTACGACGGCGACTGGTCCCGGTTTAGGTCCGATTCGACCGTCGGTGCCATGGCCCGCCAGCCCGGGCGGTATGAGCTGCCGCCGGAAGCGGCGGACCTTGGCCGGCTGTACCGCTCGCTGTATGAGGTCACCGGCGGTGCAATGACGCCGCTGATCGGTGGCAGCCTGGAGCGCCTCGGGTACGACGCCGCCTATTCCCTGCGGCCGGCAGGGAACGCGCTTCCGGCACCCCGCTGGGAGGACGTCCTGACGTGGGACGGCAACGTGCTCACCACGACCGCTCCCCTGGTCCTGGACATCGGTGCCGCCGGTAAGGGGCAGCTGGTGGACCTTCTCGCTATTGAGCTGCGCTCCTGCGGCGTGGACTCCTTCGTGATTGACGCCAGCGGCGACCTGCTGCACCGCGGGCCTGATCCGGTCTCCGTGGCGTTGGAGCACCCGTACGATCCGGCGAGGGCCATCGGGACCGTGCCGCTGGCAGGCGGCGCATTGTGCGCGTCAGCCTCAAACAGACGGGCGTGGGGCGACGGCCTGCACCATGTGCTCGATGGCGCAACAGGGCTGCCCGTCAGTACGGCGGTAGCCACGTGGACCATGGCAGAAAGCACCGTAGTTGCCGATGCCCTGGCCACCGCCCTGTTCTTTGTTCCGGGCAAAGAATTGGAACGGAGTTTCGATTTTTCCTGGCTGACGGTTTTTTCTGATGGAAGCGCTGCCTACTCGGACGGATTTGAAGGGACACTGTTCTCATGAGCCCCGTTGACGCCCCCAAGGCAACTGCCGTTTTCACTGCCGGCCGGCTGGACACCCTGCTGGGCAAGTACACGATGTACCGGCTGATCCTGCTGGTGCTGGCAGCCCTTGCCACGTACAGCCTTCTGCTGAATGCCCTTGGCTGGCTCACTTTCGGCATCCCGCAGATGCTGGTGCACTTGATGCTGTGCCTTGGCCTGACCTACGTGTCCAACCGAGGGCTGGCTGCCCTTTTCCACGTCCGCCCGCATTCCGAGTCGTCGCTGATCACCGGCCTGCTCCTGTACTTCCTCTTCTGGCCCTCCTTTATGCCCCTGGATATGGCGGGAGTGGCCTTGGCCTGTGTGCTGGCCTCCGCCTCGAAATACGCGCTGGCCTGGCGTGGCCGGCACATCTTCAACCCCGCCGCCGCCGGGGCGTTTGTCACCGGGCTGACGGGGCTGAACATCGCAACGTGGTGGGCCGCCACGCCTGCCATGCTGTGGCTGCTGGTTCCGGGCGTCCTCCTGGTGCTCTACCGGACGCGTAAGTTGCTCATGGCGGCCGTGTTCCTTGTGGTTGCCACATCAATTGTGAGCGCTGAGCTGCTGCAGGCAGGGCTTACCCTGGGCAGCGCACTCTGGCAGGCCCTGGCGCAGCGGCCGCTGCTGTTCTTCGTCGGCTTTATGCTGACGGAGCCGCTCACCCTCGCTCCACGCCGCTGGCAGCAGCTCGCGCTCGCCGCACTGGTTGGTGTGGTGTTCGCAGTGCCGTACAACTTCAGCTTCATCGCCAACTCGCCGGAGCTGGCCCTGCTGGTCGGCAACCTGCTGGCGTTCCTTGTGGGCCAGCGCGGCGGGCTCAGGCTCCGGTTCGCTGGCTCCCGCCCTCTGACGCCCAGCACCACAGAGTTCGCCTTTGAACCGTCCCGGCCCGTCCGGTTTGTGCCGGGACAGTACATGGAACTGGATCTGCCGCACGCCAAGTCTGACGGTAAAGGCCGACGCCGGGTGTTCAGTTTGACCAGCGCCCCCGGTTCGGGGACGGTGAAGTTTGGCGTCCGGACGGCGGAGCCCCTGTCCGCGGCGAAGAAAGTCCTGCTGGACCTGAAGCCTGGTGATGAGGTGGCCGCCACATCCGTGGGCGGAGATTTTGTCTTGCCCCGCGATCCCCGGGCCCCCGTCCTCCTGATAGCCGCGGGCATCGGTATCACGCCCTATCTTGCGCAGCTGGCTTCCGGCGCCGCGCAGGACCGGGACGTGGTTCTCCTGCTGCTGGCGCGCAACGCTGCCGAAATTGCCTACACTGCCGAGCTGCAGGCGTCCGGGGCGCGCATCCTGGCACGCCTCGCAGACGGTTCGGTCCCGCCGTCGTTCATCACCGATGCCGGGACGCTGGAATCCGGGGGCGCTTCAGCTGGCGCCCGTCTGGACGGAGATTCCCTGAAGGCCCTCGTTCCCGACATTGCCGGCCGGGCTGTCTACATCTCCGGGTCCCCTGCGAGCGTCGCATCGCTGCGCCGTGCAGCCCATAAGGCCGGCTCGCGCCGGGTATACGTGGACTCTTTTTCGGGCTACTGAGCAGGGCCGTTTTTCCTTGCAGGCACCTTCCTGCTAAGCTCTAGGACGTCCCGCTGGCAACGGCAGGATCCCTGAATTGCCCTCGTAGCTCAGGGGATAGAGCGTCTGCCTCCGGAGCAGAAGGTCGTTGGTTCGATTCCAATCGAGGGCACATATGAAACCCCCGCCGCTTGCAAAAGCGGCGGGGGTTTCTGCGTTCCTCCCCCCACAGGCGCGAGCGGATCCTCACAGACACTTGAGGCCCTGCCGAGCTGGGCAGCCGGACACATGAGGCCCTACCGAGCTGGCGCGGCCGGACACCGGCCGCATGTTTATTGCGACGGGCTGTGGCACGCCGGTTTATTGCGGCGCGGCTGTGGCACTCCGGCTTGTCGGACTCCGCGGCTGACGCTGCGCCTCAATACCCAGCCCGCGACATGGCCCGCGCTAAGGCGGCGTGGTGCATAAGGCTCCTGTTGTTTCCGGTGCTGGCAACGTCGGTGGTTCCCAGTCGGGGTGTTCGCTCGCGTAGTGCCGTCCGGTGGGTGAGATCCAACCGGGTGGTTCATTCTTGCCCGCGGTGGTGGGTTTCCATGCGGTGGTGTGTCTGAGCCGGTGGTGTTTGTGGCACGGCTGGCCGAGATTACTGATCCCGTTGGTGCCGCCGTGGCCCCAGGCGAGGATATGGTCGGCTTCGTTGTCGAGGGAGTGGTTGCTGCAGCCGGGGAACGGGCATTTCCCGTCGCGCAACCTGAGCCATTGGCGTTGGGCTTTCGTGAGCCGGTAGCTGGTCCGGCCGATCTCGAGCGGTGCGCCATCGCGGGGATCGATCAGGACGCGGTGGAAGGATTCGGCACCGTCGGCGATCAGGTGGCGGG